>NZ_JBSFVU010000019.1:0-209707 GCF_053592475.1 Streptomyces sp. NPDC002671
AAGCCCATGGGGCCGATGACCGACATCTCGGTCTCGAAGCGTTCCATGACCTCGGCAGGGATAGGGCTGCCATAGCGCATGGCGAGGCCCTTCAGACACTCCTTGCGCAGCCAGGACTCCTGCGACTCCCCCTCCGGCACGTCAGGGAACTGCGGCATCTCATCGACGTTCTCGAAGACGGAGTCGTACGACTCGATCCGCTCCGCGATCAGCAGCGTGTTGTCGCACGCCTCCGGCAGCTCCGAGAACAGGGCACGCATCTCCTTGGCGGTCTTCAGGTAGTAGCCGCTGCCGGAGAACCTGAACCGCTTCTCGTCGGCCTTGTTCTTGCCGACGCCGATGCACAGAAGGTTGTCGTGCGCGTCCGCCTGGTCCTCGTGGACGTAGTGCGCGTCGTTGGTGGCCAGGAGCGGGATGTTCAGCTCCTTGGCCAGGCGCAGCAACCCGTCCCGGACGTCCCGCTCGATGGACAGGCCATGGTCCATCAGCTCCAGGAAATAGTTCTCCCGGCCGAAGATGTCCTGGTAGGCGGCGGCGACCTCGCGTGCCCCGTCGTACTGGTTCAGTCGCAGACGGGTCTGGATCGCACCTGAGGGGCAGCCAGTCGTCGCGATGATGCCCTCGGAGTGCTCACCGATCAACTCCATGTCCATGCGCGGCTTGCCAGCGGGGAACTGCCCGGTATAGCTGGCCTCAGTGGACAGGTAGAACAGGTTGCGCAGGCCCTGGACGTTCTGGGCCCACATCGTCATGTGTGTGAAGCGGCCTCCGCCCGAGACGTCCTTCGATCCCTCGCCGTCATCCGACATGGCGCGCTGCCCGCCCGGCCCCCAGAACTCCTGCTTGCGGTTGCGCCGTGAGGACGGGGCGACGTACGCCTCGATCCCGATGATCGGCTTGACGTTGTCGAAGCCCCTGGACACCTGGTGGAACTCGTACGCACCGAACATGTTGCCGTGATCACTCATGGCCACGGCCGGCATGCCCTGACGATCGACTTCAGCGAACATCGGCTTCAGCTTCTGAGCGCCGTCAAGCATCGAATACTCGGTGTGATTGTGCAGGTGAACAAAGCTGTCAGCCACCGGGCGGGCACCTCCGAAGGCGGTCGTGGGAAGCCCCCACCCTATCCCTCGGAAGAAGATCAGGATCGCCTCCGCCACACCCTTCCCGATGGCCCCGGCCAGGCGTAGCGATGACCTTGCTGTATCACAGAGAGATAGCAGCGGGCTGCACGCCGTGTCGGTCTCTGCGCGTCGGCGCCGAATCGAAGCTTTGCGCGACGGAGCAAGAACGATCTTGGTCGAGTGGGGGAGCCGGAGCGAACCCCGACGCCATCCTCGGCCTCTGACCGCGCCCGCCTCCGGTTGGCGTAACGGATTCGATCGCTGCCGCGTCTCCCTGAGTGACCACGGCTTCGGCCACATGGCAATCGCGGGCACCCCCCCGAAGCCCCACAGACAGTGGGCCAGCAGTCGAACGCACCCGGCCCCGGCCGGGACTACGGCACGTGGCGCCGCTCCCATTGGGCGGAGAACCTCATCGGGATCCGTGACGAGAACGACGAGCTGGTCGACCCGGTCTACAAGGACGGCGCCATCGAGGGCGTCACGTTCACCCGAGGCCGCGTCTTCATCCTCCGCTCCCGCATCCGCCCCGACCTCCCGCTGCGCCCCGGCAACCGGCAGCGCGAGGGCCGTTCCTGCTGCTGGTGCAGCGGCACCCCCGACCCCCGGTTCCCCGTCAGGCTGGGCACGGACCGCGCGGACCTGTACGCCTGCACCCCATGCGCGGGGATGTACGACGTCCCGGCCGTCGAGGTGGACGCGTGAGTACCGGCGACGACTTTCCGCGCGCCCTTGACGGCTGGACACCTCGCGACTGGGCCGAGTACCGGCGCTAGGTCGAGCGCGGCGAGGGGAGCGCGCGAGCGATCGACTCCGGCCAGCGCCGCCGCCGGGCGCAGACCGAGGCCAGCGAGGCGACCGAGGACGGTGCGCGGTGAGCCGCCAGCACGCGGCCCCCAACCGTCCCGGCCGCGCGACCTTTGCTCTCGGCGCGTCAGGTGCCGCGCCACTGCTGCTGATCCTCGGCCCGCGCTGGATGAGCGCGCAGGCCCCGGACGAGCGGCCGGTACCGCCGGTCGGCGTTATTCGGCCGGACCTGCCTGCGCAGCCGTCCGCCGGCGAACTCGCCGACCGCACCGGCCCGCACATGGAGGCCTCGGCAAGGCTCGGGGTGGTCGCAGGGTTTGTGGTCCGGCTACCACCAGCCGACGCCGTCTGCCTTGATCTCCGGGGGCTCGGGCAGCCAGGGCGCACCGACGGGGTTCGGTTCGCCGTCGCGGGTGGCTGAACGCAGGTGAGTCCAGAGGCGATTGCGCGCAGCCTGGGTTTCGTTCTCGCCGCGGGGGGCTTTGACCGTCCAGACGCCGTCGCGTACGACGCTGACCGTGTTACAGGCGACCAGTGCTGCCAGCGCGGAGAGCACCATGTCCTTGGTGAGCTGGGTTTTGGAGGTGAGCCAGAGGACGTTCGGGGCGCGCATCTGCTGGTCGGGGTCGTCCACGCCTTCGGAGGCGAAGGAAAGGGCGCTCCACTGGGAGAGCGCATCGATCACGCGCGTGGTGTTGTTGACCGCGACGGTGAAGCGTTGGAAGTGTTCTCGCTCGTCGGGCGGGACCAGCATGTTCAAAAGCTCGGAATCATCGTCGGCCACCTTGACATGCTACGCAGGGGGACTGTCTTTTCGGTCTCCCCAGCGTGGCGCTGCCGGTATCCCCGTCCGCCAGGTCCTCCTTCCGTAACGACCGGCCGCGGCCTGGTTGCGCGCAGGGCAGCATTCCTTCGGCTGAGCGCCAGACCCTCGTGGACGAGCTGGGGAAGCGGCTCGCGGGCGTCACGCCGGTTGACATCGTGATCGGCTCAACTTGATCGTTCGTGGCGAAGGACGCAGGATACGGCCCTCCAGAGCGTCAACTGCTGGCCGAATCAGCTTGCCCAGATCCGTTCCTCAATGCCGCAGTGTCAGAGCTGCGTGCTGTCATACCCGCTGCGGACGCTGCTGTCCGCGACAGGAGGGGGATCGCCTATGAGGCAGCTCATCAGCAACTGGGGCCTGGCGCGGTCTCTACGCCGCGTAGGAGCACATGGATCTGGCGGACGAGATGGGCGACGGACCGGGCCCGCTCGCCCGCGCGACTGGCCCAGCAACCTCCGCGCGTTATCCGGCGGGCGGCTCCGCTCGGCTCGCCAGGCCCCGGTCAAGCAACGCGGGACGGTCGATCGCACCCGCCACGTCCGGATGATGGTGCGGCGGGCGGTCTACCGGGGCTCGGGGTGGTGCCTGGTCGCGCTGGCCGCGTGCGTGCTTGGCCTGCTTGCTGGCCGGTGGACAGGCTGGTGGCCCTCGCCGCATCCGACGACGGTCGACATCGTCGGCGTGCCCGTCCTCCTCACGTACGTACCGTGGGCTCAGCAGCGCGTCGAACGCGACAAGTGGGACACCGCCCACAAGCACCGGCCGCGGCTGGAGATGTCGCTCGACCACCTCGATGCCCTAGGCCACGAGGAGTTCGAGTTCGCCGTACGGGACTTGTTGAGGCGCGACGGCTTCACGGCCGAGCGCGTCGGCGGAGCCAACGACGAGGTGTGCGACGTCCGCCCCGCCGATCTGGACCGCCGTATCTGGGCAGTTCAGTGCAAACATAGGCGAAAAGGGGCGCGTGGCGACGCAGTCCATGTCCGTGTGGTCCGGGAGCTGAAAGGCACGGCCAGCGAGGTACACAAGGCCACGTTCGCCCTGATCGTGACCAACGGGAAGTTCACCAGCAAAACCGCACCCTCGGCCCGTGGACTCGGCGTCCACCTGGTCGACCGGGACCTGCTCGGCCAGTGGGCCTCCGGCCGTCCGCTGTGGGAACTGCTGGAGTGTGTTCCGCCACCGCTGCGTCATCCTGCGGACAGACGCCGCGTGGCTGCGTAGGCGGAATCCCGGACTTGGGCCGCTCGACGGATCAGGGGCGACGCGGCCCCGCTGCGCCGGTTGCTGAGGTGGCTAGTACCGAACCTTTCGGCGCGCTGGGGACTCACGCCCGCGTGAGCGGGTGAGCAGCGCGCCGGAGCCACCATCGAGGAGTGGGCACAACGTCTCATGCTTGAAGCCCTCGGAGCCGGCTGAGCCGGTCCGGGCCGCCGACCATGTCCGTCAGCGACGGGCCTCCGCAGCCGCCTTGAGCTTGGCCTCGACCTCGGGCGGAAGCTGGAGAACCGGCACGGCGGCCCTGCAGCTGCTCCAGAGGGACTGTGCGGCCGTGGCCGCACGAGCGGCAGGCCCTGCATGAAGGCGGCTGGTGTGGCCTCGGCGGTACGCGACGCCCTCGGCCCCTGGCGCGCCGATCGCGGCGAACCCGACACAACGATGGTCGGCCTGCTCGCCGAGATTCGCCGGCACCTGCCGGTTGGCGTCCTGTCCAACTGCACCGACGCCCTGCGTACCGACCTCCAGCTCCACGGCATCACCTTCGACCACGTCTTTCCCTCGGCGGAACTCGGCATCGACAAACCCTCCCCACACGCCTACCGCCACGCCGCCAAACGCATGGGCATCCCCACCCGCGCCCTGGCCTACTTCGACGACGAACCCACCTTCGTCCACGCCGCCCGAACCGTCGGAATGCACGCCCACCTGTTCACCGGACCAGCCGAATTCACCGCCCGCCTGCGCACACTCGACCTCCCTCTGACCAGCGCGCACAGCCACGACGTACCCGCACGTACCGCGGCTCGGGGCGGGTGAACTCCCCGCCAGCCCGTGCTGCCGCCCCGTTGTGGGGGCGGCAGCCGGGGCCGATCGCCTCCTACAACCCGGTTGCGGGGTCGTCGGCGGCCTCGGTTCGCAGTGGCCGGTGTCCCTTCTCGTCGGGTTGGGCGAGTTCGCGTTCGTAGTCGACGGTCATGGATCCGTAGTAGTTGACTGCAGAGCTGCGGGCCGGGGAGAAGTGCGCCAGCACCTCGGCGTCCACCTCGCGGCCGGCCTCGCAAAGCTGGTCGACGGCCAGGCCCATGTACTCGGTGTGCCAGATAACAGCAGATGACCGCATTCGTCACGTCGGTCAGGCACCACGCCTGTTCGTTCTGCTGCTCGGGCTGACGACGGGTGATCTTGCCCTCGCGGGCGTAGTAAAGCTGGCAGCGGCCTCCGAGCCGCCATTGCCCGCGACCAGCAGCCGGCCGCCCGCGGGCAGCCGTTCGGCGAGAAGTCGGCCCCACTCCTGGAGGCGGCTGGTGTCGAGCCGGGGTAACGCGGTAGTGAGCGCCTGAATGTGCGCGCGGCCCGGCGGGGTCACGGGGCAGCTCCCTTGGGAACGAAGCGGGCAGGGTGAGTTGGTGGCTGAGGTGTCCGGCGGTGGTCGACCAGCGCCAAACGCCCCGGGGCTTCAGGAGCTGGCCGGCCGGTACCGGGTGAACATCGGGCCGTACGCGGCGAGCGCGGCGTCGCGCTCCAGGAGCGGGTAATCGAGGAGCTTCTCGACGATGCGATGCTCGGCGAGGATCCGCTCGGCCTGCTGGAGTAGCACGGTGTCGCCCAGTTCGGTCAGGTGTGCCCCGTCGCTCCACAGGCTGACCGGGGCGTCCCCGTCGTTCGCGGGGGTCAGCTGCCAGGCGGCGGCGTTGAACGGAGTCCACACGTCGAGGAACAGCGCGCCGCGTGTGGCGGCCGCCGTGCCGGCGGCCTCGTTGTAGCGGGCGAGGTCGGCGTTCATCTCGGCCACGGTCCCGGGGTCCTCGATGGGGCCGAACGGCGTCTCGGAGACGACGACGATCCGGCGGCTGTAGCCGCTGAGCTGCTTCAGCATCGTGTCGAGGTGCCGGGTGTACTCGTCGAGGTCGACCGCCTCGGACATCCGGTTCTGGAAGCGGCGCCAGACGTCGTTGATGCCGCAGCCGAGGAAGGCCAGGTCGTAGTCGGTGCCGGTGGTGGCCCGGTCGCCCTCGACAATGCCGGCGACGTCGCGGCTTGTGGCGCCGCCTTCGCCGTGATTGCGGACGTCGAAGGTGACGTACGGGAACGCGGCGCGCAGGGAGAGGCTCAGGCGGTGGACCCAGCCTCGCTGGTGCCATCCCTCGACGGTGACGTTGGAGCCGACCACGGGCAGGTCGGCCTGCGTGGTCATCTGGGCGTTGTACGCCTCCAGATGCTCCATGATCGAGGTGCCGAAGAAGCCGACGGTCAGGGTGCGGGGGTTCACACGCGGTGCGGGCGCTCCGTCGAAATGGCGGCGGGCGCCGGCCGGGACGCCCGTGGCGACGGCGCTGGGGGCGATGCTGTGGGAGACGACCGCGTTTGCGCCGACCAGCGTGTTCGCCCCGATGCGGACTCCGGCTGTGACGGTGACCTTGTCGGACAGGACCGCGCCGGGCTCGATGATGACCGGCGCGGCCTCGAACCCGCTCGCCCACGGCACAAGCTCGCCGGCCGGCACGTTCACGGCAGAGCGCGGGCGGTGGTTGTGGTCGTGCAGGTCGACCATGTTCGACAGGGCCGCGCCGTCACCGATGGAGATGCCGGCCATGGCGGAGATGAAGGTGTGCTCTCCTATGGCGACGTCGTCGCCGATGGCGACGGTGGCACCGCGGTGGACCTGGATGGTGGAGCCGCGGCGGATGGAGACCCGGGCACCAATGATCAGGTGGGCGCCGGGGTCGATCTCGATGGCGACGTCGTCGGGCAGGTCGCAATCGTCGCCCAGGGTGAGCGCCGGGCCGTGCTCGGCGCGCAGCCGCTCGACGGCGCTCAGGTCGGGGGAGATCGTGCTGGTCATCGCGGGAATCGGTCCTTCGCTTGCTGCGGATGATGGCCAGGGCCGGTCTCAACGTACCGACTGTGGATGGATGGTGCCGGACAGTCAGCTAAGGGCGGTCTTTGCGGACGAGGAACGGGCCGATGGCGAGCGCGTCGAGTGGACTGGCGGCAAAGGTGGCGACCGCGTCACGCGGGGTGCACACGATCGGCTCGGCCTCGTGATTGAAGGACGTGTTCAGCAGCGCGGGCGCCCGGCCGGTCTGCTAGGCGAACGAGGCCAGCAGCACGGCGTAGGGGTCGGTGTCCTCGCGGGCGACGGTCTGCGGGCGCAGCGTGCCGTCGGTGTGCACGGCGGCCGGGATCGCCTTCCGGGCGGTCTCGGTGGCCTGCCGGGCGACGATCAAGAACGGGAACGGGGTGCTCGTGCCGATCAGGTTCGGGGCAGCGTCAGCTAGGAGGACCTGGGCGAGGGGCCGCCACGGCTCCCGGTGCTTGATGCGGTCGTTGATGTGGTCGCGAGCACCGGTGTGGTGGGCGTCGGCGAGGATGCTGCGGCGGCCGAGCGCGCGGGCCCCGCCTCCATGCGGCCCTGGAACCAGCCGACCGTGCGCCCGAGCGCCAAGTGCCTGGCCACGGCGGTCGGCAGGTCGTCGTCCAGGTCCTGGAAGTCCAGGCCGTAGTCGTCCAGGACGGTGCGGATGGCGCCCGCGTCGAAGGAGGGGCAGAGAGCGCCGGTCGTCATGGCCGGGCCCGGCCGGGTGAGGTCGCCTCGGCGCAGCGCGACCTCAAGGGCCGCTCAGATGGCGCACCCGGAGTCCCCGGCGGCCGTTGGCGGAGCAGTTCAGCCCGACCCCGCCCGCCACGCACAGCCGGGTGGCGCCGGTGAAGGCGAGCGCCTCGCGGGCCAGCTCGCTCAGGCATTGCTCCGGCAGGCGCTGTGTGCAGGCTGCGAGATCGGCGTGCTCCCCGGTTCTTGAGGACCTGGCGACGCTCGCCGTCGTCGACGGCGACCAGCATGGTCGGCCTCTTGTTCGACAACTGTCGTATGCCGCTTGGCAGATTCTTGGACGAGTAACCACAGTGGTCGAAGCGATCTCTCCGTCGACGAGCTGCAGTACGCGATGGTTTCCAGCCCGCTCGGCTCAGTTACTCCACAGAGCGAGCCCCTACGGCTTCTGCGCGACGCCGACGTAGAGGGGCACCTGTTCGTCGTTGAACTCCTGATCAGGCTCCGGGTGCCAGTTGGTGACGACCTGAACACCCGGGTCGATCAGATCAAGTCCCGTGAAGAACCGGGCGAATTCGTCTCGTGAGCGCACCTGCGCGGGCACGCCACTGTTCCGGTAGATCTCGACAGCCTTGTCCCAACCGGCAGCATCGAAGTCTCCCGTCACGTGCGAGAGCATGAGGAAGCTACCGGAGGGGAGGGGAGCCAAGAGCTCGCGCACGAGATCGTAGGGTTCGTACTCGTCGGAGACGAAGTGCAGAAGGGCAACGAGTGAAAGAGCCACAGGTTCATCGAAGTTGAGGATCTCCTTGGCGCCTTCGATGATCTTCTCGGGCTCTCGGACGTCCGCCTCGATGTACTTCGTGCCCCCCTCAGGCGTACTCCGCAGGAGAGCCTCTGCATGGCGGAGAACGACCGGGTCATTGTCGACGTAGACCACGCGTGATCGCGGGTTGGCCGCTTGTACGACCTGGTGGAGGTTGGGCTCGGTTGGGATACCGGTTCCGATGTCGAGGAACTGTCGCACACCGCGGTCAGCCAGGAGCCGGGAAGCTCGATTCATAAAGCTTCTATTGGTTCGGGCGGCGACCCTGATGGCCGGCAGGAACGATATGACTCTCTCGGCAGCTTCCTCATCGACCGGGTAACTGTCCTTGCCACCGAGGTAGTAGTCGTACATGCGGGCCGAGTGGGGTCGGCTGGTGTCAATGGGCTTTAACGTCATCTTTCTTCTGCGTCCTCTTCGTGTCGGAACTGCGGCTTTGGGTTGGCGGGCGTCGCCGGGCCTCAGGCGAGGAGGAAGTCGGCTTCCCCGGCCTTGGCCCCGATGATGAAGGCTGCGATCACTCCCTGCTTGTAGATCAGCGCGGGCCCATCAGGGTCGGTCGACTGGCGGAGCGCTATACGCCCATCGTCGAGAGGCTTCGCCTCCACACAGTTGCCGCCGTTGCTGCCGCTCCAAGGCTTCACCCACTCTTCCGCTCCAAGCTCTGTGGCGGCGCGGAGGACGTGACTCATAGGTACAGCTCCTTGCGAATATCACCAAGAAATTTCTTGGTCTCTTGCTTCGAGAAGGCGTAGACACTCATCTGACCCAGCGCTTCGCGGAACAGGGCGACTTCTTCCTTGTCTTCGCTGTATCCGGCGCGGCTCAGGCTGTCGGTGCAGACGATGTCGGGAAGCTCTGGAATCTCGAATCGGAAAATGGTGAACGGCCCGAAGGCGCCAGGGTGAAGTCCTGCCTCGAATGGGCAAACTTGTAGTGTTATGTTCGGAAGTTCATACAGATCCAAGAGGTGTTCGATCTGCGTCCGCATAACGTTCCGGCTGCCGACAGGACGCCGCAGACTCGTCTCGTCTGTGATGGCCCAGAGTTGAGGAGGGGCCGGGTCCTTGCGCGTGAGGATCTCCTGGCGCTTGCTGCGCAGATCGACACGCCGCTCAAGGACATCGGGCGATATACGGGGCAGCCCTCGCTCCATGACTGCGCGCGCGTAGTCGGCCGTCTGCAGCAGTCCAGGGATGACTCCAGGCTCGTAGCCGCGGATGTCGGTCGCGCTGGACTCCAGTGATACATGCACTCCGAACCAGCCCGGAAGAACGTCGCGGAAACTCTGCCACCAGCCGGGCGTGCTTGCCTTGTCAAGCAAGGAAAGGAACTCTTCGATCTCGGCCTGGGGAATGCAGTAGACCTCGAGAAGCGTTTTAACGGTGGCGTACTTCAGGGAGGTCTCGGCCTTTTCCATCCTGGTGACCGTCGTCTGCGCGATCCGCAGCTGCTTGGCTGCCTGCACGGCGGTGAAGCCCGCCGCCTCGCGCAGGGCGGCGAGGCGCCGGCCCAGGACGATCGCCAGGACGGTCGGGGCCGACTTCGACTCACTCACGTCGCTCCCCTCTCCTCATTGGCCAGCAGCGGTCGTTGGGTGCAGTTTGCCACGGCACCCGCGAGGCGAACAGACTGCAGCCCGAACTATGCAGGTTGCAGAGTGAGGCTTGCCAACGCCGGAGAGTAGCGAGCATAGTTGCGTGGTGACCCAGCTCACGTAGCACGGATGCACGCTCCCCTGCCTTCGCCCCCGGAAGGTCTGAGATGCCCGCCCGCCCCACGTTATTCCGCGTTCTCCTTCAGGAGCGCCGTTGGGACCGATGGGCGGTGTTCTGCACCCGCTTCGAGCGGACCGCACGTGAGCTGGCTGGGGAGACCAACTCGCCGCATTTGGCGGCTGTTTCGGTTTCGCGGTCCACCTTTGACCGTTGGACGAAGGGCAACTGGTGCGGACAGCCCTGGCCTGACACGGCAGTGATTCTGGAGCGCCTGTTCGGGGTCCCCTGCGCCGACCTGTTCAGTCCCGCTCCGGCCGTCATGCAGGTGCGTTCCTCGCACCACAGCCATGGGGGGATACGTGCCGCCCTCTCGATCACCGAGCGCTGGCCCACCAGCAGGGTGTTGATGTCGAGTTCCGAGGACATCGCCGACTCGTGGGAGTTGATCGGCCGACAGGTCCTGGACGGCACGACCACTGCCGTGGGCTTCCGTCCCGCCACGGTCTCGGGCCCCGTCGTCGATCTCGAAGTCGCCGACGCCGACGCGTTGCAGCAGTTCTTACGTCCTGCTCGCCGCGGCCTGCTGGTGGGAGTTGCCGAACACGGGGATGCCCCCCAACTCTACGTGGTCGACGCGGCAAACGCCCGCCGAGCACGGGCGGCGTCCCCGGAGGGGGGCACGCTCGCACTGCCAGCCGCCCACCTGCTGGACGACCTCACATACGGTCTGCTGTGGTCCCTGGTCCAGTTCGACGACGGGCTCCTGGCCGACGATTTCGCCCTCGCGGAGGAGCGGCAGGCGCTCGACACCTACCTCTCGCTTCCACGCTCGGCGCCAAGCCGGGTGACTCTGCCTGATCTCACGACGGTCGGCGCGCAATGGCTCGGATCTGCGTTCTGCGCCCGGCACGTCGTGCGACGCCTCGACGGAGTGACAGCTCCCCCGGTGTTCTGGACCCGCGAACAGACCGGTGAGCAGGCAGCTCCGTGGCTGTGGTTCCGTCACAAGGCCGACTATCTCAAGGCCTTGGCCGCCCAGTACACCGACACAGCAACTCCCATGGTCCGGGTCTTCTGCATCCCGGAGGGCGAGGTGACCCGGAGCAACCGGTATGAGCGCATCCTGCTGCTTCTGGCCATCGCAATGATGGAACTGCATGGCATAAAGGTCGATGTACTCGCGGACCCGCAGTATTCCGAAGTCGACGGCTTCGCGCTGGTCCCGGGGCAGCGTGCCGTCGTGGCCAACTGGGTCCGGACGGAAGCGATCTGGTCAGCCGACACTGTCACTCAGCGTCCCGCACTTCGTGGGTACCACGAGGCCTTCAGCGAGGCCCAGGCGCACAGTGTGACAGCAGGCCCAGACCCAGAAGCACGCCTGCGGACACTGGCGGGGTATATGGGCATCCCATGGCCGTGGCTGGTTGACCGATGCCGCGAGTTGAGCGAGTGCGGCACGGCGAGCATCGTGCGGCCACGCAGCCGTCACCTCAGCGTGGACGCCCTTGACGACGTGTTTCAGTTCCTCGGTGCCCTTGCCCCGGGCCGGTGAGAGGACTGCCGCTGCCCCGTACTCCGCATGATCTCCTTCAGCGAAAGGCAGCCGTCGTGGTCTCAACCTCCCGAGCACCCCTCCCCTCGGTCCTGGTGCTCTCACTCGGCGGCACCATCGCCATGTCTGCCCCGGGCGATGGGCACAGTGGGGTAGCTCCCCGCCTGGCGGCTGCTGACAGTTCGGGCGCGCTTCTCGGTGCCGCCGCCGGCCTGGTTGCCGGACTGGTCGTCGCAGCGTTCGGCGCCGGGCATGCTCCCAAGACGTGGGCTGAGCCGCTGGGCGACCTGGCAGCCCGGACTCCGGTCGTACTGACCTCCCGCACCGGTGCAGGCAGCATCCTGACCCACACATACAACTTCGGTCCGGGCACCGACACCGACCTGCTCGAGCGAGGCCTCATCAACGGTGGCAGCCTGACGCCCCGCAAGGCCCGGCTGCTGCTCCTGGCCCTCCTCCGCTCCGGCGCGGAGCTACGCGAGATCAGGGCTGCATTCGAACTCCGTCGCCGCTGATTCCCTACGACAAGATTCGGAGCTACATGCGCGCCACCGAAATCACCACCGGCCGAAGGTTCGCCGTCGCTTTCGATGACGGCGAGGACTTCTTCACCGCGCTGGACGCCTTCTGCCGTGACACCGGGATTCGGGCAGGTCACATTCCGACCCTCATCGGGGGCTTCAGCAGCGTCCGGCTTGTGGGCTCGTGCGGCCCCCTCGAGCACCCGGAACGCCCGCTGTGGGACGAGATCAAGGTCGAGACCCTGGAGCTTCTCGGAGGCGGCACGCTCGCGTGGGACGCCGTGAACAGCCGGGTCGCCCCTCACATTCACGTCTCCGCCGGCCTCAAGGAGGCCTCCGCCGACGGGCGAACGAGCCATCTGCTGGGTGGCACCGTGCAGTTCATCACCGAACTCGTCATCGAGGAGTGGATCGCCCCGGCGGTGGCCCGGCTGCGCGATCCGGATTTGTACGACGTCCCCTTGCTTACCTTCGGCGAGACGAACTGAGCCGGGGAGGAGGGGATGCGGCGCGTGACGCGGTTCCGGCAGCTGGTCGAGGAAAGCCACTGGACGGTTTTCGCCACTTTCAGTATCCATTTCCAGCGTGCCGCCCGTGACGTTGCCCGCAACGACGACGACCCACGACTAGCGGCGGTCACGGTCTCCTCTCGCAGCTTCGACCGATGGATGGCCGGGCAGCTCAAGAGGATGCCCTGGCCCGCCACCTGCCGCGTGCTGGAGCATCTGTTCGGCGAGCCGGCCGAGGTGCTGTTCTCGGCGCCATCCGGCGAGAACCCGGGCACGGGCGATGGCCCGACGGCCGGGGACGCGGAGCCGGAGACGCTCATCCCTGTCTTGTCGCCTTTGCTCACGCTGCCGAGAACCGCATCGGCCAGGAGCTCGGGTCCGTCTCCGTATCTGGGGGCGGTGGCGTCGTTCCGGCACGCGGACCGTCAACTCGGTGCTGGACACGTCTATCCGTCTCTCCAGCAGTACTTGCAGACCTCCATCGCAGTTGATCTGTTCGGGCCCAAGGGCTGGCGCCGCGGCACCGATGTGTTCCTGGCCGCGGCCGTGCTCACGGAGATGGCGGGCTGGATGGCCCACGACTTGGGGCGCGATACGGAGGCTGCCGAGCACTTCACCGTGGCGTTTGGTCTCGCGCATGCGACTCCCGAGACATCTGTCGGAGCAAACATCCTGGGGAGCACGAGTCACTTGGCGCTGCAGCTCGGCGACGTCGACGAGGCGCTGGGCTTAGCCCGCCGCGGTCAGGACCGCATCAAGAACGCCGAACCCATCCCGGTGCTCTCCGCCCGCCTGCATGCCATGGAGGGCCGTGCTCAGGCCAGGCTTGGAGACGTGGTGGCTACCCAGCGAGCCCTGGACGCCGCGCTGGCCGCTCTGGAGGACGCTGCCGATGCGCCGTCCCCGCATTGGGTTGCCCCCTTCGATCAGGCCGCGCTCGCCAGCGAGAGGTCGCTCGCCCTGCAGGATCTGGGGATGCTCACCGCGGCAACCGCCGAGGCCGAACGCGCCGTGGCGCTGCGCGGAGTGGACCGCGCACGCAGTCGGGCCTTCAGCCAGGCCGCGCTCGCCGGTCTTCTCGTCCAAAGCGGGGACCTCGAAGCAGCCTGCGCCACCGGCGCGCAGCTTCTGACCGCCTGCGAGCCGCTCGGCTCGTCGCGGGTCACCGACCACCTCCGCGCCCTCAACCGTGCCCTGACGCCCTTCCGTGACGTCCGCGAGGTCCGGGACTTTCTAGAGCAGCTGGTCCACGTGAGCCGCCGTCGGTCGGCCCTGCTCGCCAGCTTCGATGCCAGTCCCTCGACGGGCAGGCGCCCATGACGAAGCCGCCTCTTTCCGGGACGCCCGAGTGGGATGCCTACCTCGCTGAGGGCAACGCCAAGCAGGCCCGCAAGCGGGTGGCTGCGGACGCGCTACTTCGTGATCCCAAAGGCCGGCTGCTCCTGGTCAAGCCCACCTACAAGCCGGGCTGGGACCTACCTGGCGGGATGGCGGAGCCCAATGAGGCCCCGTCGGATGCCGTGCGGCGGGAGCTGTGTGAAGAGCTCGGGCTCGACATCACGCTGTACGGGCTCTTGTGCATCGACTGGGTACCTCCCCACGGACCGTGGGACGACCTCATGGCGTTCGTCTTCGATGCCGGGCATCTGTCCTGGGAGGCGTGCACGGCGCTTCGGCCGCACGACGAGGAACTTGCGGAGTGCGCTTTCTTCCCGGAAGAGCAGGCGCTAGCCCTGCTCCGGGACCGTCAGCGGCGCCGAGCCGGGCAGGCTCTGATCGCGGTGCGCGAGCACGTCCCGCGCTACCTCCATAACGGACAGCCGCCGCCCTGGGACCAGGGCTACGCACCAGTACACGAGGTACAGCAGCGAAGCGTCCAAGCCGACCCCGAGGGGGGAGCCCGTTGACCAGCACGAGCACCACGCGGTTCGCGCTCCTGGTCCAGGAGAACCACTGGGATTCGTACGAGAAGTTCTGTATCCACTTCGCCAAGGCCGCTGTGCGCGCCGCCGAGAAGGAGAACGATCCTCGACTCGCCCGCGTCGACGTGTCTCGCAGCAGCTTCGACCGGTGGATGGGCCGCCGCGGCTCGATCAAGGGCACCCCCCGGCGGGACGCCTACCTCGTGCTCCGTTACATGTTCAACATGTCCCCCGAGCGGCTTTTCGAGCCCGTGGGGCCGGGTGCGCTCGCCCCTCGGGCCATCAGCGCTGACATCGCCGACGCCTCGGCGACGTCTCTCGGCTTCGACGACCCGCTGACCGTGGTCGCCCAGACCCATAAGCTGACGAGCTCCAATGCGGACGATCCCGTCCTGGCCATGGTAAAGCAGTCCATCTCGAGCATCATCAGCCGCTACGAGGCGCTGGGGCCGCAGCAGCTGGCGGGCGAGGCCCGGATCATCCGCGAGATGGTGCACGGTGTCCTGGGCGGCCAGCAGCCCCCGCGAGTCCGAGCGGAACTCTTCCGCCTCGCCTCTCAGGCTGCCGGGCTCCTGGGGTACATGGCCGTCAACGCCGGCGCGAAATACGACGTGGTCGACGCGTACTGCTCGGAGGCAGAGTGCCTGGCACGCGAGGTCGGCGAGATCTCCATGGAGATGTGGGCGAGCGGGACCCGCTCGCTGGGCCTCTATTACCAGAAACGGTATGCGGAGGCCGACGACGCAGCCCTGGCCGGGATCGCTCTGGCCCCGGACAACCCCCAGGCGATCCGGCTGCTTGTCAACGGGCGCTCCCGCTCGCTCGCCCGCGTCGGAGACCGTCGGGGCGCTGAGCAGGCGATCGGCCAGGCCTTCGAGCTATCCGACCGGCAACCCGCCCTGCCCGGCGGCCTGACCTCGTGTATCAGCTTCGAGCCTTACTCCATGGCCCGCACCCTGGCCAACGCCATCACCACACGCCTCTCGCTCGGCGACACGGCCGAGGTCCTGACACACGCCGATCAGATCGACGAGCTCATCGCGCACTCCGACTCCGATTGGAGCCGCGCTCTGGTCGGCCTCGACGTGGCGACGGCTCTGCTCCAGCAGCCATCTCCCGAGGTCGAGCAGGCCATGGTCTTGGGCCGTCGGGCCCTCAGATCTGGCACGACTTCGCCCATCAGGTCCGTGTGGGAACGGGCGAATGAGCTCTACCAATGTGCCGAGCGGTGGCATGACGAACCCGATGTAGGGGACTATGCCGAGGAGCTGCGGACGTGGCGGTCGCAGCCGCAGGCCGGAATGATCGTGGTCAGCTCGCGCGCTCAGATCGCGCCCTGAAACACCAAGGAGATCCGTGGCGCCCGAGTTGGCCGTCGACACTAGGGCCTTCCCCTGCGTGCCCCCCGCTGACCTCGACGACGCACACGTGATCGTCGAACATGACTGGCAGGCCTTCCAAGCCGTCGAGCGCATGAAAAACCACTGGGACCGCACGGGATGGTCGGAACAGCAGCGCGCCTACTACTGGATGCTGACCTTCGTCGACACCCCCGACCTGTTGCGACGCGCCGAGCACTGCCAGGGCGCACTCGAGCACTTGAACTTGGATCCTGTACCCGCCGACGGGCTGCACGTCACCTTGCTCCGGATCGGTGCCGCAGAGCTGGTGTCACAGTCCCAACTCCAGCATCTGGTGGCCCTGGCGGAGCACCTGTCCGTCACTGAGTTCCGTATCCTGGCCCATCCTCTCGCCGGCTCGCGCGGGGCCGTCCGCTTCAGCCTCTCCCCCTGGAGACCGCTCGTCGGCCTCCACGCTGCGCTCAGCGCGCTCGGCGAACAGGCTGGTGTGCCCGGCGGCAAGCCGACAAGCACCTTCCGGCCGCACCTGGGGGTCGCCTACAACAACGCGGAGCGGGCGGCGGCGCCGGTCATCGACGTGGTGTCGCAACTGCGCTCGCTTGCCCCGGTGGTCCTCGACGTCTCCTCGCTGGACCTGGTCGAGCTCCGCCGCCACGGCAGGTCCTACCGGTGGGAGACCATCCGTACGCTCCCGCTACGCCCAACGGAACCGGCATCGAGGGTCCGCCCCCAGAGGCCCGCGTCAGGCGCACATTGATCATTTGTGCGCTGCCGTGCGGCAGCTGACTTGAGGTGCGCGATACACGTCCCTGGCCACCCCAAGTCGCTGCCCAGGATGTGGCGTTATGGCTCCCAACCCAGTGATAGCAGCCTGTGCGCGGTGCCGTGACATCGCGGACAGGTGGTGGCAGTACCGCCTTGCCGATCACAAGAGCAAGCTCCGGATAAAGGAGTTCACCTTCTATGACCACCTCGTCGACGAGCATCCTGACGTGCGGCCGACAAGCGTGGAGGGCTGCCGCAGCTGCCACGAAGCGCTCACGATGGCGCAGTTCGTCATGGCTGACCTCGCGATGTACCGGGCCGCCGGGTCCCATGTGGACCCGGCGGCCCTGCATTTTTGCCACCACAATTTGGAGCAGACGGCCGAGGCATCCAATATCGAAGCGGGGACGCTGACCAGCGGGCACGTTTTCACCGCCTACCTGTACCACTGCGCGGACAGGCCCCATCTGCCCGGACACACCTGCTCCCCCGACCGCGGTCACCCCTACGACGTCGCGGTCGAGTTCAGCGCCCCGGTGACCACCGCGACCGACGAGCAGACCATGCCGCTGCGCGCAGTGGTGGCTGAGCTGAAACGCGACCTGCAGTACCGCGAGCTCGATCGGCTCGCCTCCGGCAGCGACCTTGAGGTGAAGATCGAGGACCGTTTCGGCCTGGCGCGATGGGTGCACGCCACGATCACGCGCCGCCTCGGAAGAGGCCTTGGCGAGTTCATACGCGTGTGGATCTCGGCACCTGCCGAAGACCCCCGCACCGCCGTCTTTCCCCCGCGTAGCGGCAGGTCGGCCGCCCCTAGCGGCATGCCCGGGCGGATCGGCTCCGGGTCTCAACCCTGCGGAACCGGAACCAGAGTGGTGCCGCGCACGGTCAGCAAACGCATGCTCGCGGAACGGGCCGCGGCGATCCCGTCGGGGGCGTCATCCACCGCCAGGCAGCGTGACGGCGCGACGCACAGCTGTCGTGCCGCTTCCAGGTAGACGTTGGGAGCTGGTTTGCCTCGCGTCACGGACTCGCCGGTGGCCACGACCGGAAGGAGCCTGTCCAGGCCCAGTCGCTCGATCCCGCTGTGTACCAGGACCGAGGCCGCACTGGACGCGACCGCTCGGGGAATCCTCCGCGCACGGGCCTGCTCGAGCAGGTCCAATGTGGCCGTGATCGCTGCGGGCGGGGTCCGTTCAGCAGCCGTTGCCGGCTGGTGCGCACGACCTCCTCGACCGGCAGCTCGCGCTCGCCGGCTAGTGCCTGCAGCAAGTCGTGTACCGGCAGTCCGGCGTGCGCGGTGTACCAATCCTCCTCGACCACGAGGCCGTATGGCACGAGCGCCTGACGCGGTGCGTCAAGACGGCGCCGGCTGTTGTCGACGACCGTGCCGTCCCAGTCCGCGATAGGGCCCTCGATGTCGTCCAGGCGATCAGTCATGGAGGCCTTGGCGGTGAAGGGTCCGACCATTGGGGTCGACCGCCACGACCATCTCAGGTATGGCACCCTGACGGGATCTCGGCCGCGGTCTTGACGTTGGCGCACGCGTGCTCCGGCCCGAGGCTGGTGAGCTGGTGCGCGGCATCGAAGGTGGACCGCTTGCTGATGGTGGAGGTTCCGTTCGGGGTCTGTTCTGCGGTGGTCGTCGTCATCCGTGTCTCCATGGGGGTGCTGACGGGTTCTCGTGTGTGGCGGGTTCACACCCAGGCCTTTCGTGCGCCCGTGCGCTCGGTCGGCTCCTCTATCCCGGTGCGGACCCGGGCGTATACCTCGTCGATCAGAGCGAGTTCGTTAGTGGTGAGCGCCGGGCCGAGGCAGCGGAAGTTCTCCGTGACTTGGGTCTCGTGGGTGTAGCCGACGACCGCCGCACAGTGGTCGGCCTTCTGCAGGCACGACCGCAGTGCCAGCCGGGTCAACACGCCGGCTGTGTCCCCGAAGTGTTCGCGTAGTGCGTGAAGGCCGGCTGCGATGGTCTCGAGCGCCTCCGGAGTGAAAGCCCAGGTATTGGCCGCTCCGTCGTCGGGGCCGATGCGGGGCATCGCGCTGGGGAACGCCTTGCCGGTGAGCAGTCCGTGGGCCAGCGGGGCGGCGAGGATGACACCGACGCCGTGGCGCGCGGTGAAATCAAACAGGCCCTCGCCTTCCAGGGAGATCACCGGCGTGAGGGGATTGAATCGGGTCCAGATGATGTCTGGCTTGATCAGCCGGAAGAGGTAGAGGAATCGCTCTGCGCAGGCGTTGCGCTCGACGGGCGTCGCTCCGTAGTGGGCGTACGGGCCTCGCATACCGATCGCCTTTATGTCGCCCAGTTGTTGCAGTGTGCACAGCTGGTCGATGGCACCACCCAGGTACCGGTCCTGCGGGCCGAAGTCCCATGAGTCGAGGGTGTAGATGTCCACCGCATCGACGTACAGGTTGTCGCGGGTCTGCTGGAACTGTCGATGGATGTTGCGGTCGGCGTAGGCGTGCGGCGCGGACCCGCGAATCCGTCCGACCTTGCTGCTCACGATCAGGCCTTCATTTCGATACTCACGCAGGATGCGCTCGAGCATCCGCTCCGCACGGCCTGCGCCGTAGGAGTCCGAGGTGTCCAAGAGGTTGGCGCCGAACTCAACCGCGCGGCGCAGCCCGTCGAGAAAGCGCCCATCGTCCTTGGCGTACTCGCCCGGTCCGAGTTCAGGCTGGTCCGCCAGGCCAATGGATCCGGTACTGATTCCCAGTGGATGAACCCAGAGGCCCTTGCCGAGGTGGCGCGGGGTGAGCGTGAGGGCGCCCGTCAACGCACACCTGCCGGACGCTCGAGGACGGCTGTGACGATCTTTCCGTCGTCGGTTGGTGCCACCGTCAGCTCTCGGGCGAGTTTGCCGACGATGAACAGGCCGCGGCCGCTGGTTGCCACGGTGGGCGCGTCCGTGGACGGGTTGGACGGGCATACGGGGACGGCGTTGAGGTCATCGCCTCGGTCGATCACGCCCATGGCTGCGCCCCGTTCGTAGATCTCCAGTCGCATCAGGACTGCGCCGGGGGTGTGTTGGAGGGCGTTGGCGATGACCTCGCTGGCGACGAGGTCAAGGTCGTGGATCCAGTCGTCGTTCGCCTTGCCGTCCAGCGCGTCGTGCACAGCCGCGCGGGCCGCCCTCTGCGGGGCGTCGAGGCCAGCGAGCACGACGTCGCTGTGGCTCACCAGGTCTCCGAGGCTCCGGTCACGGATCAGCTCGGCGGTTGTCGGGGGCACCCTCGTCTCCTCGTGTTCGAGACGCCCTGGGGCGTGGCCACGATCGCGGCCTGGTTCAACCGTGGCGGAAGGCGCGTGGCACCGATACGCCAAACCGTCGCCACTTCTTCGCCACTTCTCGCCGTCTACCGCCGAAGCAGGTACCAGAGAAGCTGGTAATTCAGCGCATAACGCTCTCGGGTCGAACGCTCCAGCGCGCCCAAGTGGCCACAAAGTGGCGACGGTTTGGCGTACCGGTGCGCAGAGATCACCGTCATCGTGGAGGAAGACGAGCGCATGGCCTCCCCCGACCACTCCCCCCGGGACCGGCCATGCGCTGGCGGGGGCCTTGCGCCACGGGTCCCCGCGCAGGTCGCCGTCTCGCCCACTTCCTCAAGAGAGAACCTGATGGCACGCAGCCCCGGACACCGGTCCAAGGTTTCCATCCCGCAGCCCCGCACCGTGATTGTCGGCGCTGGCCCCGCAGGCGTCATGGCGGCGCTGCGTGCGAGCACCGCCCTTCACGAGATCCTCCTGGTCGACCAGGACCCCGATCTCCGGGGGCGCATCCTGCCGAAGGCCTGCGGGAGCGCCGAGCCGGTGGCGCCGGCGGGCTTCGGCAGTGCCGCGCTGTACTCCGCGGGCAGCCTGCCGGACACAGGGGGTACGGCTCGAAATCGGGATGCTGGCCTCCCGCAGCCGAGCAGCCGCCGAGACCGATCTCGCCCTTCCGCGAGACCGTGCCAGCCGTCGCAGCGACAGAGTTCCCCTAAGCCGCGCGACGTCACGTCCCCGTCCTGGTGCCGCACTGCCCCCCTACGGCGCGGCACCAGGACGGCTCCCATGAAACCCCGACGGAAATACACCGTCCTGACGGTGAGCTGATAACTCCCCTACTGAGCGCTCGCCACCCCTGGCGGCTGCACTTCGGCGAGACCCCGCCACCGTCCATGCTGCCGCGCACGATCGACGTTGTCCGCGTCAGCATGGGGCTGGACATGGCGGCGCTCGACACCATGATCGACTCGGGATACCAAGTCGGGCCACTAGCAAAGACCTGATGCTTCCCCTGACTCAGGCCTTGCATGTGACAGCCGAGCCCAGCGGCGCAGGACTGTAGCCCAGCGAGTGGCCCTGTACTCCCCACCCCCTGCCGGAATCTCACTGTTGAGGAATCCATGTCTGACGGCGTGACCCCCCGTATCGAGCAGTACGGCTTGGTCGGCGATATGCGGACCAGTGCGCATGTCGCTGACAACGGCTCGATCGACTGGCTGTGCCTGCCCAGGTTCGATTCGGACGCGTGCTTCGCCGCGCTGCTTGGTCGGTCTGACCAGGGCTCGTGGATGCTCGCCCCGACCCCTTACGACGTCGCCGCCGACCAGCCGACGGCGATGACAAGGCGGTACCGGGGGGACTCTCTCGTCCTGGAATCTGAGTGGTTCAGGGGCACCGGCACGGTCCGCGTGATCGACTTCATGCCGCTGAACTCCCCGGCGCCGCAGGTGATCAGGATCGTCGAGGGCGTGGCCGGCGAGGTGCCCATGGTCTCGCGTCTGCGGCCGCGGCTCGGTTACGGCCGGACCACTCCGTGGATTCACGAAGAGGGCGGGCGCGTGGTCGCCGAAGCCGGCGCGGACGCACTCTGGCTCGATTCCCCGGTCGAGCAGGCCGAGAAGGACGGCGTCATCGTCAGCTCCTTCACGGTGGGCGCCGGGGAGAGCGTGGCGTTCGTCCTCAGCTGGTTTCCGTCCCACGCGGCTGCGCCGGAGGTGTCTGATCCAGAGTCAGCCCTCGAGTCGACGCTCGCCTTCTGGCAGTCGTGGACGGAGCAGTGCACCTACGACGGCCCGTACCGGGAAGCCGTGGTCCGGTCCCTGATCACGCTGAAGGCGCTGACCTACGCGCCGAGTGGCGCGATCGTTGCGGCACCGACCACGTCGCTGCCCGAGGAGATCGGCGGCCGTCGGAACTGGGACTACCGCTACGGCTGGTTGCGCGACTCCGCCACGACGCTCGCCGCGCTCCTGGGCACCGGCTACCGGCAGGAGGCGGAGGCGTGGCGGCGGTGGCTGCTGCGGGCGGTGGCCGGTGATCCGGAGAACCTGCAGATCATGTACGGCATCACTGGAAGACGGGAGCTTCCCGAGCGGGTGCTGGACTGGCTGCCGGGGTATGAGGGTTCGGCGCCGGTCCGGGTCGGCAACGGCGCCGCGGAGCAGCTGCAGCTCGACGTGTACGGCGAGCTGATCGAGATGTTGAGCCTCGCACACAGCAGCGGGGTCGCCCCGTGCGCGGACACGGCTGTCCTGCACCAGCGGCTGATCCGGCAGCTGGTCGAGCGATGGCAAGAGCCGGACGAGGGGATATGGGAGATCCGAGGCGAGCGCCGGCAGTTCGTGCACTCCAAGGTGATGGCCTGGGCGGCGCTGGACCTGTCGATCCACCTGGCCGAAGCCGGGGTTCTCAACGTGGACTTGTTCAAGCTGACAGAGGTCCGTGACGCGATCCACCTCGAGGTCTGCACCGAAGGCTTCGACCCAGTGCGCAACACGTTCACCCAGTCCTACGGCTCGGCCGAGCTGGACGCCGCGCTGCTCCTGATCCCCCGCATGGGCTTCCTGCCGGCCGATGACCCGCGCGTCGTCGGCACGGTCGAGGCGGTCCAGCGCGAGCTGGCCACGGCGGACGGCCTGGTGCGGCGTTACCCGACCACCGGCTCGGACGCCGGGGTGGACGGCCTGACCGGCGACGAGGGTGCTTTCCTGCTCTGCTCGTTCTGGTTGGTGGACGCGCTCGCCCTGATCGGCCGCGTGAGCGATGCCCACGCGCTGTTCGAGCGGCTTCTGGTCCTGCGCAGCGACCTTGGCCTGCTGGCCGAGGAGTACGACCCGGTCCAGGGGCGTCAGCTCGGGAACTTTCCGCTGGCGTTCACCCACGCCGGCCTGGTCAGGAGTTCCCTGCTCCTGCACCAGCTCTCGCCGGTTTCCGACTCCGCCGATGTCGAACCGGCGGCCCTTGCGGGAGCCACGCTGAACATCGCTTCACTGTCACTGCGTGCGTCCGCTGCCTGACGACACTCCCCCCCAAAAAAAATCACCTACTCCTTGAGGATTTCCATGTCGGACCGCGCGTCCCCCACCCGTCCGGTCAAGCGGCATCGCGCGGCGCCGGCAAACCAGCGGGCAACCCGGTTCGGGCTGCGCCATCGAATCCGGCTGATCGTTCTGCTGCCGGTGGCCGTGACCCTCCTACTGTTAGCCGCCTACTCACTCAGGACGACATCAGAGCTGTCTGCGCAGGTGTGGCCGGTGTGGATCGCGGTCACGACCGGAAGCGTCATATCTGCCTCCGTTGCCTGGCGGGTGGGCGCCGCCGCCGTGGTGGAGGCGCAGAAGGAGAGGAACGCACACGACCAGCAAGTGGCACAGTTCTTCGCGCGGCTGCGCGCCATTCTGCCCGAGGCCCTGAGCGATGTGCGTGCAACCGTCAACCAGGTACAGAAGGGAGAGTCGCCCCAGACTCGCCGGCCCCACGCGGCGCCCGTGGGAGAAGATCCTGCCGCCCAGTTGGAACGTCACCTCGATGAGTTCGTCGGCGATGTGCAGCGGTGCGTGGCCGAGAGCTCGGCATCTCTGGAGCAGGCGGCACTGCTGACCATCAGTCGCAGGATGCAGAGCCTGGTCAATCAGGTGCTGGCCGGGTTCGACCGGCTCGAAGAAAATATCGAGGATCCCGAGGTCCTCCCCCTGGTCTTCCGACTGGACCATGGCGTCACGCGCATCCGCCGCCTGACCGACAGCTTCGCACTGGTCGGAGGGGCCGTCCCACGCCGGTCAGCGCAGCCACTTCTGCTTCCCGCGGTGATCCAGCACGCCATCTCCGAGGTAGAGCACTACCGGCGAGTGCAGCAGGTGACGGTGATCGACGATCTCGTGGTCGGAGAAGCCACCGTACGTCTGGTCCACCTCCTAGCCGAACTGATCGAAAACGCCACCAACTTCTCGTCCCCCGACACACCGGTGGTGGTCCGTACCGAGCGAGTGCCGGCCGGGGTGGTCATCGAGATAGACGACCGTGGCAAACGCATGCCTGACACCACCGTGCAGCGCCTCAATCGACTCCTGGCCAGCGACCCACGACAGCTCGGGGGTGAGTTCGCCCGTGACGGCCGCATCGGGATGCGCGTGGTGGCCGAGCACGCCCACAAGCTCGGCTTGACGGTCCGGCTTCAGGCCAACATCTACGGGTCCAACCAGGCCCTTGTCCTGATTCCAAACCGGCTTCTCCTCCCCGGGGACCAGTCGCCGGAGGCACAAGCCGGCGGACAGCCGGGTACTTCCACGTACCCCGCTTCGGCCGAGGTCCCGGATCCCGGACTCACCTCCGCCACGCTGCAGATGTCCGTCGCCCGCCGGCCCAGCGCGGCGGCGGGGACGTCCCCCGCACCTGAGCGTGGCACAGCGCCATCGCCGCCGTTGCCCAGGCGCCCCCCGGATCTTGCGTCCTTCAGCCCGGGCAGTACCCATGTCCCCGCTGTTCCTGCGGCCGGCCGACCTTCACAAGCGCCCCCTCTGCCCACCCGTGACCTCTCACAGTCCTACCTCGTCCCGGAGCTGCAGGACCGCCCGCAGACCCCGGCGCCCGAGCGCAAGGCAGCCGACCCCTGGGTGTTCGCGCGGTTCAACGCCGGTCGAGAGAAGGCTTCCGGTACAGCGCAGGACACCGAATAAACCCCCACCAACCAATGCCCCCCAATCCTGGAGACCGACCATGGAAGCCAAGGCCCCTGAGATCGACTGGCTGCTCAACGACTTCGTCGCTCACACCACCGGTGCCCGCGCCGCGCTGCTGACCTCTACCGACGGTCTGACGATCGCCCATCACAATCTCGCAGATGACAACGACGCCACCGCAAGCAGGCTGAGCGCCATCACCAGCGGCGTGCACTCCCTCACCAAGGGAGCCGCCGAACTCCTCAACGGCGCCACCGGTGTCAACCAGATCCTCATGGACGTCGAGGGCGGCCAGCTCTACATCATGGCCGCCGGCAGCGGAGCCCTGCTCACCGTGCTCGCGACCAACGAGGCCGACCCCGGAATGATCGGATTCGAGGCGTCCATGCTGATCACACGCTTCCCCCAGAACCTGACCGTCGCCCCGCGCGTACCGGCGGCAGGCGCGGGCTGGCCGGAGCAGTGACATGACCACCGAGGGCAGCGCGTGGCGCAACGAAGCACTGGGTGCGGTGCGCCCCTACGCCCTGGTGCGCGGACGTGTCACTCCGACCCATGAACTCGCCCGGCATGCGCTGCTGCAGGCCAGCGCGGACCCGCCCGCCATGCTGCTGCAGCCACACCACGCCCAGGTCCTGGACGTGTGCGGCCAGGAGGGACCGCGGTCCGTGACCGAAGTCGCCGGCCGCGCCGGCCTGCCGCTGCAGGTCGTCAGGATCCTGCTGTCCGATCTCATCGACGACGGCTACGTGGTCTACGCCATGCCCGTCGGCATCCGCAACGCCGAATGCGACGTAAACATTCTGGAGAGAGTCCTTGCGGCCCTACACCACATCTGACACCGACACCGCTGTCCTTCCCCTCAAGGTCGTCATCAGCGGCGGCTTCGGGGCCGGGAAGACAACCTTCGTCGGTGCCGTCAGCGAGATTCCTCCGGTGCGCACGGAAGAAGACCTCACCCAGGCGGGTGTCGGCACCGACCATCTCCGTGGTGTCGAACAGAAGACCGCCACCACGGTGGCTCTGGACTTCGGCCGGATCACGCTGCCCTTGCCGCCGATCCGCGTCCAGTTGCAGCTGTTCGGCACTCCCGGTCAGGACCGCTTCTGGTTCATGTGGGACGACCTCGCCCGCGGCTCCATCGGCGCGATCGTCCTCGCTGACACCAGGCGTCTCGGGGACTGCTTCGCCGCTGTGGAGTTCTACGAACAGCGTGGCCAGCCGTTCATCGTCGCCGTCAACGAGTTCGACGGCGCCCACCGCTACACGGAGCAGCAGATACGCGATGCCATCCAGCTGAGCGAGCACGTCCCGCTGATCTCGTGCGACGCACGTCTTCGAGCCTCCGCGCGACAGGTGCTGATCACCCTCGTCCGGCACGCCCGCGAGCGGGCCCTCGCCCACGCCTCCTCCGCTCCGACTCGTGAATCCCAGGAAGCCTGATGCCCACCTTTAACCCCACCAGCGGCCTCCACGACACACCCACCGATCCCGAACTCGCACAACGGAAGCTTCTTTTGCCGCATCTCGGGCTGGGGGAGGACCGGCCCATTCCGGAGCTCGACGCCCTCGCTCGGAGGCTCGCCGAGGCGACATCGGAACTGGTCGGCCACCAGGAAATCGGCACCATGGTCAACATCATCCAGGATGACCAGTACTTCGTCGGGCTCTACCTGCCCCCCGCGACGAGCGGCGCAAGCCAGGCCAGCACGCCCCCCACCACCAACCTGCGAACGATGCCCCTCAGCGAGGGATGGTGCGTGCACACCCTGCAACGGCGCAGCTCCCTTCCCCTGGACAACGTCCTCGACATGCCGCGATGGTCCGGCAACACCGCCATCAGCAAGCTCCGCGTCAAGTCCTACCTCGGAACGCCGCTCATCCACCGCCCCACGGGCATCAGCCTCGGCACCATCTGCGCTGTCAGCACCGTCGAGAACAAGTGGGGCCGTGCCGGGGTCGACCTGATCAAGGGCTTCGGGGAAGAGACACTCGACGTCATCAACCAGCAGTTGCAGCGATAACTGAGGGCCCTTCCAGTGCCCGCTGGCTGCTCGCCGCCGTGTTCGGCGCCGAGCAGGCAGGCGACGTATCACGTCATCGACGCAGCCGCGCATCAACCGTGCTGTGCCACCCCCACCCGGACGTCCGCCGCGGCAGATCCGGCCGCAGACCACCGTGCGACCTTCACCCAGGGAGAAGGAAGACGACCATGACCGTCCCACCAGCGCTCCGCCCCTACCTCACCGGCCAGCATGAGCAGCTGTGGCGGGAGGCCGACGGCTTCGCGGCCGAGCACGTCGCCCAGCGCGTCGGGTGCATGGAGGCATCTCCAGGCAGTGTGGAGCGCGCGGTCGCCGAACTCATGGCCCAGCGTCGATGGTTCGCCATCACCATCCCCCGGAAGTTCGGTGGCCTCGCCGCTGGGCACGTCGCCAAAACTGTACTGATCAACCGGGTTGCTCGGGTCTCGGCGGCGGTCGCAGCCATCCTCCAGGCCACCCTGATCCCGGTCGGTGCACTGCAGCACTTCGGCACACTCGAGCAGCAGACCCGCTGGCTCCCGAGGGTCGCAGACGGCTCGATGCTTGTCTCGATCGCCTCCACCGAACCGGACGCCGGCGGCCACATCGGCGGCATCGAGACCACTGCCGAACGCAACGGCCGAGAGTGGGTGATCACCGGCCGCAAAGCTCATGTCGGCAATAGCCACCTCGCCGGCGCGCACATCGTCCTCGCCCGCACGGCTGAACCAGGAATCACCGCAAGCCGCGCGCTGACCGCGTTCCTCGTCGAGTCCGACCGCAAGGGACTCACTCTCGCCCGTCACCGGCCCGGGCTCGGACTGCACGGCTTCTCCGCCGGCCGACTCATTCTCGACCGCGTCCGTGTGCCTGAGGAGCACGTGATCGGCGAGGTCGGCCAGGGCCTGGCGGTGGGCCAGAGCAGCAGCATCCTCTACGGCCGGCCCAACATCGCCGCCGTCAGCCTCGGCATCCACGAGGCTCTCGTGGAGACCACCACGCGCTTCCTCGAAGGCCGGCCTCGCTACGGCCAACGCCTCTGCGACCACCCCGTCGTACGCGACCGCCTCGGCGAGATGCAAGCCCGTCTCCGTACGGCCCGGGACCTGGCCTATCAGGCCGTCCACCTGCTCGACCACGGTCAGAGCTGCGACCCGGAACTGATCAACGCCAAGTACCAAGGGCACAAGTTGGCTGCCCGGTCCGCTCAGGACGCCATGGAGTTGCACGGCGCGCACGCATTCGCCGCCCCCGTCCTCCAGCGCCTGTACCGCGACATCCCCTACACCTACGCGCCTGCCGGGACCGGCGAGGTCCAGCGCATCCGCCTCGCCGACGCAGCCCTGGACGAGGGCGTCATCAGCTGGTCCGAGCGCCTGGCGGTCGAGAGGCCCTGGGCCCACCGCGACCCCGCCCCCGCCTGAGCCCCCGTGCGCGGCGGTCCCTTCCTGACACACCGCCGTGCACGGGCCCAACCCCTGTCGCCGGTCCCCGCCCCCGTCGGGGATCGGCGACAGGCCCCCAATCACACCCACGCCCTTAAACCCGAAACACCAGGTATATCCCGATGACCACCACAACCGCGCCCTCCGCCCTCACCCAGGGAGAGCTCCGGATCGCAACCCTCCTCGCCCACGGGCTCAAGGACCACGAGATCTCCGACAAGCTCGGCATCACGTGCGGGACGGTCAGCGTCTTCAAGACCAAGATCCGCAAGAAGCTCGCCTGCCCCTTCCGCTGCTCCACCGCGGTCCTTGTAGACCGCCTGTTCCAGTGGGAACTCGTCAGCCCACCCGACACCACCACGACCGTGCCGGACTTGGACGAGCAGGAACTGCGGCTGCTGCACGCCATCACGGAGCGCACCAGGCCCTACGACATCGCACGAGCCGCTGGCATCGCTTCACGCGACTACCACTCCACGCTCGCAGCGCTGCTCGACAAGACCGGAGCAGATGCCACCACCCAGCTCGTCGTCTTCGCCCGCGCGTGGAACCTGCTCGACCGTACGGGCCAGCACGCGTCGACCGCAGGAGCAAGCCGGTGAGTCGTCAGGGATCCCGGACCGTGCAGGATCGGCAGCTGCCTGACGCCCCCGACCGACCGTACGCCGCCTACCAGATGTGTCCCCTGCGCACCAGTGCCGAGCACGCGGAGGCCGCGGCCCTCGTCGTCGACCGGCTTGATTGGCTCACTCGTAAGGGCCTGCCGGTCCCCAGCCGTGTGGACGTCCCCGCCCTCTTCCGTGACGTGCGGACCGAGAGCGTGGGCCTGTTCGAGGACGGCGTCCTGGTCTGTTGCCTGATACTCGACTTGGATCCGAATCTGAGGCACTGGGGTATCACGGACGCTTCGAGCGTCTTCCTCAGGCACGTCTACACGCTGCCCGGCCTCGCAGGGATCAGTGTCGCCCGGGTGCTGACGCTCTGGGCGTCGGATGTCGCCGCTCGGCGCGGCCGGTCCTGGGTGCGTACGGAAGCCCTACTGGCCCGGTCCGACCTCCCTGCGGACCCTGTCTCCCACCTCATCGCCTATGTCAGCGACCTGGGCTGGAGCCACGTCGGGACGGGGACCTCGGTCGGCGGTGAGCGAATCGCCCGTCTACAACTGGCTGCGGAGCATCGCCCCGCCCTCGCCAACGTCATCGACTCCACCGTCCCCGTCCCGACAGGTTCACCCTCATGACGAGCGCCGAACCGCTCCGCCCCGCCCTCGCCCGCGAGTTACTGGCGCGTGCCGAGCGATCGACCGACCGCTGGGCCCGCCACGTCCGCAACCAGCTCGACGGTGTCCAGCTCGGCCGGGGTCGGCACGATGATCACGCAAACGCTCGGGTACTACGGAGGATCGTCGCCGAGCACGCAGGATGGCCCGGCCACCGACTCCTCGGCTCGGCCGCCGCACGCGCCGCGTGGCTGATCGCGCTGCACGCCGACGACGACCCCGACTTCCAGCGGACCGCCGCCCACCTGTTGCGCCAAGCCGTCATGGCCCACGACGCCCCCGCACACCAGTGGGCCCATCTGCACGACCGGGCCCTGGCCAACAGCCGGCAACCGCAGGAGTTCGGCACCCAGTACCGCGTTGGCCCTGGCGGACTGGCGGAGCCGTACCCCGTACGCGATGCGGCCGATCTCGATACCCGCCGCGCCGTTCTCGGCCTGCCTCCCGCCGACATCGCGCTGGCCGCACTGCGCGAGCGACTCGTCGGCTTGCCAGGCTCTGCCGACGCCTCCGGCGACGTCTTGAACACGTTGGCAGGTGCGGCATGACACCTCCCCGCCTCCAGGCTGCTGCTTCCTCGCACCCTGACGACGCCTCAACAGAGACGACGCTGATCGAGGAAGCCCCGTCCCAAGCCAATCCGCCGCAGCCGGACCCGCACCGACCCCAAGGATCTCGCGCTCGCGAGTTGGTCCGATACACGTCTCATGGCAAACGACCGTGGCGCCGGTAAGGGGAGTCTGCGGTGAGCAGTGATCCGATCGCTAGGGACGAGGGGGTGTGATCGTGCGACGGACTGTAGTGGCACTGCGCGCCCAGGACCCGATCTCGCAGGCCGGGATAACCAGCCAGTTGCGCGTCCGCCCCGAGGTTACGTTGACCGATTTGAGCGAGACCGCCGATCCGGCGCCTGAGGTCGTGGTGCTCGTCGTGCACACCATTGACGCGGACGTGCTGCGGCAGCTGCGGCACATCCGGCGCACCAGCACGGCGCGCACGGTGCTGGTGACCACCGACATCGACGAGCAGCAGCTGGTGAGTGCCGCGGAGTGCGGGGTTTCCGGGGTGGTTCGGCGGGCCGAGGCCACGCCCGATCACCTGATCCACGTCATCGGCACAGCCGTCAACGGTGACGGGCACCTGCCCCCCGACCTGGTAGGGCGGCTCCTGGAGAGTATCGGACGGCTCGAGAACCAGGTCCTGGCCCCGCGTGGGCTCAGCTTCGCCGGTCTGCAGGATCGCGAGATCGAGGTACTGCGACTAGTGGCGGAGGGGTTCGACACCGCCGACATCGCGGCGAAGCTTTCCTACTCCGAGCGCACCATCAAGAGCGTCATGCACGCTGTCATGTCGCGTCTCGAACTACGCAACCGGTCGCACGCGGTGGCGTACGCGATGCGGCAGGGCCTCATATGACGCGCCCGTGCCATGCGCGAGGCGGCCGCAGCGAGGATGCCGCCTCGCAGACGCTCCATGCCGTATGCCGCTTTCAGCGTCGCCGAGGTCGTCATGCTCGTCTTCGACACGTTCGACCAAGACGTCCTGCGCCTGCTGCGGCACATCCGGCGCACCAGCTCTCCCAGGACCGTGCTGGTAACCACGCATATCGACTCGCAGAAATTGGTGAGCGCGGCGGAGTACGGGGTGACCGGCCTGGTACGGCGCACCGAAGCCAGCGGCTTCACGCCGTCGGCCGTCGTGCATGTCGAAGTCGTCGACAGGCGGGGCCTGCCCGAGGACCACACCGTGGCCGTGACGTACAACCTCGACGCGGTCATCGAGATCTACCGCGAACGCGTCGATCCGGCCGCCTGACCAGCCCCCATCCGGCGGGTAGCGGTCCCGTTGTCAGCGCGGGCGCGCGCCGACACGACAGTGCCCGCCTCCCCTCATACAGAAAGCAACAGAGAATCACCGATGCTGAAGGCATCCGAGCGTGCGCTGTTCCCGCACCAGAGCGAGGCCGCGGACGCGGCCTGCAAGGTTCTGTCCGCCACCAGCCGCGCCACCGGGGTACTGCCCTGCGGCACGGGGAAAACCCGCGTAGGGGCCGAGGTGGCGCATCGCGTCGCCGCGGCCGGCCAGGGGCAGCGACTGGTCGTCGTCCCGACGTTGGAGCTGGTCCACCAGACGATGCGGGAGTGGGCGGATCATCTCGGGCGGCCGGCGCTGGGCCGGATCGTCGCAGTGTGCTCCGACAAGGAGATCCTGGGCGCGCGCCGCTGTGGCCAGGAGGCACAGGCCGCGGACACCGCGGTGACCGTCGACGCGGGCCACTTGGCACAACTTGCCTCGATGCCCGGGCCGGTCACGATCGCCAGTACCTACGCGAGCCTCGGCGTCCTGACGGAGGCCCAGGCCCTCCACGGTCTTGCCGCGCCGGACGTCGCGGTCATCGACGAGGCCCATCGAACTGCCGGGGCCGCGGGAAAGTCCTGGGCAGCCATCCACTATGACGACGTCCTCGCGGTGAGGCGCCGGCTCTATCTGACCGCGACGCCGCGGGTGGTGACCGGAGATCACGACGAGGTGATCAGCATGGCCGACGAGCGCCTGTACGGGCCTGTCGCCTATCGGCTGTCTTTCGCCACAGCCATCCAGCTCGGGCTGCTGGCGGATTACCGCCTCGTGGTGCCCGTCGTCACGGGTAAGCAGGTAAGAGCCTTGTTGGGGACGGCCGACGCCTACCTGAAGGTCGGCAAGGCAGGTGTCGCCGCATCCATGCTCGCCACGCAGCTGGCCGTGCTCCGTGCGGCACACGAGCACGGGATCCGCCGCATGATCACTTTTCATCGCAGCGTCCAGGACGCGAAGTGGTTCTCCGTCCTGCTCCCGCACGCCTATGCCCTGCTCGCCCCCCACGAGCGGCCCACATCCCTGTGGGCCGACTTCGTCCACGGCAACCAAAATCCGCACGAACGGCGTCGCGCCCTGGGCCGGCTTGCGGGAGACGACGAGGGCCTCACCGTAATCTCGAACGCGCGGGTGCTGTCCGAGGGCGTCGACGTGCCGGCAGTCGACGCGGTGTGCTTCCTCAACGCCCGGGGCACGATCGACACCATCCAGGCCACCGGGCGTGCCCTGCGCCGTGGTGACCGCAGCAGACCAAAGACCGCATCGATCATCGTCCCGGTCGTCCTTGATGCCGGTCAGGACCCCGAAACCGCACTGTCCTCCTCTGTTTTCGGTCCTGTCTGGCAAACCGTGCGGGCGCTTGCCTCGCACGATGAGGAGCTGTCGCTGGAGCTGGAGACCACCCGGCGCACGCTGGCAGAGCCCGACGTCGGGCGCCGCCCGGCCGACATGCTGCCGGACTGGCTCTCCTTCAGCGGGATCCCTGTGCCCGAAAGATTCGCCCAGGCAGTCAGCGTACGCACCGTCCGGATGACGACCTCCTCCTGGTCTGAAAACCTCCGCGCCGCCGAGCTCTACCTTGCGAAGTACGGCAACCTCCTTGTCCCCCAGGGACACATCACCTCTACCGGGCTGAAGCTGGGCATCTGGATATCCGACCTGCGCCGCCGCTACCGCGAGGACGCCCTCACCCAAAGCCAGATACAGCAGATGGAAGCGCTGGGCATGGTCTGGTCATACGCAGAGCACAGATTCCAGCTGCTAATCCATCAACTACGCGCCTATAAAAAGAAGCACGGTCATCTGCACATTCACAAGGACTATGTCGCCCAGCACGACGACGGCACCACCTTCAATCTCGGCACCATCGCCGCGAGACTTCGAGTCGCTCACGGCCGCGGTGAGGTCGACGCCGCCAAGGTGAAGGCCCTGGACGCCGAGGGGTTCGTGTGGGACAACACCCCTGACTGGTGGGGTCAATTCATCGCCGACCTGACCCATTTCAGACACAAGTATGGCCACCTCGATGTGCGGCAGGAATACACCGTCCAGGACCGGAACTTGGGCACCCAGGTCGTGCGTGTCCGTTACGAGTCAGAGAAACTGACCAAGGATCAGCGAAGAGAACTCGATAATCTTGGCTTCGCCTGGGACTTGCAACGGTTCCGCTTCGACCTCCACATTCAGGCACTCAAGGACTTCAGAACCGAACACGGGAGCCTGCGCGTGCCGAACAAGTACGTAACCCAACCGCCCGCCAAACTCCGCTTGGGCCAGTGGCTCAATTCGTGCCTCTACCGATACCGGAAGGGGAAGCTTTCCGCAGTTAACGCCCAGCAGCTTCACGACGCCGGTGTCTGCCTCACCTCCACCCCAGGGAATCAGCCGTGAACAGAGTGGGGCGACGCGGTGCGCCGCATCGCGCTCGGCACCCTCGCCAGCGCAGCTCTCTCCATCAACGTTATCCGCATGTTGGAACGCACCCGGACCAGGCCCCCAGGGTGGGACAACCTCACCTCCGCCGCGTAGTCCGGTGTATGGCGCGCACCGACCCGGGGCGCCGTAATGACAAAGCCGACGGCGGATCCGATCGGCTCGCTTTCTGACCAGACCTTTATCCGGGCTGTCCCGCTACCGCGCGCACGGCGCGCACCGCTGACCATCAACTACCGGAGATAGAGATGACCCGCCTTCCCGGCACCAACATCATCGTTACCCCCCTGACCATCACGGAGCGTCTGGTTCTCGAACAGATCTCCCTCGGGCAGGATCCGGGCGTCGGTGCGGCCAATCTGAACATGGCGCGCTCCACCTTCAACCGGCACTCGGCGCAGATCGGCCACAAGCTCCAGGTCAAGACGCCTCCGGTCAAGGTGCAGATGGGCCTCGTCAGCGGACAGCTGCCCCTGCCCGAGACCGTGGCGGCGCCGGCCTCGTTCGACGCGAAGGAGTGTCTGCTGTGGCAGGCCCACGCGCTGCACTCAACCGCGGCCGACATCGCCAAGCATGCCGGCATCGAACAGTTCGACCTTGAGGGCGCCACCGCCCGGCTCGTGTCGAAGGCAGGCGCGGACAACGAGGCGCACCTGATTCGCCTCGGCCACGCCTACGGAGTCCTCACCCGTGACGATGTGCCCCCGCCGCGCGCCGCCTGACCGCCCCTCGCCACCATACGAGCGAAAGGAACCTCTTCCCGTGGTAGCAGCGAGCCGCCCACGAACCTGCGGGGCGCGGGTGCGCGTCACCGAGGAGCTGCGCAACCAGGCCCATGTCGAACGACGCGACGCTCCCGGGATGGTGCGAGGCTCCGTCGTGTGCGCGCTGGCGGAATACGAACGCGAGCGGCACCAGGGGATCGTCCGGGAGCTCGCCGGCCCCCGGGGCGGAGCGGTGTGGGCCGTCTGGGCCACTGCGGAGGAGCCGCGTTGCTGCGCACACGACGACTGCGACCGAAAGGGTGGGGACGTGAACGCGTCGTGCAGCCTGTTCTCGGGCCATCCCGCGACCTGTTCCTACGCCCAACGAGACGCCTTGCATGAGGATCCGACGCCGGTGGAGCGGATCGCCGTCGCACCAACGGTGCTGGCCACCTTCGGCCACCACGACGCGCCGACGATCCTCGTGGCCGTCGACGATGCCGCGCTGCTGACCTGGGACGAGCTGCGTGCCTGGCACATCTGGGCCGCGCTTGCGGACCACGACTGTGCCGCGGTGTACAGGCTGGTGTGCCGCGCGGACTCAGTACGGACGATGAGAGCGTACCTCGCGGGCGAACTGGCCCGTGACGCTGCGGAAATGGGTCGCTGTGGTCGCCGGGCTCGCCAGGTCGGCTCCCGCACGGGGAGAGCGCTGAAGTCCTGCTCAAGGCCCTGTAACAACTGCCCCGCAGTGGCGGGCCGCCGTGCTGGGCGGACAGTGCCCGCCGCGCGAACGGATCTCCCTCGTCGGTCCCGAGCCGGAGACGGTTACCCCGCGCACGCCGCTCGCCGAAGCGGTGCGGCACGCCGTCCAGCAGGCCAAGGCAGGACTGGCCGCGGCGCCGGGGAGGACGGCCGACGCGAACTGTACGCCGAAGCCAACACCCTCGGCTGCACTGCCGTGCAGGTCGTCTGCCCAGGTACCCGTTCGTGGATCAGGGGTCGTTGCCGCGGCTCCGCGGTTCGGGCGATCCACAGCTGGCAGAACCGGTCCCACGTCACGGGCTCGGTCGCCGCAAACATCGGGATGCACGCCTCGCGGACCGTACGGTGCGTGTCTACCGCGGACAGCGACCGCTCTCGGATCTGGGTGGGGGGAAAGCCGGCCCTGCACGCCGCCCGAGGCTGCGGAACCTCCTGGGTCCGGTTAGGCAGCAACCTGGTCCAGGAGCTCACGAACACCCTGGGCTCCCGGGTACGTCTTGAAGCTCGGTACAAGCTCACGTACCAGGTTGACGCACCGAGGGGCACCGATGCGCTGAGCAACTTGGAGTGCCTGCAGGGCGGCTTCGGCCGCGCGTTCGGGTTCTCGCAGGCGGAGGTGGCTACGCGCCTGGTAGGTGAGGAAGACTCCACGGGTTTTGTCGCGGCTGGGCGGCAGCAGCTTCTGGCCTTCGCGGATGAGCTGGTGGGCGCGGCAGGTGTCTCCCAGGTCGAGCAGTGCCTGGCCCGAGTCCACGGCCAGATCGGCATTGGACATCCACGCGCACCACGCCGGCATCGGCTCCCCGGACGAGGCATCGAGAAGGCGCTCGGCTGCCGTGAGGGCCCGCAGGGTAGCTCGGCGCTCTCCTTGTGCTGCCAGGGCGCGGGCGAGCCGGAGCTGGAGCAGGGACCGCGCGGCCGGGTGCCGGATCCCGGACAGGGCCCGTTCGAGAATGCCGGCGGCCGTACGTGGATCGTCCCGCCAAGAGGCCTGGTAGGCGAGGTCGCCGAGCAGAGCCGCGCCCATGTCGCGGTCGCCTGCGGTGTGGGCGCTGTGCAGGCCGGCGATCCAGTATTGGCTCGCCTCGGCGTGCCATCCGTAGTCGAAGCGGTGCCAGCCCACCGTCTGGCTCAGGCTCGCGGCGAGTGCGTGGAGGCGCAGTTTGACCGGCCGGTTGTACCGGCTGCCTTCGATGATGTCCGTGACCGTGGTCAGGAGCGCGTCAACCAGAGGTGCGGTGTGCTGGCGCTGTTCGGTTGCCTGGGCGGTCAGGCGGGCGCTGGTTTCTTCGAGCAGGGCGACCAGTTCCGCCCCGACCGGTTTGGAGCCTTGCGCCGAGTCGGCCGTCAGGGCCCAGGTATCGGTCGATGCCCAGGTGCTGGCCAGCGTGACCAAGGCGCTACCGGAGATGGCGGTCAGGAAGGTACGGCGGGTGGAGCGTTCCATGGTTGTTCGCAATGCCTCTCGGAGGGCCGGAACCGGGCTGGCAGGACCGAGCGGGATCACCATGCCGCCGACGCCCGGCAGCCAGTTCGGCCACGAGTGAGGGTCCACCACCTCGGCAGGAACCCCCAGCGCCTCGGCGATGTAGGACTGCGAGTCGGCATCGGGTGTGACGCCCTCTGTTTCCCATTTGTAGACGCGTTGTTTAGTCGCGCCCGATCTCAACCCGCGGCGGTTGGCCGCGCTACGGATCTCTCGGGCGAGATCAACCCCTGTCATCCCGCGCACGATCCGCGCCCGTGCCAGCGGGTGCTTCTTCTCGGCCACGTCGTCATCCAATCAAGCGTGCCTGCGCTGAGCGTAGCTGCGCGACGGCCGGGATTACCGCAGGATGACCCCCAACTCCTTTTGCAAGACACACAGTTGATCGACACTCGATCATCTCAGCGGTCAGGTGCGTGGTGTGAGCGTACGGCCCACCAGGGCTCAGACCCGATGGCCGACCGCTGTGTGAACTCCTCCGGCGGCCGAAGCCGCCTCATCCCCAACGCGCGAAGGAAGCTCATGAATCTCAGTTCCGTTCCGCTGCCGTCCGGGGCCTTCACCATCGGCAAGAAGTTCGGCTTCGAGGCCGGCCACCGGCCCTGCGAGCCGAGCTGGTAGAGCTCGGCCAGCTCCGCTCAAGGGACGTCCGTGCCATGAATCCCCGGACTGCGCCCGCCTGCCCACGTCCCCGAGGAACAGGGGCACCCCCCGTGCGTGCCGCGCAAGGTGAGACATGGAGGCCCAGATGAGCCCGAACAGCACCTATTGGATGAACTACGCCATTGGCATAGCACAAAGGGCGCCGCAATCAGGTCGGCGGGTCGGCGTTGCGCTCGTTTCTGAACACGACGAGTTGATTTGCTCCGCTTTCGAGGGCGAAGTACGCGGCGCATCCTGGTATCGCACTCTGCGGTACAGGATTCAAAAACTCGGAACATCCAGCGCGCACAGCGTATATCTGACGATCAACACCCTGTCAGCGGCCTGGTCGTTTGAGCTCGCCGAGCTCTTGAAGGAAGTGCGCATCGACAGGGTTTTTATCGGTCTGCCAGACCCCGCGCTGACGAGTTACCTCGATGACGATCCCGTCACTGCACGAGGTCATGTACACCGCTTCCCCGACGATTTGCAGCGCGAGATCCTCGAGCAGAACCGGGATTTCTACGCAGCGAGCGAGCAAAATATCGAGTGCAACCCCCACTACTCCACACATCGCATCAGTGAAGTCGTCTCCACCAGGCTGAGGTCGAGGGGGTTCGCGCTTTCCAGGAGTGATGTCATTGCGAACAGGGGGAGGTTTGCGCTCGCTTCTCTAATCTGCCAGAGATATGGGATCGAGCACAAAGAGGCTGATCGCGCCGTAAACAACGCACTGTCCGAAGCGTTTGACGCGAAGTACGGCACCTATGACTACGCGTACGACGCTCGTGTCGCCAACTTGAGGTGGACCGACGACTTCATGTCGGTATACAGGAGGTCGTCCACAAGGTCTCTGTCTACCGTCAACATCCTCAACGTCGGCGTCGGAGCAGGCCACGAAGCAGTAGCCTTGTTTTCAGATTGCCCGCAGATCACCTTTGTCGATATCGCGGAACGTGGCCTTGCGAATATAAGCGGACGCATTCCCTCGTCGAGAATTGTCGTCTCTAGCGCCGAAGACCTGTCTGCCCTACCGAAAGACAGTTACGACCTGTATGTCTCCTTGAGAACGTACAACTCGTCGTTCTTCGATACGTCCGCAGCGGCCTTAGAGGCGCACAGAGTACTGAAGCCGGGCGCGGTGATTATCGTCTCCGTAGCCAACGGATTTCTGTATACTCAGCGGGGCTGCGTCGTGCCAGGACTGATCATCCCCGGCACTGAGTTCGTCGACCTCTATCGCGGGATGGACACAGCCAATCTGATTGGCGAGGAGCTCGACTGTGCCGGATTCAAGAACATCCGAGTGTTCCCGACAGGTACCGAGATCTACCTGTCGGCCATCTCCGCCTAGTGTTTTCACTCCGGCCGGCCACGTTCACGACGTCCCCCCATTTCTGTGGGAGCACTAAATCGCAGACGGCCAGGCGTGACCTGACTGTTCAGAGTGACCAGCGTAAAGGAAGGACTTCTGTAATGAACGGGCGAGCGACTGTTGCCGGTCGGATCCTGCGGTTCAACGAGAAGCTTGCGGAAACAACGCTTGAACTTCCTCCCGGATTCGCGGTCATCAACCCGTTCACCGGCCCCCAGAAGGAGCGCGTGCGGGATGTGACGGCTGCGTTCTACAACAAGTACTACGACGACGATAGGCCGCGCCGTCTGGTACTGGGGAGCTCGCCGGCCCGACGCGGAACGGCGGTGACCGGGGTCCCGTTCGAAGATGCCAAGCTCCTCGAGGACGAAACGGGAGTCGATGTAGACGGCTACGCGGTGAGCCGGCGTTCCGCCGACTTTCTGCACGACGTCATCAGCCGCTACGGGGGCCGCGGCAAGTTCTATGCCGACTTCGTCATGAGTTTTGTGTGTCCTCTTGGTGTGGTGAGAACGAACTCCAAGGGGAAAGAGGTCAACTGCAACTACTACGAGAACAAGAAGCTGCTGGAACTTCTGGGGTCTTTCATGGTGAACGCCCTGAAACGCCAGCTGGCATTCGGAATTGACACCTCGGTGTGCTACTGCATCGGCGTTGGTGAGAACTTCGCGTACTTGTCGAAGGTGAACGAGGGTCAGCGCTTTTTCCGGGAGATCGTTCCTCTGGAGCACCCGCGTTTCATCACCCAATACAACGGGGACAGGAAGGAAGAGTTTGTCGAGAAGTATCTCGACGCCTTCCGTAGACAGGGTGATTAGTCGTTGCGTTATCCGGAATGCGCCCACCTCTCAGCTGAATAGACGAAAGTCCCTGATCCGAGCGCGCTGGAACGAGAAGAAGGAGAGCAGTACATTGGCGGCAGAAGGCAGGCTCCTAGTCCACTTCAACTCGGAACGCGTGAGCGTCCACCGATTCCAGGGCGGCGAGTTGAAACTTCTCAAAAGGGAGCGGCTCGCGTTCGAAGGCAGTCGTGCGCACGAGGCACTGGCAGAAAGGGTGGGCGAGTTCTGCGTCGGGCTCACGGAATTCAGCGAGGTCGTTGACAACAAGACCACGCGCCTGCACGCCACCGGGGTCTTTCAGCAGCTCCCGCACTCGGAAGCGGCCGCACTGGTCAACAGCATCTATGTCGACACCGGCCTCTACTTCAACGTAGTCAGGCCTGAGCTGGAGCAGTTCTACCTGGAAACAGGCATGGCCGCGTGCGGGTCGAACGACCTGATGGAAGGCCTGACCCGGAGGGAATTCCGGAATGCTGTTGTCTGCGGCAGCTTCCAGCAGTCTCTGGGGTACATCGAGGACGTCATAGTCCGTCTGCGCGGGAGCGGTACCGCGGTGCTGAGCCCTCCTTCCACGAGGGTCAAGCCGGAGACCGTGGGGACCGATTTCATCCTCTTCGACTACCAGGATGGTCTGAAGAACGATCGCGACACGTGGCGGCACAAGTACATGCACGTGGACGCGTTCAGGCGGGCCGACGCTGTGGTCGTATGCAACCCCGGCGGCCGCGTTGGAAAGGGAACGATCTTCGAGCTCGGCTTCATGTCCGCGCTTTCCAAGAGGGTCATCTTCACGGAGGAGCCCCAGGGCGTTTCTGTGCTGTTCCCCTGTGAGGTCGGCCTGGAATCCTGAACATTCCTGCCGAGTGCTGCGGCACTCAATTCCGCTCTTCAATTCCTGACCGGAAACAAGCGGCGTTCCGGCGAAAGAATCAGGGGCGGGAAAGCAGGTCTCCGACCCACTCTCGCTCTCTGTCTAATCAGGTCTCCCTTCTCGGCTACGAAGATACGGAAAGGACCCCAGCCGGTGCGTGATGAAGAACCCATCGATACAGTCCTCGACAGGCTGCGAGAGATCGTGGCGTCTGTTCTCGAAGTCGAGAAGAAGGGCATCAAGTCCAGTGCCCTGTTCTATGAGGAACTCGGGATGAGCTCCCTGGAGAAGGTTGCGGTCACGGTCGCGATCGAGCGCGAGTTCGGAGCCCTGCACGCTGAGGAAGCGGCAGCCCTCACCAGCCTGGACGCCGCGGTGTCCGTGCTCAGCGAACGCGCGGCAAGCCTCCGCAGGGTCGACCTGCTCGACCACCTGGTGGCGGGTCATGTCTCCGCCGGCCGGGGCGAAAGGATCAGCTACCTCGACCCTCAGGCGGGGGCGATCACCTACGCCGCCCTCCTTCAGGCGGCACGTGGGTACGCGGGGGCCCTCAGGGCGGCAGGCGTGCCTGAGGGGGCCCGCGGCCTCCTGGTCGCCGAAGACTCTGTAGCGACCGTCGTCGCCGTCCTCGGCCTGTGGTGGCACGGCTGCGTCCCCGTGGTGATCAGCCCGATGCTCACGGACGACGAAGTCCGCTACATCGCCGAGAACTGTGCCGCCGCGATGGTGCACCTCGACGCAGCCCCCACGCGGCAACGCGCCTTGGAGGAGTTGTTCGGCACGACAACCCAGTTCGCCGGCGCGGACGTCCTCGCCGCGCTGGCCACGGCCGAGCCCGGCCCCGCACGCCGCCCGCAGGACGCCGGGCCCCCGGCCGCCTGGAGTGCAGGGCGTGAGGCGCTCGTGCAGTACACCTCCGGAAGCACCGGCATGCCCAAGGGAGTCCGGCACTCGGCGGAAGCGATCACGGCCATGGCCGACGGCATCGGCACCGTACTGGCGCTGACTCCCGAGGACACCGTGCTCTCCAGCGCCCGGCTGTCCTTCGGCTACGGATTCGGCAATTCGGTCCTGTGCCCTCTGGCGGCCGGCGCCCGCGTTGCACTCATCCGCGGCACGGTCGACGTCCACTCGCTCACCGCCGCTCTGCAACACCACCAACCCACCGTCCTGTTCTCCGTCCCACGGCTGTACGCCGCGCTGCTGAACGCATCCGAGACGGCGGCGGTCGACTCCGTACGGCTGTGCGTGTCGGCGGGCGAGAATCTGCCCGCTCCGCTCAGCGAGCGGATCCGCACCGCCTTCCAGGCTGAGCTGCTCAACGGTCTCGGCGCCACCGAGGTGCTCTACACAGTCGTGGGCACCCCACCGGGACGAGAGCGTCCGGGCACCTTCGGGGTGCCGGTGCCCGGGATAACCGCGACCGTCCGCGCTGCGGACGGCACGCCCGTCGCCGACGGGGAGGAGGGCCGACTCCACATCGCCGGCCCGACCGTCGCCCTCGGCTACATCGGCCGCCCGGAGGCCGCAGTGGCCACCTTCGCCGACAGCGGCGCCTACACCGGCGACGTGGTGCGCCGTGCGCCGGACGGCACGTTCACCCATCTCTGCCGCTTCGATGACCTGCTCAATCTGGGCGGCTACAAGGTCGCGCCAGGTGAGATCGAGAACGTCATCCGCGGCGCTGAGGGGGTCCAGGACTGCGCGGTGGTCGGCGGCCGGGATGCTGATGGCCTGGAGCAGGCCGTGGCGTACCTGGTGGTCCGGCCGGGATCCGACGAAGCCGTGGTGCGGCGCGCGGTGATCGCCGCGATCCGTGGCGGGCTTGCCGCCTACAAGCGGCCCGCCCGTCTGGAGTTCCGTGAAGCGCTCCCGACCACGTCGACCGGCAAGCTCGCCGCCTTCGAGCTGAGGAAGGCGGCGGCACAGTCGTGACCTGGGACATCACGGGCATGGCCGCCGTCGCGAACATCGGCGCCAGCCCCGAAGAGATATTCGCCGCGTTGTGCGCGGGCCAGGAGAGCCGCGAGCCCCTGAAGGCGTTCGACCCGGGCAAGTACCGGGCGGGGTACGCCTACGAGATCGACGACCGGCCCGGGGGCGGCGGGGACTTTCCAGGTCGCGCCACCCGCTGGCTCACCACGGTCGTCCGCCAGGCGGCCGCCGACGCGGGCCTGGGCGAGGACCTGTCCCAGGTGCCCGTGCTGGTCGGGACGACCATGCGCGAGCAGCGCAGCCTCGAACTGTGGTGGCGCGACGGCGCGGACGTCGCTCTTGAGGATCTGCACTTCGGTACCGCCCTGCAGGCGGAACTCGCGGCGTCCGCCACGTACACCTTCGCCAACGCCTGCTCGGCCTCGCTGTACGCGCTCGGCCTGGCCATCGACATGATCGAGGCAGGCATGGCCGACACGGTCGTCGTCGCCGGCACCGACGCCGTGACCGAGAGCGGCTTCGGCACGCTCGACCGGGTCCAGAACGACATCCCCGACGCGCTGCGCCCCTTCGACGCTTCGCACAAGGGCATGCTGATGGGTGAGGGCGCGGCAGCCGTCGTCGTCCAGCACGCTGGCACCAGGAGAGGGCTTGTCCACGCCCGGGTGCGCGGTGTGTCCATGAACTGCGACGCCCACCACGCCACCGCGCCCGACCCCGCCGGCATCACCCGCGCGGTCCAGGACGCCTACCGCAGAGCCGGGGTAGGGGCGGAAGACATCGACCTGGTGATGCTGCACGGCAGCGGCACCCCCCTCAACGACGCGACGGAGTCGAGCGTCCTGAGCCATATCTTCCAGGGCGCCGGAACCGGTCCGCGGATGACCGCCATCAAGGCGATGACCGGCCACACCCTGGGCGGTTCGGGACTCCTCAGCCTCCTGATGGCGGTGCTCGCCATGAAGGAAGGGACGGTACCCCCGGTCCTGGGACTCACCGACCCAATCCCCGAGGCCACGGGACTGCGCCTGGTGCAGGGCTCCCCCGTATCCGGCGACCTGAACATCGCTCAGGTCGATGCCTTCGGCTTCGGAGGGATCAACGCCGTCGCGATCGTGGAGGCAGCCCGATGAGTACGACGAGCACCGCACGCATGAGTAACCCGAGCGTCCGGGAGGTCGTCGTCACGGGCATCGGGCTGGCGCTCCCCGGTGTCGCGACCTACGGCGACCTCCTCGGACCGCTGCCCGGCGAGGGAGGCTTCGACCCGGCTACTGGACTCAGCGGACGCGAGCTGCGCCACAAGGACCGTGCGTCCCGGCTCGCCCTGCGGGTCGCCGAGTTCGCCCTCCACGACGCGGGTCTGACCGATGCCGACGCCACGCTCACGGGCGTGGCCAATGCGACCGCCGTCGTGGTCAGCACCAACCTCGGCAATGTGGACAGTATCTGCGAAGCCACCGACACCATCACCCGGGAAGGCGTCAGGGGCCTCAGCCCGTTGGGCCTGCCCCAGACCTCAAGCAACGTCATCGCCGGCTGGGTGGCCATCCGCTACGGGCTGCGCGGCCCCAACCTCACCGTCTGCAACGGCACCACGAGCGGTCTGGACGCCCTCGCCTGGGCCCGCAACCTCATCGTGGCCGGGCGCGCCGAAGCAGCCGTCGTCGTCGGAGTAGAACCGGCCAACGAGGTGGTGACGAGGCTGCTCGGCGAGCAGTCCACCGACGCGGCGGTCGCGATCGTCCTCGAGTCAGCGGACGTAGCCGCTTCCCGTGGCACGCGGCCGCGCGCCACGATCGCCGGGTACGCACGGGCCCGGGACCTCGCTGCGGCGCTGGCCTCCGCCGGTGTGACGGAGGAGAAGTCCGTCGGACTGTGGCTCGTCGACGAGGCGGGTGCCGGCGCGTGCCAGCTGCTCGCAGCCGCTCGCCGGATCGACCTGGAGGCCCAGCTGGGCCCGCTGTCCGGAGCACTGGGCGTCCTGCAGTGCGCTGCCGCGGCTGCCCATCTGGAGAGCGACGCCACCACCGGGAACGTGCTCGCCACAGCTGGAGGCCCTCACCACGACGCGGCAGCCGCTCTGCTGCTGACCCCTTAACCGCAGTCGTCCATCCACGTAGGAGCCAGGGGAACACCAATGACCACTGCGTCCGTGAACATCGAGGAGCTCCGCGTTCTGATAGCCGGAGCACTGGAGATCGAACCCGAGGAGGTCACCGACCAGGCGCACTTCGCCGACGAACTCGAGATCGACTCGCTGCTGATGCTCGAGATCTCCACCCGCGTGGAGAACGCGTACGGCGTCCCGGAGAACGCCGTGGCCGTCAGCGGTGCCACCACCCTCGCTGAGCTGCACGCCTTCCTCGCCTCCAAGCTCGCCGACGAGACGTCGGCTTGCCCGCTCATCCGCCCGAGGCCGCTGAGCGACCCAGCCGCGCGCCTGTTCATGTTCCACCACGCCGGCGGCTCACACCTGCTCTACCGGGGCTGGGCCGAGCACTTCCCCGAGGACTGGGAACTCTGCCTCCTGGAGGCCCCCGGCCGAGGCCGGCTGCAGGCACTGCCGCTTATCGACGACTGCGATCGGCTGGTCGACTACTTCCACAGCGCCATCGCTCCACTGCTCGACCGGCCCTTCGGGTTCTTCGGCCACAGCATGGGCTCACTCATCGCCTACCAGCTCACTCGCCAACTTCTCCGCGAGGGAGGCCCGCTCCCGGACTGGCTGGGGGTGTCCGCCTACGGCGCCCCGCGAGTCGAGGCCAGCGCCGACGGCCGCCCTCACCTGATGTCCGACGACGAACTGCGCGGCTGGCTGCGGAACGTGGGCGGCAGCCCACCGCAGCTCCTCGACAACGACGCCGTCTGGCGCAAGTTCGCCCCGGTGTTCCGTAACGACTTCAAACTCCTGGACACCTGGGCTCCTCCCCGCGACCCCGAACCGCTGCCCGTTCCGCTCTCGGTATTCGGGGGCCGCCGCGACAGGCTGATCGGCGAGGACCGTCTGCTCTCCTGGCAGGCGTTCACCACGCACTTCCGCGGACTCGAGAGGTACGAGGGCGACCACTTCTATGTCATGAGCCACCGGCGGCCGCTCGCTGCCGCCATAACGGCCGCGATGCGTTCCGCCGCTGCTTGAGCCCGCCTTCACCGCCAAGCCACCCGCTATATGACCAATTCCAAGGGGCGCCTGCGGAGGGTGTGGCGGTGGGCCCTCAGGCGTCGGGGTCGACTTCGGGGTGCGTGAACCGCACGGGCCTGCCCAGTGACCGGGCGTAGGCGATTTCGGCTCGGGTGCTGTCTCCGATGTAGTCGCCGACTACGAGCACCTCATCAGCGAGCAAGATCTTCGACCGGTGCAGTTCGTCGAGTCGAACCTTCAGGGCCTCAGCCTCGACAGGATCGGACCAAAGTTCGTGCGGCGACTTCAGATCGCAACCCGGCTTGACGACAATCCTTCCGGCTTTGGTCTCCCGCAGATCGGCCTCAGCCATCTCGGCCATGAAACGAGTGGAGCCGCAAATCACAACAATACGCGGGAAACTCAGCTGCTTCTTCGCCTCGGCGAGCTTCTCCACGGGGGTGATCACTTGCGGGGATGACACTGGTTCCTCCTGGTGGTGCGGCCCGAGGGATGCCTGCGGAATCGAGAACGAAGGTGTCCAAGATCATCTTTCGGCGAATGACGTGGACACCCGCGCGCCCGCACTCTATGCGACGAGCATCCCTGCCTGGTGCCGCGGCGCCCGCCGGCCGGCCCTACGCCCCGCCTGTGCGATGCCGAACTGGTCACCCTCGCCACGAAAAGCCGGTGTCGGTTACCGCGTTCACCGCCTCCATCAGCCGATTCACGCGGCAGGGCGCCGCGGTGTCGGCTTGGTCGGCCGGTCCCCTGCCGGCTGGTGGTGGTGCCGAGTCGGGCTCGGGTACTGCCACAACCCGAACGAGGGAGGCGCAATCAGATGACCGAATTGACGGAGCGTTGTCCGTCGGCGATCTTGCGGCCCCGCTGCACCCGGCGCGGCCCGCCGCAGCTCGCTGAGCACCTGGCGGCCGCGGTTCATGCCCGCGTCCTGATCGACCCGACCACCTGCCGCCCGCTCATCATCTGACCACTATCGCTGTGCGCTTCGACGAGGAGACCATGTCCACCGCATCTCACCAGCCCGCCACCAAGCCTGTCGCCGCGCCTTCCACACCCGGCCGCACCGCGGAAAGGGAGCAGATCATGGCGGTCGCCGACACGCTGGTGCTCGCGTACGGACTGCACCCGGCAGAAATAACGCGAATCCCGGAGGGCACCTCGACGGACAACTACGCCATCGTGGACCAGACGGGCCGTCGGCACTTCGTCAAGGTCTATCGCACTCGAGAGCACTTGGATCTGGAGCGGGCGTCAGTCGAACTGTCCGAGTACTGCGCCGACGGAGGTGTCGCGACCGCGCGGGCAACCCGCACGCGCGAGCACGAACTCATCGCGACCCACGGCCCCCTGCCGATGTCCCTGTGGTCGTACGTGCCGCACACCGCGACCGCCGAAGGCGGCCTGAGGGGTGCACGGTGGGCAGCCGTCGGCACAGCGATGGGCCGCCTCCACAGTCGGCTCGCCGCTCACCCCGCCGCCGCACCCACCCTGAAACCTGGCGCCGCGGTGTGTGACGTGGCTACCGCACGAGACCGCTATGAGAGTCTGATTCTCGCGTTCCAGAGCAAGCCCAGGCTTGGGGAGTTCGAGGCATGGTCGCTGCAGGCGACGCGTGAACGGCAAGCTCTATTGGGTGGCGTCGAGCGCATCCTCGCTTCGCTTCCACCGCTGACGGTCCAGATCCTGCACGGCGACCTGTCCGGCCCCAACGTCTTGTTGAAGGACGACGATGCCGCCGCGTTCGTGGACTTCCGACCGCCCACACCCTGGTACCTCGCCTGGGAAATCGCGCGTCTGGGCTGTGACCCCAGCAGCGTGCTGGCCAACGGTGTGGAGGGCTGGCTCACCGGATACACCGATCTCACCCTGGCCTACCGGGACGCCAACCCCAAGGCGTCCGCGAACGACCTCGCGTCCTCGCTCCGAGTGGGCTGTGCAGCCGTGCTCTGCTCGACGTTTCCGTTCTCGGCACCAGTGAAGCGTCCGCACATCGTCGACGCCGCACTTGAGTCCTACGGCAGGGCGCGGTACGAGGCCGATCTGATGCTGCTGGACCAGCTACCTGTCTTAGAGGAGGCCCTGCGTGCCACTCTTCGCTGAGTTCATGACCCTCATGACCCTCATGGCCACGCAAGCCGCAGGCCCGGCCCTGGCCGGCGGCCTCGGCGTCCCGCACCGGGCCTGCACCCCCGCCCAGCAGACCGCCCAGTTCGACACGGTCAAGAACACCGCCGTCCCGGACACCGCGCGGCCAGCCACCGTCGACGGTGACGGCCGGCTGCGCGGCGGCCGCGGTCGGGGTCACCGGCGACTGGAAGGAGCGGGCCGCGTGATCGTCGACCACGGCGTCGACGCGCGTCGTGGACGTCGCCCACGGGCACGTGGGGACACCACTGTCGGCGATTCGGCCAACTGCACTGCTTCACAGACCTGTTGCGGGGATTGGGTCCGTGCATTCTCCATACGGCCCCAGCCGCTCTATCTCGGGAAATCCGAAGCGACTCAAATACACCAGTTCGATATCTCGGCGTGGTCGTTGAGCCTCACGACCACGCCAGACGACCGTTTAGGGGGACCCGCCTTGACCTCGGCCGCAACGAACGAACAGCAGAAGACCGTGCCTCCGCCGCCCCTGCCAGCGGAAATCACGTACAGCGGGCAGTACTCCGTCAATCCGCTCGCCGAGGTCTCCTTCCGGCGGATGTGCGCCCAGATCCCGGCCGTTCTGGGCCGGATCGTGCGACTTTCGTGGCGGACCGACCGGCGGGCCGTGCAGCTCCTGCTCGGCTGCCAGGTGGTCACAGGCGTCTCTGCCGCCGTACTGCTGGCCGCCACGGCCCGCGCCATGGCACCGGTCCTCGGGGACGGCACCGCCGGCGAGCGGCTGCGCGGCGCCCTGCCGCCGCTGCTGGTGGTGGCGCTCGCCGCCGCGCTGGCACGCGCGGCGGGAGCGGTCGCCGCGTACGCCGAGCGGCGGATCACTCCGCGGCTGACCACGGAGACGGACACCGCGCTGGTCGAGGCGGTGTGCCGCGTGGAGGCCTCGGCCTACGCGGAGGACGGCTTCTCGGACCGGCATGAGGCGGCCGAGATGGGGGTGGTCCGTACGCACGTCATGGTCACCGACGCTCAGCGGTTCCTGTCCGCGCTGATCCGCATGGTCACCGCCGGCGGCGTGCTGTCGGTGCTGAACCCGTGGATGTTGCCGCCGCTCCTGCTCGCGGTGCTGCCGGCCGGCGTCGGCGCGGTGCTGACCGCCCGGGTCGACTACGAGATCCACTACGCCAACATCGCCGACCGCAACGTGCGCGGCATGATGCGCTGGTGGGCGACCGAGTCGAAGTACGGCGACGAGGTCCGCGCCAACTCGATGACGGACTACCTCATCTTCTGGTACCGGGCTCTGTCCGACCGGTGCGACCGGCGCACCCTGGCCGCCGCGCCGCGGACCCTGCGGATCGCCCTGCTCTCCGCGCTGGCCGGCGGTGTCTTCCTCGTCGCGACCTGGGGCGCGCTGGCGTGGCTGGCGGTCTCCGGCCGGGTCGAGCTCGCGGTCGCGGCGACGGCGGTCATCGCCGTGCAGACCACGCTCGCCGCGCTGTCCCAGGTGGTCATCAACGGCGCCGCGGTCTTCCACACCAGCCTGTACCTGAGCGACATGCAGGCATTCCTCGACGACGCCGCCGCCCGCGCCCCCAAGCGCGGCTCGCACGCGCACGCCGCGCCGACGGAGGAGATCCGGCTCGACGAGGTCGTCTACCAGTACCCCGGCAAGGACAAGCCCGCCGTGGACGGCGTCTCCCTGACGCTGCGACGCGGCCAGATCCTCGCGATCGTCGGCGCGAACGGCTCGGGAAAGTCCACCCTCACCCGGCTGCTGACCGGGATCTACCTGCCCGACAAGGGCAAGGTCACCTGGAACGGCACCGACCTCGCCGAGGTGGACCCCGCCACAGTGTGGGCAAACACCGGCCTGGTGCCGCAGATCTTCGCACAGTGGCCGCTGCGGGTCCGCGAGAACGTCACCCTCGGCCAGCCCCGCACTCACGACGACGCCCCTGCGTGGGAAGCCGTCGACGCGGTCGGTCTGCGCGAGGCCGTTGAGGACCTCCCCGCGGGCCTGGACACCCTCCTGGCCCGGGACGTCTTCGGTGGCTCGGAGCTCTCCGGCGGCCAGTGGCAGCGCGTGGCGTGTTCGAGGGCCCTGTACCGGCGCCCGGGGCTGCTGATCCTGGACGAGCCCACCTCCCAGATGGACCCGCGCGGCGAGCACCAGATCTTCGAGCAGATCAAGGCCATCGCCGCCGACCGCATCACGATCGTGGTCACGCACCGCCTGGAGAACACGAAGATCGCCGACCACATCATCGTGATGGAGCACGGTCGGATCACCGAGCAGGGCCGGTACGACGACCTTGTCCACGCCGGCGGGACCTTCGCCGAACTCCTGGAACTGTCGCAGGACCGCTGACCGCCGTCACCTCGCCCCCTCCGTCCCGCCCCCCGCCCCGGCGGGACGGGCGGGCCCCGTCAAGGAGCACTCGTGCCACCAACCCTCGCCGCTGCCGACGCCTTCGCCTCCCGCTCCTCGTACCCTGCGCACCCGAGTGCGAGGTGCACGGCGTGAGGCAGACGAAACCCCTGCCCACCGCCGTGCAACGCTGGGCCGAGCAGCGAACCGGTCCGGTCGTGGCCGTACGCGACGCCTCGCACGACTGGCACCGTTCCCGGGTATGGGAGCTGACCGGCGAGGGAGAGGCCCGCTGGTACGTGAAGGTCTCGCCCTCGGTGAAGTTCTTCACCCGTGAGACCAGAGCCCACCGAAGCGTCGTTCCCGCGCTCGGGCACAACCGGGCGCCCCATCTCCTCGACAGCCGCACCGACGACTTGGCGTTGCTGCTCACCGTGGCGCCCGGTGCTCCGGCGCCGGGTATGGGCCTGACCTCCGCCGCGTGGCGGGCCGTGCACGCGCAGGCCGGCATGCTGTGCGCCCGGCTCCACGAAGCCGGTGCACTCGACGCCCGCGACCGGGCGGAGGCCGCGGCGTCGTTGGTGGCCACGGCCGACGGTGCGGAGAAGTACCTGGGCCGGGCCGGGGACCGGCTCACCGGGGACGAGCAGCAGCTGGTCCGCGACTACGCAGCCCAGCTCTGCCGCGTCGGACCGGTGCCGCTCGGCTACATCCACGGCGACAACCAGCCGAGGAACTGGCTGTGGTCCGAGGCGGGGCTCGCGCTCGTCGACTTCGAGCGAACCCGACCGGCCGCCCGCGTGCAGGACCTGGTCATCCTCGCCGTCACCGAGTGGCTCGACCACCCCGACCGCCAGCAGGCATTCCTCCAGTCGTACGGGCGAGAACTCACCGGCGCCGAACGGCACGCGCTGCGCTGCCTGACCGCGCTGGACGCGGTCAACTGCCTGGCCTGGGGCCCGGACAACGACCATCCCGAGGTCACTGCCCGAGGCCGGCGCACCCTGGACCGGCTCATGAAGGAGGACCGGCCGTGAGCGACGTCCACCGCAGCATCACGCACGTCATGGTCCTGCTCCAGCATCCAGCCGACGGCCGGGTTCTCACCGTCCGGCACCAGCCGCGGTCGTGGCACTCCCCCGGGCTGCTCACCGTCGTCGGCGGCAGGCTCGAAGCCGGCGAGTTCTTCGACGAGGGCGCCGCACGCGAACTCGCCGAGGAGACCGGCATCCTCATCACTCCGGCCCGGCTCGAGTTCTGCCAGCTCGTCCACCTGCACGCCGCGGACGGGGAACGGGTCACCGGTGTGGTGTTCCTGGCGCGCGAGTGGGAGGGCGAGCCGTACAACCGGGAGCCGAACACCCACAGCGAGCTGGTCTGGGCCGATCCCGCCAGCCCACCCGACGACTGCCACCCCTTCACCCATGAGGTCCTGCGCCACTTCGCCGCCGGAGTTCGGTACGCCAACGTCGTCGCCCCGGAGCTGACCAGCGGCGGTGAGTCGCCGTGACGGTCACCGCCCGGGCCGCGAAAGCCACCGCGTGGTCGAGTCCCGCTTTCCGGTTCCTGCTCGGCAGTGAGGCCGTGACCCTGTCCGGGTCGGCGGTGAGCACCGTCGCCCTACCCGCGCTGGCCGTGCTGGAGCTGCGCGCGTCCACCACCGAGGTCGCCGTGCTCGCGTTCTTCGGACAGCTCCCGAACGCGGTCGCGCTGTGGGCCGGGGCCCTGTCCGACAGGCACCCCAAGCGACCCCAGATGATCGCCTCGGACCTGGCGGCGGCCGGCGCGCTGGTGACCATCCCGGCCGCCACCCTCGCCGGCGCGCTCACCGTCGGACAGCTGTGCGCGGTCGCGGTCGTGCTCGGGGCGGCCAAGGTGCTGCGCGACGCCGCGGCGATCAGCCTTCTGCCGGCCCTCGTCGATCCGGGCCAGCTCCACGACGCGAACTCGAAGATCGGCGCGGCGTCCTCGGTGGCCGACAGCGCCGGCACGAACGCCGGTGCCGTCCTGGTCGGGGTCGTCGGTCCAGCCCGCTCTGTCCTTGCCGACGCCCTGTCGTTCGTCGTCTCCGCACTGCTCATCTGGCGCATGAGCGTCCCCGAGGCCGCCACCGCGCCGCGCGCCCGTACGAGCCTGGCCCGGGACATCGCCGAGGGCGTGCGCTACGTGGCCCGGCAGCCCACGATCCGCACGGTGATCGCCGCCCTGTCGACCCTCTCCTTCGGCCTGGCGGTGATGAACACCTACTGGGCGTACTACCTGCTGGACCGGCTTGGAGCGTCCCCGTCCGCGTTCGGCGTGATCATGGGCGTCGGCGGTGCCGGAGGATTGGCCGGTGCGCTGCTCGCGCCCTGGATCGCCGCCCGGATCGGCATCGGTCCCACGATCATCGTGGGGTTCGCGGTCAGCCCCCTCGCCCAGGTGCCCCTGCTGTGCGCCGGGCCCGGCCTGCGGTGGCAGATCGTCCTGGCCGCCACGCTGGCCGGCCAGTTGTTCTGGGCGACAGCGTCAGGGACCAGCCAGCGCTCCCTGCGCCAGGCCATCTGCGACCCCGCCTTCCAAGGCCGGATGCAGTCCGCCAGCACCACGCTCACCGCCGGGGCCCGCCCGCTCGCCGCCGCCACCGCCGGCGGCCTGGTCCTCTTCCTCGATGTCCGGGCCACCCTCGCCGTCGGCGCGCTCCTCCAGGTCGTACCCGTCGTCCTGTTGCTCGCCTCCCCCATCCGCGCGCTGCGGGAGATCCCCGCCCGCGCGGCCGTGCCGCCCGCCCGCGAAGGAGCCTGATGACCACCACGTCCACGGCAGCCGCGACCTACTGGGAACCGCTCTGGTCCGAAGGCCGCCGCTACCGGCAGCTCGACGACACCGAGAACCAGCTGCTGGAGGACCACCTCGGTCCTGGCCGCGCCCGCCCGGCCCTCGACATCGGCTGCGGCGACGGCGCTCTTGCCCGACGCCTCGCCCAGCTCGGCTACCGCACGACCGGCATCGACTGTTCCCCCAGCGCCATTGCGCTCGCCGCCGCCCAGGACCCCGGGCCCGGCATCGTTCCGGTCTGGCAGTGCATGGACTTCACGACCGGCGACCTCGGGACCCTGCCGGAGCCGACGTACGCGGCCATCACCTGCCGGCTCGTCTATCGGTGGATCGACGACAAGGCCGCCTTCCTCAACCGCGTGCGCCGCCTCCTCGCCCCGGGCGGCATCTTCTGGGTCGTCGCCGAGATCGCCGGCCGCCGCCCCGCCACCGACCCCTTGCAGGACCTCGGCATCACCCCCGTCCAGGCAGAACTCCTCACCGCGCGCTGGTCCGCCGTCCATACCTCCGACCTCGACGTCCTGCGCTGCTACGCCTTGCGCCCCTGACCCCGCCCCTCGATCTGATGGAGGACCCGGTGACCACCGAGCATGCTGGTAGTTCCGGCTATCAGAAGTTGCGCAATAGACGCGCCGAGGTCGGCCCGAAGCATCCGGGCCGACCTCGGGGACGGTCGTCAGCAGCAGCTGCAGCCCTCTGCACAACCGCAAGTTCCTTCGGTCGTCGCGGCAGGGGCATGAACGGTAGGCGCGCAGCATCCCTTGCCCTGCCAGGCGTCGCGGCCTTCCTTCACGGCGATGGCGGCGATGACGAGGGCGGCGATCGGGTCGGCCCAGGACCAGCCGAGCAGCAGGTTGGCCAGCAGGCCGACCAGGAGCACGGCGGAGAGGTAGGTGCACAGCAGGGTCTGCTTCGAGTCGGCGACGGCGGAGGCGGAGCCGAGTTCGCGGCCGGCCTTGCGCTGGGCCGCGGAGAGGAACGGCATGATCGCCAGGGAGAGCGCGGCGAGGACGATGCCGGGGATCGAGTGGTCGGCTTCGCCGGTGCCGGTCAGGGCTCGGACGGAGTCGACGCTCACGTAGGCCGCGAGCGCGAAGAACGAGACGGCGATGATCCGCAGGGTGCGCTGTTCGCGGGCTTCGCGGACGGCGTGGTCGCGGGCGGAGAACTGCCAGGCGACAGCTGTGGCGGAGGAGACCTCGCGCGGAAGACCGCGAAGAGGTCGTGGACGTCGGCGATCCGTTCGCCGACGTGGACGAGGGGGCCGACGTTCACGATCACACCGGCTTCCTCCAAGGCCTCGCGGGCAGCGGCTTCGGGCAGGGTCTCACCATCCTTCCGCCGGCCGCCGGGCAGTCCCCACTTTCCGCTTCGACGGTCTCTGGCAAGGAGCACCCGCTGGGCCGTGGAGTCGGTGATCAGGGCGTAGGCCACGTCGACACGCTCCAGTGCGGTTGGCATCAGCTTTTCCCTTCGTCGGGGCTGTTCCACCCCGGACGTGGGCTCGCCGGAGAAGTCAGGACCTGGGCGAGGTGGTCGGCGGTGGTGAAGGCGACCTTCGGGTCGGCGACAAAGCCGGCCGGTTCGATGGTGCGGGTGACCATCAGCGGGATGACGTCCCAGTCCAGGTCGCCGGGCGCCTGGCAGGCGAGGGCGGCCTCGGCGGCATGGGTGGTGATGGTGGCGGCCTTGGCGAGGAGCTTGTCACGGTAGCGGGCCGTGAAGCGCTGCACGTGCTGGAGCAGGGCGTGCGAGGCGACCGCACCTTCGGGGTTCTTCGCCTCGATCACCCACAGGCGCCGGGTGGCCGGGTCGGCGACGAGCAGGTCGATCTCCCCGATGAGGCCGGGGATGCCGAGTTGAGCGGCTGTCTTCTCCAGGAGGCGGAAGCGGTGGGGCAGGCCGGCTGCGCGAGCGACGGCCCTGATGTCGGCTTCCAGGCGTTCGTCGAGCTGCTGTCGGTGGCGACGAAGGGAGTCCCTGACAGGCCGGGGCAGGTCGGGGTGCGGGAGGCGGCCCTCGTGGAGGTATGCGGCGTAGAGCTCTTGGGAGGTGTGGAGGAGCCAGGGCAGCAGGAGCAGGCGGCCGCCGTGTTCGATCAGCGGATGGGTGGCGGGCCGGATGCGGCGCTCGACCTCGGTGTAGGCGTGCGCTCCGGCAGGTGCGGCATTGGCCGAGTGCAGGCGCAGCCGGTCAACAGCGGCTGCCAGCTCGCGTTCGGGCAGCGCCGCCCAAGTGGCGGTCTCGTGGACCAGGTCCTCGGTGGTGACGGCGGCGATGCCGTCCGTTCCGGTCGGCCAGTCGGCGGCGGTTGCCAGCACGGCCCCCAGCGCCGCGAATCCGAAGCCCCAGTGCTGCTGGAGGAGCTGGTCGGCCGCCGCGAGCTGGCTGCCAGCGGGTAGGCGCGGCGCGGTGAAGTCGACGCGGACCCGGGTCCCTACTGTGGCGAACACGGCGGCCGAGTCGAGGTGTTCGGGTGCGGCGGTGGCGGCTTGGGTGATGAAGTGCTGCTGCCGGGCGTGCTGGTACGCCTGTGCGTCGAAGCCGAGGTGGAGCAGTTCGGCGTCTGGGTCGGCCGTGCGGGCCTGGTCGGTGTCGGTGTCGGTGAGGGTGAACACGCCGTTGGCGTGGATCTCGAGGTGGAGGTCGTGCAGTCGGCGGGCGGCGGCGACCGCGGTGGTGCCGCAGTGCAGTACGAGCTCGGCCAAGGCGACCAGTTCGGCGACGGCCAGGACGTCGACGGGCCGGCGGCCGGTGGGCGGGGCGGTGACCGCCTGTTGGAGGAGCAGTTGCAGGGCGGAGGTGGCGGTGGCGGCATCCGCCTGGCGGCGGCCGGCTTCCGGGGCCCAGTTCTGTGCCCAGGGTGCGGCGAGGTTCACGGTCACCTCGTGGTGGCCGCGGGTGCGGGTGCTCCAGGCCGCGTTCAGCTGCCGCGCCAGCTCGTCGACCAGATCGGGCTGGTGGGATCGGATCTGCCGGGTGAGCTCGTCTTCAAGGGCGCGCAGTAGCTGCTCGGCGGGGCCGCCCCGGGCGTAGGCGTCGGCACCGCGCCAGGCTCCGACCGGCACGCCTGCATGGCGGACGGCGGTGGCCGCGCCGCGCAGGGCCCGGGCGTGGAGGTGGCGCGAGCGCGGCAGGGTGTAGTGGGGGGCGGTCGCGGGCCAGAAGGTGGCGGTGCCGGTGAGGCGGAGTACCGGGTGTGCGGTGTTCCAGGCTTCGGCGAACGCCTCCGGGTCGGTGCCGTCTCCGGCGCTGCGGCCGCGGCGGAGCTGCTCGACCAGGTGGTGCAGGAGCCGGCCGAGCACCCGGTGGCCCTGGTGGCCGTCGCCGGTGAAGGCGGCCAGCAGCGGCGGGTCGAAGTCGATGCCGATCCAGGCCCGGTCGGGATCCGCGCCGGCGTGCAGTGGCAGCCACTCCCCTGCGTCCGGCCCATCCCCACCGGGGCCGGGGCCGGTGGCCGGGGGCTGGTAGGAGCGGGCGGTCCCGGTCAGCTGCATCACGACGGGGGCGCCGTCAGGCAGGGTGAAGTGCTCGGCGACCAAGGGGCATCCGGTGACGGTGGTGCGGATGCTGTCGGCGAGCCCCGTCATCGCGGCCAGGTCGAGCACGGCGTCGTGGCCGCGGCCGGGCCGGGCGATGATGGCCATCGGCGGATCGGTGCTGACCCGCACCAGCAGTTCGCCGGGGCCCGGTTGGAGAAGGTCGGCGTGGGTGCCGGGCACGCCGAGGTCGGGATCAACGAGGTGGGCGAAGCGCCAGTGCAGAGCCGGCGGAAGTGCGGCAGTGGCGAGGACGTCGTCCAGGCGGGCCCAGGCTGCGGCCCGTTGCCAGGTGAGGTCGACCCCGGCCGCCGGAACGACGGCGACTTCGTTGCGCGGCGGGCCGGGGAGCAGCAGCGTGCCCGCGCGCGACCAGGCGCTCCACGCGTCGAGCGGTTCATGGTGGAAGACGGCGTCGACGCCGGGATGCTCGGTGAGCTCCAGGACGAACAGGGCCAGCAGGGCCGGATCGCCTTCCGCATCGGCGAGGATCTCGGCGAGCTCTTCGACGTGCAGGTAGCAGGTGTCACGGATCAGCTCCGGCCCGAGCACCCGGGGCCCGCCGTAGACCACGAGCCGGCCCCGACCGGTCGGTTGTTCGGCGAGCTTGGCTCGGCCCTCCTCAACCCGGTCCGACAGGAGGCCGTCCGCGAGCGCGCTGACGACAGCGATGTCGTAGCGGTGGGTGGGCGAGGAGATCACGCACACCGGCCCGGGCCGGGTGGGCACCCCGTCCAGGCCCAGCAGCTGGCCGACGCGGTCCACGGTCAGCGCCTGGAGGCGCTCCTCGGTGGCCGGCCCGTCCGGGGCATTAGCGATAAGGCACTCCAGGGCCGCGGCGAAGCTGTTCAGCATGGCGGAGGCCGGGACCAGCCAGCGTCGGCCGTGCGCGACGACGGCGAGCACCGGCCCCAGGAGCGGTGCTCTGGGGTTGTAACGCAGCGGCATGGCGGTGATGTCCGAGGTCAGCCACGCGAGCGCGAGAGCGGCACGATCCGACTCCTGGCACGCGGCGGCGATCTCGGCGGGGTCCAGGTCGGCCAGCTCCTGCGCGGCGTCGTACTCGCCGGGGCTGATTCCACAGGCGATGTCCTGCGCAGACCGGTCGTCGTACACCTCGGGCCACGCCGGCGCGAGACCCGACACCAGCCGGTCAGTGCAGCGCAGTACGAGCTCCAGGACGTCGGTGAGGGTGAAACCGTGCACGGCCAGCACAGACTCGTCGACCGCCCGCGCCGTCAGCTCCGCGCAGCGAAGGAACATCACCGGGTGATCGAGCTGCCCGGGGTGAACCAGCAACCGCTCCCCCGCCAACTCGTACCGCACCAACGCCCGTAGGTCGTTCGGCTCCGCCTCCGTCAGCGTGCCGCGCCCGGGAGCAGCACGGACGAGAGTGTCGACCAGTCCCGGCAGATCCTCGGCGCACGCCCGCTCCCCGGACCGAGCAGGGCTTCGCAGGACTCGGGTCCACAGGAGCAGCAGGTGGTCGTGGAAGCGGGAGCAGCCCGGGGAGGCGAGCGCGGTCTCCAGCAGCACCACCAGCGATTCGGTCGAGTAGCGAGCCAGCGCCTGGTCGATGGGCTTCCACCGCACCCTCCGGTGCTGCGCGGACGTGGGCTGCTGCGCCGTGGCCATCGTGGTTCCGTTCCTGTGCCGATCGTAGTGAAGTCAGCCTGGCAGGAGGGCACCCCATGGCGCCGGGGAATCTGGTCTTCGACCAGTCCCCTTGCCGATTATGCCGACCGCCCGGCTGCGTACGGCTCCCGGCGACTCGGTGCCCGCTGGTGCCACCGGAGTCGCGTCCGACTCGAACCGCCGATCCGGCTTCACGCCTGGGTGCAGACTGGGGGCGGCGACGTCGCCGAGCCGTCCTCGCCCCGCCCACACCCCCGGATGGGTGCCCTGGCCACGGAGTTCAGCGCTCCGTCAGCCATCACCCCCGTGGTTGCCACGCCCGCCTGAGCGCCTGCGTCCGTGGTATGACCTCGTCGAGTCGGTGGACCCCAGGGTGGCCTGCGGCGTAGCGTCAGGGGTTGAGGTCCCGCCGCATCCCCCGTCGGTGGGACCTCCTTGGTTCTTCGCCGTCGTGGCGTCGCCGTCGACGCCACGATGTTCGTCAGCCGCGAGCCGCAGGCCCAGTCGCCGTCACCAGAGTGATGCGCTCAGCGCAGACAGACGCGTCTCCTGTGCGGTGCCCCGGCTCGAACACCGCGACGGTGTAGCTGGCGATCCCGGCGGGCAGCCGCAGGAACATCTCGTTGATGCGCGACTTGGTGTGTTCCAGGGCGTCGGATGCACTGGGTTGATCGACGGTCAGCATGCGCGGGCCGATCCCGAGGATGTCCACCTCGACGTTCCACTTCATGCGGCCATCCTGGCAGAGCACTTCCCAGCTGCCAGCCCTGGAGCACCGAGCGCCGGACGAACAGAGGGGCAGTGCGGTGCCCGGGCCGGGCTACGTGGGCAGGCCGGTGCGGAGGTGGGGCGCCGCCGGTTGCAAAACGGTCTTCTTCAGTGCCCGGTTGATGTCGGGGTTGCGGCCGGGGACGTAGGAGCGGACCGCCGCGTAGCCGCAGGCGGCGTACAGGGCGAGAGCGGCGATGTTGTGGACGCCGGTCTCCAGCAGGACCTCGGTGTGGCCGCGGTTGAGCAGATCTTGTTCGAGCGCGGCGAGGATCCGGCGGCTAAGCCCTTGCCCTCGGGCGGCCGGGGCCACGTACATCCGCTTGATCTCGGCTGTCGAGGGATCGAGGGTGCGCCAGCCTCCGCAGGCCAGGGCCGGTCCGTCTCCGAGGCGGGCGAGGAGGAACTGGCCATGCGGGGCGTCGAATTCCGCGCTGTCGGTGGCCTCGGGGTCGTCCGCGCTGCCGTAGATTGCCAGCTGCTCCTGGTGGAGGGCTCGGGTGAGGGCGCGGGCGTCGGCGGTGCCATACGGGACGGCGGCGAGCGTCCATTGAGGGGCGGCCTGGAGCAGCGTCATGGTGTCGATAGTGCCGCGTGGAGGGCGTCCAGCGCATCCCCGCGCCCGGCGGCACGCAGTTGGCGGCCGGCGGCTGTGCGGACCGTGGTGAGGAGGGTGCGGCACCGGATGGACTGCACCTGCGGGAGAGTCGGGGCCAGGGCGGTGATCCAGTGGGCGGTCGCTTCGGCGTCCCGGGCCCCGATGCTGGCGCGGACGAGGTGGATTCCGTGGAGAAGTCCGGAGCGGCGGTAGCCGGTGGCTGTTCCCTGGGCTGCGATCGGGTTCAGGAGCTGGGCGGCTTCGGTGAGCAGGAGGGAGCGTCGCCCGCGGGTGTGGGCGGCGAGGTCGACGAGCGCCTGGCCCGCTTCGGCGTCGACCTGCTGGGGAGTGAAGTAGTACAGGGAGGGGGGGTCGTCGCTGTGACGCTGGCCGATCAACCGCCGACATCGGTCGGTGGCACGGCGGAAGGCGTCCAGGTCGCCGGCGGCGGCGTGGGCGGTGGCGAGCCGTCCCCACGCCCGGGCCTGGACCAGGGGGACGGCCTTCGCGGAATGCTCGACGGCGGCGTGCGCGAAGCGCAGGGCCAGCCTCGGGTTTCCGCCGGCGGCGTGCTGGTAGGCAAGCATTCCGAGGGCGTTGGAGACGGTGTTCGTGTCCCCGGCGGCGCGCGCGATCCGGATGGCCAGGAGCTGGTAGCGGTGGCCGGCCGGGTCGAGGCCCGCGTCGAAGGTCATCCAGCCAGCAAGCTGCGCGGCGCTGGCGGCGTGCCGAAGAAGGCGGTTGCCGGTGGCCGCGTCGTAGCGGCCGGTGTGGATGAGGACCAAGGACTCGTGCAGGGCGATGCGGGCCTGGCGCTGGCTCAGGGGGCTGCCGCCGGTGCGGTCGTCGAGGCGGCGCAGCGCGGCGAGCTGCTCGAAGAGCATGTCGACGAACTCGGGTGCAACGTAGTCGCCGTCGCCCAGCCCGGGGGTCGGAGGGGCCGCGGGTTGGCGGGTGGCGTCCCAGACGGCCGCGGAGAGGTACTCGGAGGCGGCGGAGTGGACCAGCGCCGGCTCGACGGACCCGCTGGTCCACTCGGCTGCGGTACGCAGGACGTGCCCCAAAGGGAGGGGGCCGAGGAGTTCCTCGGTCTCGGCGGTCTCGGTGGTGGGCTGGTCCAGGCCCCACAGCTCCGCCGACGTGTAGCGCCGGCCGGTCGCCTCGGTCAGGACCACCGCTGCGAGGTCGCGTACGGCGGGTGAGCGGGGCAGGTGCCCGCGCAGCCACTTGTAGCCCGCCGTGAGGTCGACCGGGGGGTGTCCCATGGCGTTCAGCCGCGGGTTGATGGCCTTCACCAGCTCGCGGGCCGACCACTTGGCATGGTCCAGGGCATCGGCGAGCACGAGGTGCGCCGACTCGGCGGCGATGTCAGTCACCACGCCATGACGTTAGGTCACAATCGGTCGGAGTGGGGAGTTTCACGGGATTTCACGCTTGCCGTGCCCACTTCACGTCCTTCACGGCGCGGGGCGCTGCCGGCCACCGTGCGGTAGTGATGGGCTGGGCAGGTGCCGGTCCTTCCACTTCCTCACGTTCTACGGTGGCTTTCATGATCCCTGAGTACGTTGCCGCGTTGCGCGCTCTGGTCGGCCCTGACCACGGGCTCTGGCTGCCGGGGGTGAACGCGGTCGTCCTGGATGCGGGGCGGGTGCTGCTGCACCGCCGCTCCGACACCGGGGAGTGGTCGATCCTCAGCGGCATCCTCGACCCGGGCGAGGAGCCGGCCGACGGAGTCGTGCGCGAGGTGAAGGAGGAGACCGGGATCAACGTGGTAGTGGAACGCCTCGCCGGAGTGACGGTCTCCCCCGAGGTGGTGCACACCAACGGGCACCGGGCGCAGTACCTGCAGTTGGTCTTCACGTGCCGTCCCGACGGGCCGGACCAGGTGGCCCGGGTCGCCGACGACGAGTCGCTCGAGGTCGGCTGGTTCCCCGCGGACGCGCTGCCGCCGATGCGGGAGCGCACTCGCGAGCTGCTCATGATCGGCCTGGAGGAGCGGGAACGGGCCTGGTTCCGGCCGGCCGGATGACGGTGTGACGGATCACCTCGAACGCCTCGGCGGCGTCATGGCCGATCTGGGCTCCGCGCAGCCGGGCGGCGGCCAGGACCGCTTCGGCGGAGCGGGTGTGCGGCCAGGGCCGCATCTCCGAGGCGTACACCGCCAGGGCCTGTTCCTTGAGGGCCAGCGCGGCGGGGGTGAGGGGCTGGAACCAGGAGGGGTGGAAGGGCCGCTCTCCCCATTCGGTGGCGGAGCGCACCTCCCAGGCCAGGACCGTGGTCACCGGGTGGCCGGGCTGGGGCCGGGTGGCGGCGGCGACGGCCTCGGCGGTGATGCGGTGGTCCAGGGACAGGTCGGCGCTGCTGTGGGTGTAGACGATCGCTGGCTGCCAGCGCCGGATCGCCGCTTCGACGGTCTGGGTGACCTGTAGCCGGGGCGCGGTGTCGAAGGCGTTGTCGGGCAGGTCGGCGATCTCGACGTCGGCGCCGTAGAGGGCGACGGCCTGGTGGACGCAGGTGCTGCGGTGGTCGAGGTCGTCGTGACCGGGACGGCTGGAGGAGCTGGCGCTCAGGACCAGGACGTGCACCTGGTCGCCGACGGCGGCGTGCTCGGCCAGGGTGCCGCCGGCGCCCAGGGTCTCGTCGTCGGCGTGGGCGGCGACGGCCAGCACGGACAGGGGCGTGTTCACGGCGCTCCTTGTTGAGGGATCGGTTCGGGCCACGGAGCCCGGTGACGGAAAAGAAAGGGGTGGGGCTGGTGCGGACCGAGGGGTTTCCCGGTGTCGACTTGCAAGTCGGGCGGGCCTGGATCGGGGAAGGGGTGCGGATCGGGGAGGGCACGGTGATCGTGGCCGACGACCTGGTGCTGGCGGACGGGGCGGTGGTGGGGCCGGGCTGCGATCTGCGGTCGGCGCGGCTGGAGCTCGGCGCGGGCGCGCAGGTCGGCGCCGGTGGCCGGTGGTGGGTCGCGGACTCGGCCCGCCTCGGCGCGGGCTCGGTGGTGGACGCGGGCTCGGAGGCGGTGTGCCGGGAGCTGACGGTCGGCCATGGCACCTACGTGGGGCAGCGGCTGCGGATCGGTGCGGGCGCGACGATGGAGGAGCGCTCGATCGTGCGGATCGGCGACGGCTGCCAGATCGCGCCGGACGTGACGCTGAACTGCACCGAGCCGGTGCTGATCGGCAACCAGGTGGGGATCAGTGCCGAGGTCGCCGTCTTCACTCACGGGTACCACGCCGGGCACCCGGTACGGGACGGCCACGGCGCGGCGTTCGCGGGCGTCGAGCTCGCCGATGCCGTGTGGTTGGGCTTCAGGTCGGTGGTGCTGCCCGGGGTGCGGGTGGGTGAAGGAACCGTGGTCGCTGCGAGCGCCACGGTGACCCGGACGTTGCCCGCCGGGGTGCTGGCGGCCGGTGTGCCCGCGGTGGGCAAGCGCGAGCTGCGGCCGCAGGCCCTGGACGCGCAGCAGCGCCGCGAGGCGGTCGCCGCCCTGGTGGCGGGTTGGCTGGAGCGGCTCGCCTTCAAGGGCCTGGTGGTGCGCGAGTTGCCCGGCGCCGCCCGGGCGGGGTGGGAGGTGTCGGGCCGGGGCGGCTGCTGGCAGGTACGCCTGGACACCGAGGCGCCGAGGGTGTTGGTGGAGCGGCGGCAGGCTGGCGGCGAGTCGGCGGTGTTCGGTTTCGCCGAGCCGCTGGCGGTGGCCGGGGTGCTGGACGAGGTCGGCCACGATCTGCGGGACTTCTGCCGGCGGGCGACGTGGCACTTCCCGTACGAGGCCAATAGCCGAGGCCTGGTGCCGGAGCGGTTCGCCCGGCTGCTGGAAGCAGGGGTGGGCGAGGGTGTCGGGGCCGGTCATGGGCGGGCTTCGAGGTAGGCGGCGAGTTCGCGGGTGACGCGGCCGGCCTGCGCGGCGCCGGCCATGCTCTCGCCGAGCTGCTGGAGGGTGCGGGGGCCGATGACGGGGATCACTGGGGCCGGCCGGTGGGCGCGCAGGTAGGCCAGGGCCAGGCCGTGCGGGGTCATCTCCAGCGCGGCCGCCACCTGGTGGAGCCGGTCTCGGCGCTCGCGCCCCAGGGCGGTGTCGTAGGTGCCGGCGTGGTGGTGGGTGTGGCGGCCGCTGTGGCGGCCGGCCAGGTAGCCGGCGGCGAGGGTGCGGTAGGGGACGACGGTCATGCCGAACTTCGCGGCCATGGCCAGGTGTCCGGGGTCGGCTTCGACGAGCCACGGCTCGGCGGGCGGGTCGTCGCGGGGGATGAGGCTCCACAGCGGGGCGATGACCGCCGGGGCGGCCAGGCGGGCCGCGGCGGCGTGGCCGGCCCAGGCGCTCAAGCGGGCGGTGGTCCAGTTGGAGGCTCCGACCTGCTCGGCGACCCCTTCGCGGACGGCCCGGTCGGCCGCGTCCGCGATCTCGTCGAGCGGCGTGGTGGGATCGTCGCGGTGCAGCAGCAGGACGGCGGCCTGGCCGAGGCGCTCGGCGCTGCGGCGGGCGGAGGCGAGGATGGCCTCGGGCCGCAGGTCGCCGCGGCCGGGCCGGGCGGGGTCGAGCCCGGCTTTGGTGATCACCCTCATGCCGGGGCCAGCCGCTCGCAGCCAGGCGCCGATCAGCGGCTCGGCCCGGAAGCCGGTGCCGGTGGGGCCGTAGGTGGGGGCGGTGTCGATGAGCCGGCCGCCGAGCTCCTGGTAGCTGTCCAGGAGGCGGCAGGCCTGGTCGGCGGGGATCGCCGCGGTGCCGAACTCGAAGGTGCCCAGCGCCGCCACGCCCGCGAGCGGGGTGGCGGCGCCGGTGGGGGCGAGGGTCACCGCCCGGCTCCGGCCGGGGTCCAGGTGAGGGCGCGGACGCGGGCGGTTTCGGCGAGGACCTCCTCGAACGGCCGCTGCGCCGGGAGGGGGCCGTAGGTGGCGGTGAACAGGGTCGTGTCGGCGGTGAAGGAGCGGATCTCGTTGGGCCGGGGCTGGACGTGGGTGATGGAGCCGCGGCCGGTGGCGCGGATGACGGCCCGGGCCAGGTCGAGGACGGTGATGGACCGCCCCGAGCCGATGTTGACGACGGGCAGCAGCGGCCGGTCGTCGGCCAGGATGCGGCCGAGCATGGCCGTGGTCGTGTCGATGTGGGTGAGGTCCCTGGCCTGGGTTCCGGTGCCCTCGATCGTCAGCGGCCGGTCGGCGAAGGCGGCGTCGATGAACGCCGGGACCACCGCGTCGGGGTCCTCCCACGGCCCGTACGTGTTGAAGAAGCGGGCCACCCCGATCTGCCGGCCGGGGCCGAGCTGCTGGCGGTAGATGTCGGCGAGGTGCTCGGTGGTGGCCTTCCCGGCCGCGTATGGGGAGCGGGGCTGGTGCGGAGCGTGTTCGGCGAGCGGTCCGTTCTGGTCGCCGTAGACCTCGCAGGAGGAGGCGAGCAGGAGGCGGCCGGCTCCGGAGGCGGCGAAGGTGTGGATCATGTGCCGGTCCACGGCCGTGTTGTGTTCGAACCCGCCGACGGCGAACGAGCGTGGCACCGACTTGTGCGCGGCGAGGTGGACGATGGTGTGGAAGCCGTCCAGGTCGGTGGGGGTGAGGGCGCGAACGTCGCGTTCGACGAGGTGGTCGGGTCGGGGCCGGGGCGAGGGGACGGACAGGTCGTCCAGCGCGGTGACGGTGTGCCCGGCGGTGCGCAGGGCGGTGGTGAGGGCGGAGCCGATGAAGCCGGCCGCGCCGGTGATCAGCAGGTTCACGAGCGGTCCTTGGCGGTGTCGAGGGTGTCGAGGTAGGAGGCCAGGGCGGCGGGGCCCTGGTAGGTGTGGGCGTACAGGCCGAGTGCGGTCGCGGCGTCGGTGACGATGGCGATGTCGTCGACGAGGACGAGGTGCTCGCGGGTGGTGCGGTGGGCGGCGGCCACGTGGTCGAAGAACTCGGTGCTGGGTTTGGTGGCGCCGAGCTCGTGCGAGCAGTGCACCGCGTCCAGCACCGGCAGCTGCTCGTGGAACAGCCGACGCCAGAACGCGGCGTGCAGCACGTTGGTGTTGGAGACCCCGACAACGGCGTCGAAGCGCCCGCGCACCTCCGGGCCGGCGAGCAGGGCGAGCAGGGCGGGGTCGGTGGTGCCGTAGATCGCGTTCCAGCCCGCCGCCAGCTGGTCGTCGTCGAGGTCGACGGCCAGGAGGTGGCGCAGGTGCTCCAGGTACGCGGCGGGTGTGATCTCGCCGCGCTCGAAGGCGTCGAACGGCGCGTCGATCAGCCAGCGGTCCCGCAGCTGCTGCGGGTCCTGCCCTGCGGCAGCGGCCCACGCGTTGATGGCCTTGAGGAAGGAGTAGTCGAAGAAGACGCCGCCCATGTCGACGAGCAGGACGCGGCGGGGTCGGTCAGGCGAGCGCACGGGTGGTCTCCAGATCCGGGGGAAGCAGGTGGCTGTAGCGGACGGCGATCAGGTCGCGGCGGGGCTTGCCGGTGGAAGTGACCAGGAGTTCCTCGGGCCACCGGTCAGGCAGGACGTGGACGGCGGCAAGGTCGCAGTAGGGCAGCTCGCCGCTGCGCCGGGCGGTCTCGACGCCGCGTTGGAGGTGGTCTTCCAGGGCGGCGACCTCGCCGGGGAGCCAGTCGGCGGTGGAGGGGGCGGAGACCAGGGCGACGGCGCGGGGCAGGCCGGGGCCGAGCAGGCACGCGGCGTCGACCCGGGGATGGGCGAGCAGGTGGGCCTCGACCGGCTCGGGGTGGATCATCACGCCCGCGCCGGTCTTGAACGCCGACCCGATCCGGCCGCTGATCCGCAGTTCTCCCGTCGCGCTCTCGTCGCAGCTCACCCGGTCGCCGGTGTGCAGCCAGCCGTCGGGGCCTGTGACCGGGATCAGGTGAGGCCACCGCTCGACGTACCCGGCAGCCAAGTTCGGTCCGCGCAGCAGGAGTTGCCCGTCATCGTCGATCCGGTGCTCCACGCCGACCGGACGGCCCAGCCCAGGGAGCGTGGCGTCGTCCTGGTGGAAGGCCGGCACAGTGGTCTCGGTCGCCCCGTAGGCACCGCTGATCCGCAGCCCCGCGTGCCGGTGGAGGGCGCCGGCGACCGCGGGGTCGAGGGCGGAGGCGCCGTTGACGGCGGTACGCACCCCGCTCAGGGCCTGCCGCAGCAGCCGGCCGCCGTCGCCTGGCTGCTCGCAGGCGGCCGCCAGGCGGGCCCAGATGTGAGGGACACCGAGCAGGGTGTCCGCCCGGTGCCGGACCAGGTCCTCTTCGAGGCGCTGGGGTGTGGAGGTGACCAGGGTGGTCCCGTACAGGCACATCAAGGTGTGGCCCATGATCCGCTGGGCGATGTGCGAAACAGGCAGGTAGGACAGGGTCCGGACTGGGCGAGTACCCCAGAGCGCGGTCCAGGTGTCGGTTCCGCGCACCAGCGCCGCTTCGGTCAGGGCGACGGCGCGCGGCACTCCGGTGGTGCCGGAGGTGAACACGATCGCCGCGGTCTGCTCCAGGCGGCGCCCGGCCATGCGGCGGGCCACCGTGCGCCACTGGGCGGGGGTGCCGCCAGGCCGGGTGTTGCGCTCGTCCACCACGTGCACCGGCGTCCCGGCGCGGCCGGCGATGTCGGCGAGCGCCCGGTCGCCGACGGTGTCGACGATGGTGGCGGGCTCCACCACCGGCCACAGCGCGGCGAGCTGCTCAGGGGCCAGGTCCGGCAGGACGGCGGGCACGCCGCCGGCCAGGAGCACGGCCAGGTCCGCGACGCTGAACAGCGCGCCCGGCCCGGTGCGCAGCAGCACGACGCGCCCCGTCACCTCGGTGGTGGCCCGTAACTGCCGGGCGAGGGTCAGTGCCCGGCCCAGCACTTCGTCGAACGTCCAGACGGCGCCGTCCAGGCCGACGACGGCGGGCCGCCTGCCCGGGTGGGCGAGGAAGCGCGGCAGGAGGCGGTCGTCCATCACAGTTCCCCAGCGGTGGCGGCGGTCAGGCGGTGGGCTCCGGCGAGCTGGCGGCCGCGGGCGGCGACCAGGGCGTGCCGGGAGATCGTCAGGGCGTCGCGCCAGCAGCCCTCCAGGCCTGCGGCGCGGTGGATCGCGGCCGCCCCGGCGGCGTCGAACAGCGTGCGGCACGCGGCCTCGGCGGCCTCGGCCATCTGGCAGCAGGCAGTGCGCAGCAGAGCCCGCTGTCCGGGGCTGACCTGGCCGGCCAGCGCGCTGCTCCACGCGGCAGCGGTTGCCGCGTCCAGCAGGCCGGCCGCGGCACGGATTCGGCCGTCGGCCTGGTCGAAGGCCGCCTGGACGGCGGGCTGGCTGGCCAGCGGCCCGCTGCCGTAGCGGGAGGCGGTGGTCGAGGCGAGGGCGGCGAACGCGGCCAGGGCCCGCTCGCCGCTCGCGCGGGCGACCTCGGCGATGCACCCGGCCAGCAGCCCGTAGAGGGGGTAGCGGTACAGCGCCCCGTCCACCAGCGGCGGGTCGGTCAGGCTGATGCTGTGTGCGGGCGGCACCAGGGTGTCGCACTCGACGGTGTAGGAGGCGCTGCCTCGCAGCCCGAACGCGTCCCAGTCCTTCTCGACGGACAGCTGGCCGCGCGGGACGAGCCACCAGCGGGTGCCCGCCGCGCCGCCGCTGTCGGCCGGGGCCGCGAGAGCAGCCAGGGTCATCGCCGGTGCGCCGGTGACCAGCGGCCAGCGCCCCCGCAGCCGAACTCCCTCGCCATCGCGTTCGGCTCGGCCGACCGGCACCGAGGAGCCGGCGACCACCGGGGCATCGCCGGCCAGGTCGCGGGCCACCTGCGCCGGCAGGCGCGACAGGAACACCCCGGCCGGGCCGTGGATCGCCGCCACCCATCCGGCTGCGGGGTCCGCGAGGGCGACCTCGTGCACCGCCGCGAGGATCTGCGGCACGTCCCACTGGAGGCCGCCGCAGTCCGCGGGCACCGCGGCCCGGGGCAGCGCCGACGCGGTCAGCGCCTCCCACACCCGCGGGTGCAGCGTCCCGTGCCGCTCCCCGAACTCCCGGTGCTCGCCGGCTGTTCGGCTCAACTGCCCCACCGCCACAAGGGCGGGCTGGTCGTGGACAAGGGTCATCGCGATCTCTCCAAACAGGTCAGGTCGGGCGCAGGACGAAGGCGCCGCCGTCGGCGGCGGAAGGAGCAGGGGAAGTGCGGGTCAGTGCGAGCCGGGGCCAGCGAGCAGGTCGCGCAGCACGGGGGCGACCGTGTCCAGGAGGTCGCCGGTCAGCCAGCCCGGCCCCGCCGTGCGGGCCAGCACCTCACCGGCGGTGCCGACCAGGTGGCAGGCCAGCGCCGCCGCGTCGGCGGGCGCCAGCGTCTGGGCGAGCAGCGCGGCGGCGACGCCGGCGAGGACGTCTCCCGTGCCGTGCCGGGCCAGGCCCGGGTGCCCGGCGGGCACCAGCCGGTTCCGGGTGCCGTCCGTGATCCGGTCCGGATCGCCCTTGGCCACCAGCACCGCGCCGGTCTCCCGGGCCGCGTCGGCCAGCGCTGCCCAGCTGACCGCATCGCCCCGGACCGGGGCGGGCGGGCCGGGGGCAGCAAGGAGGGCGTGGGCCTCGGCGCGGTTGAGCAGCACCAGGTCGGCGCCGAGGCGCCGCAGGCGCTGCCGGGCACGGGGGCCGCCGCCCAGCGAGCCGTCGATCACCAGCGCCGCGCCCCGATCGCGCTCCCGGGCCTCTTCCACGGCGTCGAGCACCTTCCCTGCCAGCGCACTGCCGCCCAGCCCGGGGCCCACCAGCCACACCACCCGGCCCCGCGCCGCCGTCTGCGCGAGGCCCTGGGCCATCCGCTGCGACACCCCGGCCACGGTGTCCACCGCCGCGGCGTCCAGCTCGGGCCCCAGCCCCGCGATCAGGTGGGCTTCCAGAGCAACCTGCTGTGCCGCCGGTGCGGGCGGTGCGGCGACCCGCACGCCGTGCGCCCCGGCCCGGCGGGCCGCCAACGCCGACACGTACGGCGGAGCGGGGTACTCGCGCGAGCCGCCGATCACCAGCACCAGCCCGCCGTCGCCCTTCACTCCCCCGTCGGCCACCGCGGCCGCCCGCAGCGCCAACTCCCGGGCGGCGAACGCGTCCACCGGTACGGCGCCCTCGCGAACCTGGCCGTATGACGATCCGTCAGTCGCTAGGCTCGGAAGCGACACCCGCGCCAGCCCCCGGCGCCGGGCCGCTTCGAGGGGACCTTCGTGACCGCATCCACCCGTACCTGGCCGCACCTGCTCGCCACCCTGCTGCGCGGCGAGGACCTGACGGCGGACGACACCAGGTGGGCAATGCGCGCGGTCATGGACGACGACCACGAGCCCGCCGCCCTCGCCGGCTTCCTCGTCGCCCTGCGCGCCAAGGGCGAGAGCCCCGCCGAGCTCAGCGGCCTGCTCGACGCCCTCATGGAGCGCGTCGTCCCCCTGCCCGTCGACGGCACCGGCATGCTCGACATCGTCGGCACCGGCGGCGACGGCGCCCACACCGTCAACATCTCCACCATGGCCGCGATCGTCACCGCCGCCGCCGGCGTGCCGGTGGTCAAGAACGGCGGCCGCTCGGTCTCCAGCAAGAGCGGCTCCGCCGACGTCCTGGAACAACTCGGCGTACCGCTCACCCTCGGCCCCGAGCAGGTCGCCCGCTGCGTCACCGAGGTCGGCATCGGCTTCACCTTCGCCCCAGCCTTCCACCGGGGCCTGCGTCACGCCTCCCCCGTGCGCCGCACCCTCGGCGTGCCCACCGCCGTCAACTACATCGCCCCGCTGACGAACCCGGCACGCCCCGGCGCCGCCCTGGTCGGCTGCTCCAACCTCCAGCTCGCCCCCGTCCTGGCCACCGTGCTCGCCGACCGGGGCACCCGGGCGCTCGTCGTCCGCGGCCACGACGGCCTGGACGAGATCACCACCGCCGACGTCACCGACGTGTGGAGCACCGACGAGACCGGCGTGCACAAGTCCACGTTCGACACCGCCCGCTTCGGTCTGCACCGCCCCGCCCCGGACGCACTGCGCGGCGGGGACGCCGCCTACAACGCTGACGCCGTCCACACCGTGCTCGCCGGCGCCCCGGGTGCCGCCCGCGATGCCGTCCTCGCCAACTCCGCCGGAGCGCTCGCCGCCCACAACGCCGCCGCCGGACTCGAGGACGCCTTCGCCGACGGCCTGGACCGGGCCCGCGCCGCCATCGACAGCGGAGCCGCCGCCGACCTGCTCGCCCGTTGGACCAAGCTCGCCTCCAAGCTCGCCCAGCCGCGCTGACCCCCTCCCCGCGGTCACCGGCGTGCCCCGCCGGTCAGCAGCGGAACCTGCTGCGACCAGCGCGTGACCGCTTCCCACCGCTGCTCAGTGCCCGCAGCGCCGATGTCGCGGACCAGTTCCGCGAACGCCTCCCCCCGCTGGCCCGGCGCCCCGGCCTCGGTGGCGTTCTCCGCCGCCCGGCCGGACGGCGTCTCGGGGTAGGCCGCCATCACTGCGGCCAGCGCAGCCTCCACGACCGAACCCGGCCCGCACGCGTGGGCGGACGCCACCAGCGCGGCCCGCTCCCGCCAGGGCAGGAACACCGCCAACTCCCGCACCACGTCCAGCGGGTCGTCGCTGGTGTGCACCATTGTCAGAAGCCTGTTGGGGCTGCCCGCCACCTCGCGCAACGAGTCCGCCTCCCGCCCTCCGGGCGCGTTGCCGCCCTTCAAGCGCGTCAGGCGTCGCGCGGCATCGCCGTCCCGGTGCCGGTACAACACCAGCAGCCCCGGCCCCAACTCCACCACGGCGTCCAAGAGCAGCAGCCGCTCCGCGGTCGCGCGCCGCAGCTGCCACCACCACAGCGCCCGCACCCCCGCCCGCTCCAGCCGAACCACGCTCGCGCCCACCGCCGTGAACCCGGCCGCCTCCGCCCGCGCGAGCACATCCGCCGCCGCCCCGGCCGCCACGACGTCCGGCCTCAGCCACAGCAACGCCGTCTCGGACGCGAACCGCAGCGCCTCGCCGGCTCCGAGCACCCCCACCGCCGTCGCCCAGCCCTCGCGCACCAGCGGGTCGAAGGCGTAGTGGCAACGCTTCTCCGCATCCCGTGTCAGCAGCCCCAGGTCAGGGGTGGGCATGTCTGCCCAGCCCTGGCCCGTGGCCACCACCGTCCTCACGGATGTCCTCACCGCGATCCCCTCCCGCTTCTGCCGGCCGTGTTCCGCGACCAGCACACCGCGGGTGGCGGGGACGGCCACAGGGGCCAAGGCCGTGAAGACCGTGAACGCCGGAGCGGTTGTGTGAATCCGCGTGAAACCGGATCCGGCCCGGAAGCGGCCGAAGTCGGGGACTTCTGCTTGGCGGTCCCTGCGCTCCCGTGCTTCCCCGTGACGCAGGCGGACACGGTGACGCTGGTGGGTGACGCTGCGGCACTCGCTCAATTGCCGGGTTGACGTGCGGTTTTCTTCCGGCCGGGTGGGCGGCGGACGCTGATGACGCTCTGCCGCACCATGTCTCCGGCCTGCCTATTCCTCTTCTCCCTACTCCCAGTGAGATGGGGCATGAGAGCGTCATTAGCGTCATGGTCCACAAGAAACTTGCAGGTCAGAGCCGCATCAGGCCAGGCATCGGGTGTGTCACGGATAGCGTCACCTCGGCGTCACCGACTGCCGGCTGCGACCGCCGACCCGAGCTGGCGGGCGCGCCCACCGGCTGAGTTCCGGCTCCTGGATGGGCTTCGCGTGCGACGGGTGGAGGAGGGGCCCTCGGGTCGGCGGTCTGGCGTGAGGGCACGCGGGCGGCCCGCACGTCCGGCGGGCGACGGCGGGTAGGGGTGAGCGGTGTGGGGTCTGGTTCGGTCAGTCGGGCGGGTGTCGGGTCAGGTGCCCGGGGCCGGGGCGGGGCGGAGGGTGATGAGGAAGCCGCGCCCGCTGCCGGTGCGGGGCAGTTTGCGGATGTCGATGCCGCGCTGGCGCAGCGCGGGGGGCGAGGGAGGTCAGGCGGGCGGAGAGCAGAGCGGTGGTCTTCGGCCAGGTGTCGGGGAGGGGGCCGGGCGGGCGGAGGGTGGTGTCGATCTGGCCGGTGGTGGCCTGCCATTCGGTGGTGTCGGTGGTGCTGGCCCAGCGGGTGAGGGCGGTGGCGACCGGGTCGGCGTCGAGGACGTCGTCGGTGATCTCCTCCTGGGCGCCGGTGTAGGTGGCCAGGGTGTCCCAGCCGGTGACGGCGTCCAGGGCCCAGAGCAGTTCGGCCCAGTCGGCCATCCGCGGCCGTTGGTCGAGCTGCTCTGCCGCGTCGGGCAGGCGCGCCCACACCGCGGCGGCCAGGTCGAGGAGGCCGCCGAGGATGCGGCTTTGCGCGGCGCGGTAGCGGCGCCACAGGTCGTGCTCGCTGCGCCGAGCCTTGGGGTCGATCATCTCCAGGGTGAAGGGGAGCAGGCGTTCGGCGAGGTCGGGCTGGAGGGCGCCGACGTCGATGCCGGTCAGCAGGACGGGGCGTTGGTAGGCCCAGGAGGTGACGTCGTCGTCGGTGTACATCTCGCGTTTGGCGACGGAGGCCCCGGTGACGGTGCGGCACAGGAAGTCCGAGAGCCACTGGGGGATGCCAGCGATGTTGTCCAGGCCCATGGTCCAGCCGGCCGAGGCGGCGACCGCGCCGTCGTCCTCGCTGCGGGGAACGTTGCGGACCTCAGCGCGGATCCCGTCGAGGACCCGCAGCAGTTGCCGGGCGGAGGTGGTCTTCGCGGTGCCGCGTTCGCCGTTGAAGTAGGCGACGGGGCGGGGCATATCGGGTCGCAGCCCGGCCAGCAGCCAGGCGACGGCCATCCGCCAGGACGGCTCGGCGAGCGCGGACAGCTCGCGCAGCAGCCCCAGCCCGGCCCGCCAGCCGCCCGGATCGCGTTCGGGCAGCGGGAGTTCGCCGGTCAGGCGGGTGCGCCGCCACAGCGGACCCTCGCCGACGGGCGGGGTGGTGACCGACCAGGTGCCCGGTTCGATGCACACGCTCCGGCCGTCCGGGCGGCCCAGGCCGAGCCAGGTCACCTGCTCGTCGACGGGGTCGGGGCCGATCCGCAGGTGGACCGGCTGCTCCGGGGCGTCCAGGGCGAGGGCGTCCATGGAGGCGATCGCGTCGGTGAGGCAGCCCTGGGAAGGGGGCCGTCCGGTGCGCAGGACGTAGGAGCGGTTGAGGAGTTGCCGCAGGCTGCCGGTGCCGCCGAAGCCGCCGGCGGCGCGCAGCGGGCGGGCGATCGGCGGTCCTTCGGCCGGGACGGCGTTCGCTTCCACCGTGATCCGCAGGGGTCGGGGAACCTGTGCCCGCACGTCGAAGAACGACAGGCACCCTTCGAACCTCTCGTCCATGTCCGCGGAGGCGTCGGTGATACGGGGGTTGAGCAGAACGATCGGGTCGGATCCAGGAGGCTGGACGACGGCTGCGGACCGGCCGATGCCGATCTGCGGGGCAGCCAGGCCCAGGCCCTTGCCAGAGAAGTCGTGCGCGCGGCGGATGCGCTCCATAACGTCAAGGAGCTGACCGACGACGGTGTCGATGGTTTCCCGCTCGGCAGGGAGTGCGAAGGGGCGGGCAGGGTCACGCAGGACAGGCGCGCCGTACTGAACGATGCCGAGATCGCGCATCTGCTGGCTGGGCCGCATCGGACCATCTCCCCCTTCGCGAACGGTCATGGAGAATCTGCCCCACGGCTTGTCACGAGGCGGCGCGTTTCGCCCTCAATAGGGGCGTGGTGGTGGGTGCCTGTCAGGTCGGCTCCGGCCTGTTCCCGCTGAGGAACTCGCGGGCGCCGCGGAGCCGGGTGCGCAGCTTCTGCTGGGTGGTGCGGCTGTCGAGTCGTACGTCGAGCCCGCCGGGCAGTCCCGTATCGGAGCGGCGTGCGGAGGGCAGCCGGGCGGGGTCGAGCCCGTCGCGGCGGGCGACGAGCTCGCCTAGCTCGTGGCGGCTGAGGGCGTCCGGCCCAGCGAGGTGGAACATGCCGGCAGCGTCGGACCGGGTGATCTCCCACAGAGCGGCAGCCAGGTCTGTCACGTGGACGGGGCAACGGATGTCGTCGGTAAACAAGGCGCCCTTCCGGGTGCCGTCGGCCAGCGCGTGCACCAGCCGCTCGTGCTCGGACCGGCCGTTGCCGATGATCAGGGACGTACGGGCGACGGCCGCCGTGTCGGGGCATAGGAGGCGTACGGCGGTCTCGGCGGCTGCCTTCGCGGCCCCGTAGGGGGTGAGGGGGTCCGGAAGGCAGGACTCGTCATAGCAGTCGCGGCCCGCCATGCCGGAGAAGACGGCGTCGCTGGAAACATGCACCAGGCGGATGCCGCGGCCGGCCGCAGCTTGGGCGAGGCGGATCCCGCCTTCGGCGGTGACCGCCCAGTCCGCTCCGCCGCTCGTCACGTTGATCACCACGGCCGGAGCCACCGTGTCGAGGACTTCCTCCAGGCGGAGGGGGTCGCGAAGGTCGAGGTGATGCCAGGTCGCCCCGTCGTGGTCGCCGGGGCGGGAATGGAACGTGGCGGCCGGGTGCAGGCCCGCGGACACCGCTTGGCGTACCAGCTCAGCGCCCAGGAAGCCGTTGCCGCCGATGATCAGCACAGTCATGCCGCCTCACGCTACGGGCGAGCGCCACCGCCCTGAGCCACTTCGGCAGAAATCACCGGTCAGCCCAGCCAAGGAGGTATGAGCGCCGGCCCGAACCACGCATACGGCTCCGGCCGTCGGTCGGCCTGGCCAGCCGGTCAGTGCTCGCTCCTCAGGCGAGAACGCCGCTGCGTTCGGCGAGGCCGCGGAGTTCCGTTGACGTGGGGCCGGACACCAGCAGGCTGGAGATCAAGGACTTCGTCGCCGGTCGGGCGTGGGTCTCCTGTGGAGCGCATCGCTCGGCGGCCAGCAGCGTGCGGACGCAGTCGCTGCGGCGGCCGAGGCGGTCGTAGGTGACAGCGATGTCCCCGAGGGCGCGGGAGCGACGTTCGACGCTGGGCAGTGCCGCCAGCGAGATCGTGCGAGCGGCATCGAGCGCGGCCCGGGGATCGCCTGCGTGATTCTCCGCGCTGATCCTGTGAAGTTGCACGGTAAGGGGGCTGAAGCCGCCACCGTGGTCGCGCAGCAGGGTGGCACGGCCGAGTCCCTTGGCGATGGCGGCAGCTTCGTCCGTCAGCTCCCGCATCCCGGCTCGGTCGCCTCGGCGCGCGAGGGTGTACGACGCACTCTGGACTAGGAGGCCGCGGACCGCGGCCCCGGCGCGTCCGGTGCCTCGGAGATCCGGGTGATCAGCGGCGGAGAGCGCGATCGACAGCGCTTGGTCATGCCATCCCGCCTTCCTGGCGAGGACGGCCAGCTGACGGGCGGACTCGGCGACCGCGAGGACGTCTCCCGCCGACTGGGCGAGCTGCCGTGCGCGGTCGGCGGCCATCCAGTGGGGGGACTGCACCTGCGACATCTGCGGACAGCCCCGGCGGCCGGCGATCGAGGAAGCCGAGCGCGGCATCACGTGCACGCACGAGGGAACGTGGCGGCCCGCCCCCGGTAGTTGACATGGCAGCTCAGCTCACGCCGACTGAAGCCTCGCGGCTGCCGCGTCGATCCGCGCCAACGTCCGCTCCCGGCCCAGTACCTGCGCCGACTCGAACAGCGGCGGCCCCACCGTCCGGCCCGTCACCGCGACCCGGACCGGCGCCTGTTCCCGTGCGCCGGTCCTGCGTCGTCCGATCTTCCCCACGGCCCAGTCGTCCCACACCTCATCCGGTGCGGGGCTCTGGCGCGTGCGGGGCCGTCAGCGCAGAGCGGCGCCTCGAAACATTTGGCAATCAAGTGGGGCAGAGGCGCCACAGGCATGTCGTACACGATGAGGTACGACAGTCCGGCCACGATCGATCCGGGCCCGAGTGGCGACGGACCACCAGGCAAGTAGTGACACGCATTGGACAGCGATAGACCTGATTGACTAGTTGATACATGAGTCGATAGGCTTTTCAGGTAAGCCTTGATAGGTGAACCAGGGAGACGATACCCAAACCAGCGATCCTGCAGATCATGGATACGCCACTGCTGCGTTCGGCCAGCAGCCACGACCTGACAGCCACACACGCTCTTAGCCAGACCCGTTGAGCCCGGACCCGAAATGACCTGGAGTATCCAATTGCGCAAAGAAGCCGCCAGCGAGGCAATCATCGAAGCCGCCAAGAAGGCCCTTGAGCAGGACGAAGTGATGCTGGATCCAAAGGACGCCGCCAAGGTCATCGGCTGCGGCGAGAGGTGGCTCCGAGAGGGTGCCAACCACCGCGGCTTCCCTCACCACCGCTTCGGCAAATTCCTGCGGTTCAGCCTCCAAGACTGCCGCGAAATCCGGGAGATGAACCGTGAGAAGGCCAGGCCGTCGGAACTGGCCAAGGCCCGCCGCCGCAAGGCCACCACACGTAAGTCCACTAGCGACGACCCGGGTGCGCCGACCAGCATCCGACTCAAGCCCGCTGCTTAAGGCGATTCCTGAGGGCATGTCCTGACCGCCAACCTCACCCCCACCCGCTGAACCTGTACGGTCCGGACACTCCGGATCAGATCAGCACCCCCCAGGGGCTTATTGCACACCATCAGAAATGGTGGGAAGCCTGCCCGGCTCAGCATGGATGAGAAAGACACCTCCCACACGGACGGCATCCCCACCATGGATGTCGTCTACGGCGACGCCTACGCCGTGCCGAAGCCGCAGCCGGGCACCGTGTTCGTCGTCAGCCTCGTCACAGGGCTCGCGCTCGCTGGGCAAGACGACATCCTCGTCCCGTGCCAGGAGGTCCGCGAGCGCGTTCTGCTCGTCGAGGCCCGCACCTGCCTCAAGTACGCCGCCTGAGCCTGGGCCAGGTGTCCAGGACAGTGGTGCGGCCGGCGTCGTCCTCTGCGACGTACCGGATCGTGGCCGCCGCGCCATAGCGCCTGACACAGATCGAACCGCGCATCGGCCGCCGTCTCTTGCACGCCCCACTCGGCTGTGACCGTCGCAGCGCCCTCCGCGCCGAAGCGGAGAACAACGCGGTAGACGCTCACCGGATCCGGCTCATATGCGGGCCGGTCGGCATCTCGGCGGACACATACGGCTCAGTGCCCACGCTGGGTTCGATGGCACTGCCGTGCGCGACTTTGAGTCGCCCTTCCTGCGGCCACGGATACTCCCGATGGCGTGCCGAGGTCTCCCCCGGCATCGCCACGTCCACGTGATACACCCACCGCCCATAGGCGCCCTGGTACCTGCAGCGCACCGGGCTGTAGATCCACTCATCGTCGATCTTCACCCACAGCGCGGGGCGGACCCCTGGGGGCCAGGACCACACCCGAGAAACCGGTCCGTCCGAAGGGTTCCAGGGCGGCGCCTGATCGGGCTCGTCGTGCTCGGTCACGCCTCCAGCCTATGCCGCGACCGCTGACCATCGGTCCCTGCAGATGCTGTGCCTGCGGTCGCGAGCAGCGTTCGGCACATGCCTGGAGTGGCGACCGCGAGGAGGCACGGTCCCGTCACCGTTACCTAACTCGGCGTGATCGGCGCCGGCGCCCGGGGCCCGCTCGATCAAGCCGGTAGACGCCCGTACCTCGGCCGCAAAGCAGTGCCAGCGCGACGATCACGTAGTGCGGTGGTGAGGTCGGGTAGCCGGAGACCATTGCTGATCTCCAGCCCTTGTAACGTCCTCGCTGGCGTTTCCCGCCTCCCGGCCCGATCAGGCGGGAAACTGGGAAACCAATGGGAAATCGATCATGCAAACCTAAGCGACGTACTGCACGAAGACGCAGCGAACTACCCGAACACGCATGCTGCGTCGCAGGTCAGGCGATGAGCACCTCTCTGGCCTGCCGTATCCCAGTGCAGCGGCTTCTTCTGCGGCATCAACCCGGGCCTGATGACGGCGGCGACGGGCCACCACTTCGCCCGGCCCGGCAACCGCTTCTGGCCGGTGCTGCACCTGTCCGGCTTCACCCCGAGGCTGATGAACCCCGCCGAGCAGCGCGAACTGCTGGCGTACGGGCTGGGCATCACCAACGTGGTGGCGCGGGCGACCGCGCGCGCCGACGAGCTGAGCGCCGAGGAGTACGCCGAGGGCGGCCGGCTGCTGACGGCCAAGGTGACGCGGTGGCGGCCGAAGTGGCTCGCCGTGGTCGGCGTGACCGCGTACCGGGCCGCTTTCGCGGACCGCAGGGCGCAGGTGGGTCCGCAGGAGCGGACCATCGGCGAGACCCGGGTGTGGGTGCTGCCCAACCCGAGCGGGCTGAACGCGCACTGGACGGCGGCGACCATGGCGGAGGAGTTCGCCCGGCTGCGGGACGCTGCGCTCGCCTAGGGGGTGTCTTCTGCATCAGGTCGGCCGACGGAAACGGTGCCTGGTCGGCGACGGCGGCAAGATCCAGAAGACACCCCCTAGGGCGGGTCTGTCTCCGTGACCGTGGCCAGCAGCCGGATCTCGTCGGCACCGTCACGGTCGGCGACACCGAGGGCCACCCAGCGGCCGGCCTCCTCCGCCCGCCACACGTCGAGTTCGTCGGTGTGGAGGCTGAGGGTCGCCCAGGGCTCAGGTATCTCCTCGCCGCGGCCCATGCGCACCCGCACGGTCAACTGGCCCCAGGGGGGCTGTTCGCCCCAGCGGTCGTTCAGCCGCTGCGCGATCGCCTCCCGGTACGCGTGGAAGTCCTCGGCGGCCCGCTGCCGCACCCAGGCTTGGGCCGCGCGCATCCCATGGCTCGTCTCCAACACCGCCGTGCTGTATCCGGGCCCGGCCGTGCCCATGTCCGACTTACAGTCCTCCCCCGGAAACTCGCGGGCGCACAGCAGGTCGATCACGACGAGATGCTTCGCGATGTCCATGTGATCCAGTAAAGCGGGCCCCACTGACAATTGGCGGGCCGTCAGGCGTCCCGGCGCCGCACGCACCACGCTCCCGCGCTCAGCGCCGCCGCTGCCCACAGCGCGGTCACCCCGAGCCCGGTCCAGGGGCCGAGCGCGCCGTCCCAGGTGCTGTGCAGGGCCACTTGGCCGGCCCGGTCGGGCAGGAAGTCGGCGACGCCCCCGGACAGGTCGCCGATGACGAAGGACACGATCAGCAGGAACGGGATCAGGACGGAGAGGGTCGCGACCCCGCTGCGCAGTACGGCCGCGAGTCCGGCGGCGAACAGTGCCATCAGCGTGAGGTGGAGGCCGCAGCCGAGCGCTCCGCGCAGTCCCTCGGTCCAGGTGGGACCGTCCGGGCCGAGGGCGGCCTTGCCGGCCAGCAGCGTCGCCAGACCCGTGAGGAAGCCCACGGCCAGCACCGGCAGGGCGATCGCCGTGGCCTTCGCGGCGAACCAGCGGAGCCGGTCGGGCGCGGCGGCGAGCGTCAGCCGCAGCGCGCCGCCCCGGAACTCGGCCGCAACGGCCGTCGTACCGAAGGAGATCGCGGCGATCTGTCCGAAGCTGATGCCGAAGAACACCGAGAACAACGGATCGGTGTCGTCGGCGTCGGCGGAGGCGAGCGCGGAGAACGCCACGGTGGTGACGAGGACCGCGGCCAGGCTGCCGACGAGCGGGCGCAGCGTACGGATCTTGATCCACTCGGCGTGCAGAACGGGGAGGAAGGGCATGGTCAGGCCTCCTGGGGCTGGGCGGTGAACTCGGCCTCCGCCGCGGTCAGATCGAAGTAGGCCTGCTCCAGGGTGGCTTCCTGGGCGGCCAGTTCCAGTACGGGGACGCCCGCCTCGGACATGAGGCGGCCCAGCTCGTCCACGCGCGCGTGGCGCACGGTCCACGTTCCGTCCTCGTCCCGGGAGGCGTCGTGGCCGTGCCGGGCGAGCAGGTCGCCGAGCGCGGTGGCGTCGGTCGTACGGATCCTCACCTGGGGCCGTACGCGCGCGTGGATGAACTCCTGGACGGGGGTGTCGGCGAGGAGGCGGCCCCGGCCGAGGATCACGAGGTGGTCGGCGAAGGCGGCGGTCTCGTTCATCAAGTGGCTGGAGACCAGGACCGTACGGCCCTGCGCCGCGAGCCGGCGCAGCAGCGTGCGGATCCAGACGATGCCCTCCGGGTCGAGGCCGTTGGCGGGTTCGTCCAGCAGGATCACCTCGGGGTCGCCGAGCAGCGCGGCGGCGATGCCGAGGCGCTGGCGCATGCCGAGGGAGTACGTCTTCACCCGGCGCCGGGCCACCGCGGCGAGTCCGGTCTCCTCCAGGACCGTGTCGACCCTGCGGAACGGGATGCGGTTGCTCGCCGCCAGGGCGCGCAGATGGTCCCGCGCGGTGCGGGAGCCGTGCGCGGCCCGCGCGTCCAGCAGGGCGCCCACCCGGCGCAGGGGGTCGCGGAGTTCGGCGTAGGCGTGGCCGCCGACGGTGGCGCTGCCGGAGGTCGGCCGGTCGAGGCCGAGGACGAGCCGCATGGTGGTGGACTTTCCGGCGCCGTTGGGGCCGAGGAAGCCGGTGACGCGGCCGGGGCGGACGCTGAAGGTGAGGTGGTCCACGGCCCGGCGGGTGCCGTACTCCTTGGTGAGGTCTCGTACGTCGATGCTGGTCATGGCACCAGCCTGGCCGGGCGTGCGGCTCGGTTCCTCCCCCGCCGGTGGAGTTCGTCTCCCCCGTGCGGGGGAGGTCCGTTGTCGGTGCTGCCTGCGACGATGCCTCTATGGCCCGCTTCCTGCGCCCGCTGCTGCGGGGGACGACGTACACACGCCTGCTGCATCTGTGGGTGCCCATGCTGATCGTGAGTGTGTGGCTCTTCATCGACTTGTCGACTCCCTGGATGCCCGCACTGCTGCTCGCTCCGGTCGGTCTCCTGCCCGCCGTGCGCATGGGCGAGGGCGTCCAGGCGCGGCTGCTGCTGACGCCGGGCGAGGAGGAGCCGGGCATCTCCGTGACGCCGTCGGCGACCTGGCGGGACCGGCTGCGCACGGTGCTCTGGCTGGAGCTGCGGATGGTCCTCGGTGCGACGGCCATGTTCGCCTCGGTGTGGCTGCCGGTGCTCACCTACGAGCTGGCGAAGTGCGCGTGGGGACGGGCGCCTTCCGGTGTTCCGCTGCTGGACCGGCTGCCGCCGGACCGGGTGTACGCCCTGCTGGCGCCGCTTCCGCTGCTCGCCCTGTACGGCGTCGTCGTCGGGCTCGGCGAGCTGATCACGGCGTGTGCGCGCCGGCTCCTCGGGCCGTCGGCCGCCGAGCGGCTGGCGGCTCTGGAGGAGCGCACCGAGCAGTTGCTCGAACGCACCCGCATCGCACGGGAGTTGCACGACTCCATCGGGCATGCCCTGACGGTGGCGGTGGTGCAGGCGGGTGCCGCGCGGGCGGCGGGCGATCCGGCGTTCACCGACCGGGCGCTGGAGGCCATCGAGGAGACCGGCCGGGCCGCCCTCGCGGACCTGGATCGAGTCCTCGGGGTGCTGCGCGAGTCGGACCGGCCGGCGAGCGCCCGGCCGACGCTGGCCGACGCCGGCCGCCTCCTGGATTCCGCGCGCGCCTCCGGCGCCACGGTGGACGCCGAGGTGACGGGGCCCGTCGCGGCGGTGCCGGGGCTGGTCTCGCGGGAGGGGTACCGCATCCTGCAGGAGGCGCTGACCAATGTGCTGCGGCACGCGGGGGCCGTACCCGTGCGCGTCCGGGTGTCCGTGGCGGAGGGCGCCCTCGCCCTGGAGGTCCGTAATCCGCTTCCGGCCGCGATACCCGGGCCCGGGCGGGGCAGCGGGCTGCGCGGCGTACGGGAGCGGGCGGAACTGCTCGGGGGCAGCGCCCGCACCGGACCGGACGGGGGCGACTGGCAGGTGCGCGCGGAGCTGCCGCTCGGCTGATCTACGCTGGCCGGATGCCGGTCACCGTTCTCCTGGTCGACGACGAACCCCTGGTCCGCGCGGGTCTGCGCGCCGTGCTGGAGGCCCAGCCCGACATCGAGGTGGTGGGCGAGGCTGCCGACGGTGCGGCGGTCATCCCGCTGGTGCGCCAACTGCGGCCGGACGTAGTCGCGATGGACGTCCGCATGCCGCTGATGGACGGGATCGAGGCCACGCGCGCGGTGCTGCGCACCGTCGACGCACCGCCCAGGATCCTCGTCGTGACCACCTTCGAGGACGACGAGTTCGTGTACGAGGCGCTGCGCGCGGGTGCCGACGGGTTCCTCCTGAAGCGGGCCCGGCCGGCCGAGATCGTGCATGCGGTGCGGCTGGTGGCGGAAGGCGAGTCGCTGCTGTTCCCCGCGTCCGTACGCCGGCTCGCCGCCCGGTACGGCGGCGGCGAACCCGCGGCGCCTGCACCGCTGGCGGAGGCCGGGCTGACGGAGCGGGAGGCGGAGGTGCTGCGGCTCATGGCGCGGGGGCTGTCGAACGCGGAGATCGCCGCCCGGCTGGTCGTCGGCACGGAGACGGTGAAGTCGCATGTGAGCGCCGTGCTGGCCAAGCTCGGGGCGCGCGACCGCACCCAGGCCGTGATCGTCGCCTACGAGTCGGGGTTCGTCGCGCCGGGCTGAGTCACGAGCGCTGCCGGGCCGGCGGAACCCGGCACTCGCCGGGGTGGGCCGGGCCGAGTACGATCCGCCCCAACACGCCCGCTAGCTGGGAGGACGGACGGTGGGGCAGCTGACCGGCGGCGATCCCTCGCTGCTGCGAAGGATCAATTCCGCGGTGGTGCTGCACGCGCTGCGTGCCACTGACTGCACGACGCTCACCGAGATCACCCGGGTCACCGGACTGTCGCGGCCGACCGTCGAAGGGGTCGTCGAAGGGCTCATCGAGGCCGGGCTGGTCGTGGAGGCGGCGGCCGACGACGGCACCGCACGCCGCCAGGGGCGGCCCGCCCGCCGGTTCCGGTTCCGGGCCGAGGCGGGGCATCTGCTGGGCCTGGAGATCGGGGCGCACCGGGTCGCCGCGCTCCTGTCCGACCTGGACGGGCGGGTGCTGGGCACACAGGCCAAGGAGGTCGACGAGACGGCTCCGGCCGACGAGCGGCTGGATCGGCTGCGCGGCGCGGTCGCGGAACTGCTGCGGCGGGCCGGGGTGGCACGCGGCTCGCTGCGTGCGGTGGGCGTGGGCACGCCGGGCATCGTCGAGGCCGACGGCACGGTACGGCTGGGCACGGCCCTGCCCGAGTGGACGGGCCTGAGGCTCGGCGAGCGGCTGAGCCGTTCCTTCAAGTGCCCGGTGCTGGTGGAGAACGACGCCAACGCGGCGGCTGTCGCCGAGCACTGGAAGGGCGCGGCGACCGAGTCGGACGACGTGGTGTTCGTGCTGGCCGGGCTGAGCCCGGGGGCGGGTTCGCTGATCGGCGGGCGGCTGCACCGGGGTTATGGCGGGGCGGCCGGGGAGATCGGCGCGCTGCATCTGCTGGGCCGCGAGGAGACCCCGGAGACGCTGCTGTCCACCACGGACAAGCCGGTGCATCCGCTGGACGAGCAGGCGGTGGCCGAGGTGTTCGCGCTGGCCCGGGAGGGCGACCAACGGGCGCTGGCGGCCGTCGAGCGGTTCATCCAGCGCCTCGTCCACGACGTGGCCGCGCTGGTGCTGGCCCTCGACCCGGAGCTGGTCGTCATCGGCGGCTGGGCGGCCGGTCTGGACGGCGTACTGGAGCCGCTGCGCCGCGAACTCGCGCGCTACTGCCTGCGGCCCCCGCAGGTCGCCCTGTCCCTGCTGGGCGAGGCGGCCGTGGCCACGGGGGCGCTGCGCTTGGCTCTGGACCACGTTGAGGAGCAGCTGTTCGCGGTGGAGGGCACGGTGACGGCCCGCCGCTGACCGGGGCGAGCGGCGGCGGCCCGGGCGGACAGGGGCTGCCCGCACAACACGTCACGCCCCGGCGGAGTTCCGGGGCGTGCGGGGCCGTAGCCAGGCGTGGAGCGTGAGGTCGGGTCAGGACGCCTGCTGCGCCGGACCGTGGTGTATTTCCACGCCTGCCGAGTCGCCGAAGGTCAGCCGGCAGGTGTCGGCGCGGTAGGTCGCGACGGACAGCGCGGCGGTGCGGCCCCCGGCGAAGAAGCGGGTGGTGACGACCAGGACGGGAGCGCCGGGGAGCCGGTCCAGTTCCTTGGCGTCGTCCGCGCGGGCCGAGCCCAGCTCGACGGCGCGGTCCTGGCCCTCCAGGCTCAGGTGCTGCAGCTCGCGCAGCACGGCACGCGCGCGTGCCGGGCCGGACGGGGCGTCGATCGCGCTGAGGTCGGGCACCGAGGCGGCCGGGACGTAGAGCAGTTCCGTGGCGACGTGCTGGCCGTGGGACGTCCGGGAGCGGCGCACGGTGTGCACGGGCTCGCCGGAGCCGGTCTCCAGGGCGGCGGCGACGGCCGCGGGCGGCGCGGACTGGAGGCAGTCGACGGGCTGCCAGGCGTCGTCTTCGGTTCCCGGCCAGGCCTGCTGCTCGGTGCCCACGGCCACACCCACGCGCGGGGGCGCGACGGTGGTGCCGACGCCGCGGCGGCGCTGGAGCCGGCCTTCCAGCTCCAGCTGTTCGAGGGCCTGACGGAGCGTGGCCCGGGCCACGCCGAAGCGGGCGGCGAGGTCGCGCTCGTTGGGCAGGATCTCACCGACCGAGAACTCGGAGTCAAGTGCCTCACTGAGCACGGTCTTGAGGTGCCAGTACTTCGGTTCCGGCACCGATTCCAGCTGCGTGGTCCCCACCCTGTCCTCCGCAAGAGCCGTGGTCCGGCGGTTTTTAGCGCCCTTGTTTATTAAAGGTTGTTGCAGTTCTCTGCGACCATAGGGCGGCCCTCACCCTTGGTCAAGACCAATCCTCGATCCCGAGGACTACCCGCGGGTAGCGATTGCTGACAAGCTGTCTATGGCGTCCGTCCGCAGCCCAGACGAGGAGCAACGCATGCCCACCACCGTCGCCTTCAAGGTCCCGACCCCGCTCGGCCCGAAGGACGTGACCGTCACGTACGCGCGCGTGGGACGCGGTGAACCGCTGGTCCTGCTGCACGGCATCGGCCACCACCTGCAAGCCTGGGGCCCGGTGATGGACATCCTCGCCACCGAACGCGACGTGATCGCCGTGGATCTGCCCGGCTTCGGCGCGTCCCCGGGCCTGCCCGCCGGCCTCGCCTACGACCTGCCCACGACGAACAGCGTCCTCGCCGCCCTGTTCGAGGCACTGAAGCTGGACCGCCCGCACGTCGCGGGCAACTCGCTCGGCGGCCTGCTGGCCCTCGAACTGGGCCGGGAGAAGCTCGTACGGTCCGTCACCGCCCTCTCCCCGGCGGGCTTCTGGACGCAGGCCGAGCGGCGCTACGCCTTCGGTGTGCTGCTCGCGATGCGCGGCATCGCCCAGCGGCTCCCGCTGCCCCTCGTGACACGGCTGTCGCGAACCGCGGCCGGCCGTGCCGCGCTGACGAGCACCATCTACGGCCGCCCCGCCCGCCGCGATCCGGAGGCCGTGGTCGCCGAGACGCTGGCGCTCGCGGGTGCCACCGGATTCCGCCAGACCCTCCGGGCGGGCGTCACGATCCAGTTCACCGACAACCTGCCGGGCCTGCCGGTCACCGTGGCCTGGGGCACCCGGGACCGGGTGCTCGTGCGCCGCCAGGGCGTCCGCGCCAAGCAGCTGATCCCGCACGCCCGCCTGGTTCGGCTGCCCGGCTGCGGCCACGTCCCCATGAACGACGACCCGGCACTGGTCGCCCGCATCATCCTCGACGGCAGCCGCTGACATCCAAAACCGAAACTCCTTCTCATTGCCTGTCGTTCACTTTGAACTCATGTTTTCGCTATGGCTCGCCAGTTAGGTGTGGATCCCTGCATTGGCCGGATCCCAGCTCTGGAGGCACAGCCATGTCACACCGTCAGCTCCCCGGGCGCCGCAGCATTCTGCGCGGTTCCCTGGCCGCCTCCGCGGCCCTCACCCTGCCCGTGAGCCTCGGCGCGGCGGCACCGGCGTTCGCCCGCTCCGGGCGCCCCCAGGCGAGCTGGGGCGTGCAGACGGGCGACGTCACCACCGACTCCGGCCTGGTATGGGTACGTTCGGACCGGCCGGCCCGGATGATCGTGGAGACCTCGGCCACCGAGTCGTTCCGCGACCCACGCAGGTGGGAGGGGCCGGTGCTGGGCCCGGACACGGACTTCACCGGCACCACCCGGCTGCACGGTCTGCCGTCCGGCGAGCAGATCCACTACCGCGTGCTGCTCGCGGACCCGGACGACCCGCGCGCGACCGGCGAGCCCGTGACCGGAACCTTCCGTACCGTCTCCCGGCGCCACCGCGAGGGTGTGAAGTTCCTGTGGTCGGGCGATCTGGCCGGCCAGAGCTGGGGCATCAACCCCGACTTCGGCGGCTACCGGATCTTCGACGCGATGGCGAAACTGAACCCGGACTTCTTCCTGTGCAGCGGCGACAACATCTACGCCGACGGCCCGATACCCGCCACGCAGGCCCTGCCGGGCGGCGGCACCTGGCGGAACATCACCACCGAGGAGAAGTCGAAGGTCGCCGAGACCCTGGCCGAGTACCGGGGCAACTTCCGCTACAACCTGCTGGACGAGAACCTCCGCCGGTTCAACGCCCAGGTGCCCTCGATCATCCAGTGGGACGACCACGAGGTGCGCAACAACTGGTACCCGGGCGAGGTGATCGCCACCACCGACACCCGGTACACCGAGAAGAGCATCGACGTGCTGGCCGCGCGCGCCCAGCGGGCGTTCAGCGAGTACTTCCCGATCTCGACGCTGCAGCCCGGGGCGCAGGAGGGCCGGGTCTACCGCGTGCTGCACCAGGGCCCGCTGCTGGACGTCTTCGTCCTCGACATGCGTACCTACCGCAACGCCAACTCCCCCGACAACCAGACCGTCGACCCGCAGGGCATCCTCGGCCGCGAGCAGCTGGAGTGGCTCAAGCGGGAGCTGTCCCGGTCGCGGGCGGTGTGGAAGGTGATCGCCGCCGACATGCCGCTCGGCCTCGTCGTGCCCGACGGCATGGAGGGCAAGGCGAACTTCGAGGCGGTCGCGCAGGGCGACCCGGGCGCCCCGCTGGGCCGTGAACTGCAGATCGCCGAGCTGCTGCGCTTCATCAAGCACCGGCAGATCACCGGCACGCTGTGGCTGACCGCCGACGTGCACCACACCTCCGCCCAGCACTACCAGCCCTCGCGTGCCGCGTTCACCGACTTCGAGCCGTTCTGGGAGTTCGTCTCCGGTCCGCTGAACGCCGGTGCCTTCCCGGCGAGCGCGCTGGACAACACCTTCGGTCCGGAGCGGGTGTTCGTGAAGGCGCCGACCGTGGCGAACGTCTCCCCCGCCGGCGGCTACCAGTTCTTCGGCGAGGTCGACATCGATGCCGGCAGCGGCGAGCTGACGGTGCGGCTGCGCGAGCAGGACGGCACGGTGCTGTTCACCAAGACGCTGCAGCCGGGCCGGGTCGGCCAGTAGGCATTCGCGGGGCCCCGGGTCCCGTACTCTCGAAGCCGTGTCGCGCTCCGGCGTCATCCCCCGGCGCGCGGCACGGTCCGCACCTGCCAACTCCCCGCCCGAGCGAGTATTTTCGCAGGTCAGGCCCATTGTCAGTGGTCGCCTTTACGGTTTTTCCCATGACGCGATCACTGCAGGCAGTGGCCTATCGCCAACCCTCCGTGCTGCGCTCAGGGGCGGACGGACGACTGCTGGGACTGGAGACTTCCAGAGGTGCCACACCCACCGGCACCCAGGACCACCCGCGCTTCTTCGCCGGCTTTCTGACCTCGCCTCAGGTCGCCGCCGCCGGGCTGCTCGCGGTGGCCGACGTGGCGGCGGCGCGATACTACCAGCCGCAGCTGCGCGCCTCGCTCGACCCGGTGGTGACGGGCAACGGCGACCGGCTGCGCTTCGAGTCCTTCTCCGGCTGCGGTGGGGTGTACGCGCGCCTGGACGTGCTCACCCCGGGCCTGGACGGCGGCGAGGTGGGGCACGGGACGACGAACGTCGACGTCAACAACCCGCTGCGCGAGGCCCTCTCCCGGATCGGCGGCGACGACCCGCTGCATCTGCGCGTGGGCCCGGAGGAGCTGGCCGTCACCACGCTCGACGGTCCCGTGGTGGAGAAGAAGGTACCGCTGCCCGACCGGTGGCTGCGCGGCTTCGCGGAGGCTCAGGTGATCGCGGCCGGGTTCGAGCTGCGGGCCGAGCTTCCGGCGGACGGGGCGGTGCGGTTCCTGCGTGGGCTGCCCCGGGCGGGCACGGGGCGGCGGGCCCCGGCGGGCCCGCGCTGGGTGGTGCCGGTGGGCCGCGGGCTGCGGCCGACGACCCGGGCGGTGCCGGGTGCCGTGTGCCTGCCGGGCCCGGAGCGGCTGGTCGCGCTCCAACGGGTGCTGCGGCACGCGACGGCCCTGCGCGTGTACGGCCCCACGGTCAGCGGTACGGCCGCGACGGCCGCCGCCTGGGAGGTCGTCCTGCCCGGCATGCGGCTCACCCTCACCCTGTCGCCGGACACCTCGCGCGGCTTCTCCGGGGAGGGCGGCGTCCTGGACGCCCTCGCCACCGACGAGGCCGCCGGGGACGCCGAGTTGGTCGCCGTGCTGCTGGCCTGGGAGCCACGCGTCGACGTAGCCGACCTCGCGGCGGCCTCGGGCCTGACGCCCGAGCGGGTGCGGGCCGCCCTGGTGCGCCTCGGCACCTCGGGCCGGGTCGGCTACGACACGGCAGAGGCGGCCTACTTCCACCGTGAACTGCCGTACGACGCCGAGCGCGTCGAGCGGCACAATCCGCGCCTGCGGTCCGCGCGGGAACTGGTGGCCGCGGGCGCCGTGGCCATGGACGGCACGCTCGCCACCGTGACCGCCGAGGACGGCCATGTGCACCGGGTGCGCGACGAGGCGGGGGCCCTGACGTGCAGCTGTCTGTGGTGGGCCAAGTACCGGGGCGGGCGCGGACCGTGCAAGCACGCGCTGGCGGTGCGGATGGTGCGGCGGGGCGCTGTAGCGGAGCAGGGCATGACGGGGATTGGGATCGACGGGGGTGTGCGGTGAGTGCGCTGATGACAGCGGTACGGACCGGAGGCACGGCGGAGACGCTGCGCGTGCTGACGGAGATGACGGACGACGAAAGGCGCTCGGTCCTCCCCCAGTTGAAGGAGCTGCGCAAGGAACTGCGGGCGCTGCCGAGCTGGGAGGCCGGACCGACGCGCATCCATCCGGCGCTGCACCTGGCCGGGGCCGCCTGTCACACCGGTGCGGCTGCGGCGGCCGGCTGGCTCGTGGGGGCGGACATGCGCTGGAGCCAGGCGCCGGCCGAGACCCTGCTGGAGGCGCTGGAGCACCGGGACACCGGCTGGCTGGCAGATGTCGCGCAGCGGCTGGCCCAGCGGCCGGTGTCCGCGCGGGTGCCGTACGAGCTGATGGCGGGCCTGGCGAGCAGGTCGGGCGGTGAGGTGCCGGTGACGGACGCCTATGTCATCGGCTGGGTCCAGCACATCGGGGGCGGCTGGGGCCCGGGCCGCATCGTCGCAGAGCTGCGCCGCGAGCCGCAGCTGGTCCCGTTGGTCACCGGGCTCTTCGCCCTCGGGGACCTCGGTGAGGTCCGCTGGGTGCTCGAAGACGGACCGGACTCCTGGCAGAGCGCCCTCGCGACCCTGGCCCAGGAGGGCTTCCTCGACCGGGCGTTCCTGACCGACGCCTGCGTGGCCCGGCTGCTGCGCGGGGGCGGCCCCACGGACCACCGGATCTTCCTGCCGATGCTGACCCGGCTCGGCCTGACCCGCGCGGAGGAGCGCGAGCGGGTCGCCGACTGGACGGCGCTAGCCCGGGACGCGGTCTCCCCCGTGGCCGCCCATGCCCAGGCGGTGCTCGCCGCCCTGGCCCTGGACGGGGAACTGACCGCACGGCAGCTGGCCGAGGCCTCCGAAGGGCTCCTCTTCCGCAGCGAGAAGAAGCTGGTCCGGGCCCAACTCGTGCTGCTCGGGAAGGTGTTGTCCCGCGACACCGCCGCCGCGCCGGAGCTGCTTCCGGTCGTGGCCCAGGCGTTCGGCCACGAGGACACCCAGGTGCAGGAGCGCGCGCTGAAACTCGTCGAACGGCACGCTGGGAAGCCGGGCTCCGCCGACGTACGCGAGGAACTCTGCGTGCTTGCCGACCAGTTGACCCCGGCACTGCGCGCACGGGCCTCCGCCGCGCTGGGCATCCCCGCGACGGACCGGACCCCGGAGACGTACGAGGAGCTGCTGCCGCCCGCACCGGAGCCGGTCCGGCTCGCGCCCGCGCCTCGGACGGCGGTCGAATTGGCCGAGGAGGTCGGCGCGCTGCTCGCGTCGGGCGGTGACGTGGCCGCGTTCGAGCGGGCGCTGGACGGTCTGGTGCGGCACACCTACCAGGACCCGGACGCACTGCGCGCAGCACTGGCACCGGTGATCGCGAACCGCTGGTGGTCCGGAGCGGACTACCCCGAATGGCCGCGCACCGACGACCTCTTCGGCAGCGCGCACTACGGCCTCCTCGACACCGCGCAAGGCCTCGATCTGCTCCTGGCATCCCTGCACGGCAAGGTGCGGACGGCCACGCTGCACGCGGCGGTACAGCGTGGGCTCGACGGGCACCCGTGCCCGCACAGCGGCCTTGCCCGCGCGTTCGACGCCCGGCTGTGCGAGGTGGCGTACCGCCTGCGCGCGGAACCGCTGCCCCTGCTGCTGGCCACGCCCAGCTGGAGCACGGGCCTGCTGGAGCCGGACGAGTTGGTGGACCGCCTCGCGGAGTACCGGCGACTGGCCGCCCGGGTCGGCGCGTCCGACTTCGGCCAAGCCCTGCTGCGCGTGCGCCGGGGCGACCGTGCGGCGGCCGAAGAGGCGGCCCGCAGGGCGCGGGCGCTCGGCACGCACGAGGGGGACCGGCTCGCCCGCTGGCTGACCGCCCCCGCTGCCGCGCAGCCCTCGACCAGTCGCCAGACCGAGGGCGCGCTGGTCCTCCTGGACCTGGGCGAAGTCCTGGAGTTCCAGGAGGGTTTCCCGCAGGCGTTCCACCGGCTGGGCCGGCCCGTCTCCGCCTCCGACGGCCGCTGGTACTGCTACCACCGGAGCGTGGCGCTACGCCCGCACTGGCTCGCGGTACTGCCCGAGCGGCGGGAACTGGTCGCGGCCCGGCTGCTGCACGACCTGGCGGAGACGGCCGTGGCGGGCGGCCGGGGCGCCGCCGTCCTGCCGCTGCTCGCCGAGTCCGGCGGCGAGGCGGGCGAGGCGGTGCACCTGTGCATCGCGTACGGGCTGAGCGCCCGGCAGCAGGAGGACCGGCTGGCCGCCGTGGACGCTCTGCTGGTGCTCGCGGCGCGGGAGCAGCTGGACACGGAGCGGCTGGGCCGGGATCTCGGCGAGTTGGTGCGGCGCGGGGCGGTGAAGCCGCTGCGGCTGGCAGAGTCGGCGCGGACGGCGGCGGACACCGGGGCCAACGCGACGATCTGGGGCGCGCTCCGGCACACCCTGCCCCCGCTGCTCGCCGACCTCACGACCGCCCAGCCCGAGGCCGCCGCCGTGGCACCGCGGGGACTCGGGGAGCTGCTGGCCGTCGCCGCGGACTGTGCCGAGCGGACCGGGGCGAGCGGAGAGCTGCCCCACCTGGCGGAGATCGCCTCGCGCAAGGGCGGCTCGCGCCTGGCGGCCGAGGCCCGGCGACTGCGGGACGCCCTGGAGGGCGCGCACAGCGTGACGGGAGGAGCACAGCCCGAAAGGAGAACACCCGGACAGTAGAAATCCCAATAAAAGGGGCGGAGCATGCTTAACCCATCGGTCACAAGCAGTTCGTGATCACGCAACACCGCTCGTCCACAGTGAGCATATGACACCAGACATGCCCGATGTGACCCGAGCGAAGCACGGTCGGCCCGTGCACCACTGGCGGCGGGACGTCGTCGAACTCGCCGCCCTGTTCACGGCGGTCGCGGTGGCCGACGCCGTGGCCAACGTTGTCGGGCACGGCCCCGGCGGCCCGGCGCTGCTGGTGATCTCGGCGGTCGTGCTCGCCGCGACGGCGGGCTTCCACATCTGGTGGGCACGCCGCCACGGGCACGCACCGCCGACGGAAGATACCGGTGCCCGGCCGGCCGCTCGGACGCGGTCGGCCGGGCCGTCCGGAGCCCCGGAGGCGCAGGCCCCGGGCACGGACCGGGCGAGCACGCTGTGGCGGATGCGGACGACCGTGATGGACGAGCCGGGTTCGCTGGCCGCGCTGTGCACGGCGTTGGCCGCCGGGCAGGTCGACATCCTGAGCCTGCAGACACACCCGCTGGCCGACGGCACGGTGGACGAGTTCCTGCTGCGGGCGCCGGACACGCTGACGGCGGCCGAGCTCACCCGGGTCGTCGCGGCGGCCGGAGGCACCTCGACGTGGACCGAGCGGGCCGACGCCCACGACCTGGTCGACGCCCCCACCCGGGTCCTCGGCCTGGCGGCCCGCACCGCGCTGGATCCCTCCGAACTTCCCCTGGCGCTACGGCAGTTGCTGGGCCGGTGCACGATCCGTTCGCTGCCCGGCACGCCGACCGGCGGAGGCCGCGCGGCGGAGCAGGTGCCGGTCGAGGGCGTCCTGGACGACACCGTCATGTGGCTGCGGGCGCCGGAGGGCGGGGTGCTCACGGTGGAACGGCCGTACCTGCCGTTCACGCCGACCGAGTTCGCGCGGGCGCGCGCACTGGTGGAGCTGGACAGCCGGCTCGGTCCGCGGATTCCGCGCGGCCAGGACGTCCTGACGCTGCCCGAGGGCAACGACATCACCGTGCGCCGGGTCGACACCGGCGATCGGGCGGCGGCCAAGGCGATGCACGAGCGGTGCTCGCCGCGCACGCTCGGCATGCGCTACCACGGGCCGGTCGGCGACACGGACCGTTATCTGAACCACCTGCTCAGCCCCCGCTTCGGGCGCACCCTGGCCGTGCAGACCGCCTCGGGCCGCATCGTCGGCCTCGGGCATCTGCTGTGGGACGGCGACGAGACGGAGGTCGCGCTGCTCGTCGAGGACGACTGGCAGCAGCGCGGTATCGGCACCGAGCTGCTCGGCCGGCTGGTGGCGATGGCGGTGGAGGCGGGCTGCGAGAGCGTGTACGCCGTGACGCAGGCCTCCAACACGGGCATGGTCGCCGCGATGCGCGGACTCGGGCTGCCCCTGGACTACCAGATCGAGGAGGGCACCCTGGTCATCACGGCCCGCCTGGACGCCACCCCGGTCGCCTCCCTGCCGCCGTACGAGACCCGGCAGGAGCAGCTCGGCGGCCCGGCCCGCAAGGACTGAGAGCCCTCACACAAGCGCGACGGCCCGGCGACATTGCGCCGGGCCGTACGCGTTCGGGAACGTCAGGTTCAGGCCTTCGCCTCCTGGAGCGGCACCGGCGTCCGCACCCGCTCCCCGAGGGCGTTGTCCAGGTCCGCCCAGAGGTCGTCGGCGTCCTCCAGGCCCACCGAGAGGCGCAGCAGGCGGTCGCTCACCCCGGCGCCGCGCCGGTCGTCGGCGTCGACGATGCGGTGGCTGATGGACGCGGGGTGCTGGATGAGCGTGTCGACGCTGCCGAGGCTGACCGCCGGGGTGATCAGCCGGACCCGGGAGATGACCTCGTGCGGGTCTCCGTGCACCTCGAAGGCGATCATCGCGCCGCCGAGCCGCGGATAGTGGACGCGGGCCACGCGCGGGTCACCGGCGAGCCGACGGACGAGTTCGGCGGCGTTCGCCGAGGCCGCGCGCACCCGCACCGGGAGCGTGGAGAGCCCGCGCAGCAGCAGGTAGCCCGCCAGCGGGTGCAGGACACCACCGGTGGCGAAACGTATCTGCCGGAGCCGTCCCGCGAACTCCTCGTCGCAGGCCACCACGCCGGCCAGCACGTCGCCGTGGCCGCCGAGGTACTTGGTGGCGCTGTGCAGCACCAGGCGGGCGCCGAGTTCCGCCGGACGCTGCAGGACGGGCGTGGCGAAGGTGTTGTCGGCGAGCAGCGGGACCGAGCCGCAGGCGTGGGCGATAGCCCGCAGGTCGAGTTCGGCGAGGGTGGGGTTGGCCGGGGACTCGACCATCACCAGACCGGTGTCCGGACGGAGCGCGTCGGTGATGCCGGCCGGGTCGGTCCAGGTGACCTCGGTGCCGAGCAGCCCCGCGGTCAGCAGGTGGTCGCTGCAGCCGTACAGGGGCCGTACGGCGACGACGTGTCGCAGGCCCATGGCGGACCGGGCGAGGAGGACCGCGCTGAGCGCGGCCATGCCGCTGGCGAACGCGACCGCGGACTCGGTGCCCTCCAGGCGGGCCAGGGCGGTCTCGAAGCGGGCGACGGTCGGGTTGCCGAGGCGGCCGTAGACCGGCGGGCCCACCGGGTCGGCGCCGTCGGTGGCGAAGGAGTCGATGCGGGCGGCCTCGGCGCGGCTGTCGTAGGAAGGGTAGGTGGTGGACAGGTCGATCGGCGGGGCGTGCAGCCCCTGGCGGGCGAGGTCGTCGCGGCCGGCGTGCACGGCCTCGGTGGCCAGGGCTCTCGATGCGGTGCGTACGTCGTCGTACGCACCCATGCTCGCTGTGTCCATGGCGGGAAGGGTGAACACCGAACGGGTGACCGGATTCGTTCGCCGTGCTACGTTCGGCCAATGGCCGAATCTGTCGTACTGGATCCGGTGGACCTCCATCTGCTGCGGCTGCTGCAGAACGACGCCCGGATCACCTACCGCGACCTCGCCGCTCAGGTGGGCGTGGCTCCGTCGACGTGTCTGGACCGGGTGACCCGGCTGCGCCGCTCGGGCGTGATCCTCGGGCACCAGCTGCGGCTGGACCCGGCGAAGCTCGGGCGCGGCCTGGAGGCGCTGCTGTCGGTGCAGGTCCGGCCGCACCGGCGGGAGCTGGTGGGACCGTTCGTGGAGCGGATCCGGTCGCTGCCCGAGTCGCGCACGGTGTTCCATCTGACCGGGCCCGACGACTATCTCGTGCACGTGGCGGTGGCGGACATGGCCGATCTGCAGCGGCTGGTGCTGGACGAGTTCACCTCGCAGCGCGAAGTCGCCCGGGTGGAGACCCGGTTGATCTTCCAGCAGTGGGACTGCGGGCCGCTGCTGCCGCCCGGGCACGCCCAGAGCTGAATCCCGTGATACATGGGTGACGCAGGCTTCCTCGCCGTATGAGGATGGTCGGCATGTCTGAGACCAAGAGCCCGTTGCCCCGTCAGGTGGCCGACACGTATGTGGACGACCTCATCGCCCTGGACCCGGTGACCGGTACCTACCTCGGTGTGCTGGACAGTTCGAGCAAGCTGCCCGACTACTCGCCCGCCGGTCAGGAGGCCCTCGCGGAGCTGGCGCGGGCCACACTCACGAAGCTGGACGAGGCCGAGCGGCAGCCCGGTGCGGACAGTGACGTGGAGCGCCGCTGCGGGCGGCTGCTGCGGGAACGGCTGACCGCCGAACTCGCCATGCACGAGGCGGACGAGCATCTGCGCGCGGTCGGCAACATGCACACGCCCGGCCACTCGGTGCGGGACATCTTCACGGTGACGCCGACGCAGACCGAGCAGGACTGGGCGGCGATCGCCGAGCGGCTGCGCGCGGTGCCGGACGCGCTCGCGGGCTACCGCGCGTCGCTGGCGCTGGGACTGGAGCGCAAGCTGTACGCGGCTCCGCGGCCGACCGCGACCTTCATCGGCCAGCTCACCGATTGGACGGACACGGACGGCCAGGGCCGCGGCTGGTACGAGGACTTCGTCTGCGCCGGACCGGACGCGCTGCGCGCCGAGCTGAACGCGGCGGCCCGTACGGCCACAGCGGCCACGGTGGAGCTGCGCGACTGGCTGCGCGACGTGTACGCGCCGGCCATCGAGGGCGCCCCGAACACGGTGGGCCGCGAGCGGTACGCGGTGTGCGCCCGCTACTTCAACGGCACCGACCTCGACCTGGACGAGGCGTACGCGTACGGCTGGGCGGAGTTCCACCGGCTCCTCGGCGAGATGAAGCAGGAGGCGGAGAAGATCCTGCCCGGCGCGGAGACACCGTGGGCGGCGCTCGCGCACCTGGACGAGCACGGCCGGCACATCGAGGGCGTGGAGGAGGTGCGGGAGTGGCTGCAGGGCCTGATGGACAAGGCCATCGAGGACCTGGACGGCACGCACTTCGAACTCGCCGAGCGGGTACGGAAGGTGGAGGCGATGATCGCCCCGCCCGGCGGTGCCGCGGCGCCGTACTACACGGCCCCCTCGGAGGACTTCTCGCGGCCCGGCCGCACCTGGCTGCCGACCATGGGCCAGACCCGGTTCCCGGCGTACGACCTGGTGTCGACCTGGTACCACGAGGGCGTGCCCGGCCACCACCTCCAGCTCGCGCAGTGGGCGCACGTGGCGGGGGACCTCTCCCGCTACCAGGCCACGGTCGGCGGGGTCAGCGCCAACGCGGAGGGCTGGGCGCTGTACGCGGAGCGTCTGATGGACGAGCTGGGTTACCTCACGAACCCGGAGGAGCGGCTGGGCTACCTGGACGCGCAGATGATGCGCGCGGTCCGGGTGATCATCGACATCGGCATGCACCTGGAGCTGGAGATCCCGGCCGACTCGCCCTTCCACCCGGGTGAGCGCTGGACTCCGGAGCTGGCGCAGGAGTTCTTCGGCGCGCACAGCAGCCGCCCGGCGGACTTCGTGGAGAGCGAGCTGACCCGCTACCTGACCATGCCGGGCCAGGCGATCGGCTACAAGCTGGGCGAGCGGGCCTGGCTGCTGGGCCGGGAGAAGGCGCGCGAGCGGCACGGCGCCGGCTTCGACCTGAAGGCCTGGCACATGGCGGCCCTCTCCCAGGGCTCGCTGGGCCTGGACGACCTGGTGGACGAGCTGTCCCAGCTCTGATCCTTCGGGTCCTCAGCCGTACGGCCGTCCCCCAGTGGCGGGAGCGGGGCGCACGCGGCTTGCTGATGCCGGGGCGATTCGGAGGAGGCGGGCCGCGTATGCCGGACAAAGGGCCTGGGCAGCAGGCGTTGCAGGCGCCGCGGGGCGCGGGGCTGGCCGGGGTCGCCTTCGCCCTGCTGTTCGCGGCGGCGATCGTCCTGGTCCGGCTGGGAATTCCCCAGGGGGCCGGGGCGGTCACGGCCAAGGGGTTCACCGACTCCGGGCAGCGCGCCGCGCTGCGGACGGCCCTCGCCCTGGTGCCGTTCGCGGGCATCTTCTTCCTGTGGTTCATCGGTGCCGTACGGGCTCACCTCGGAGCGGCCGAGGACAAGTTCCTCGCCACCGTCTTCCTCGGCAGCGGGCTCGTCTTCACCGCCACGATGTTCGCCGCCGCCGCGGCGGCGAACGCCGTACTCGCGGTCGAGCACCCCGCCGGTGCCGCTCCCGAGCTGCAAGCGTGGGACTTCGGCCGCCACTTCGCGTTCACCCTGCTGACGGAGTACACGGTGCGGATGGCGGCCGTCTTCGTGTGCTCCCTGTCGGTGATCGGGCACCGCCTCGACGTGCTGCCGCGCCCGCTCACGCTCCTGGGCTTCCTCACCGCCGTGACGCTGCTCTTCGTCGCGTCGTACGTTCCCTGGGCGGAACTGCTCTTCCCCGCCTGGTCGTTGGTAGTCGGCGTGTACATCCTCGTGGCGGGCGGCCGTACCGGGTCCCGCGCCACGGCGTCCCCGTGACCCGCCGGAGGTCGCTCACCCGAACGGCGTGCCCCGGGGCGCGCGGCCCCCGCCCGGCTTCCATGCTGGCGAGCGGGACATGACCGCTGTCCGGAGCCGCCCGCGCACTGCGGTGATGCGCACCGGACCTGGCCACCGGAAGGGCACAGCGTCGATGAGGCTCGTGGTCGATCTCAACAAGTGTCAGGGGTACGCGCAGTGCGCGTTCCTCGCGCCCGACGTCTTCGCCATGCACGGCGAGGAGTCGCTGGTCTACAACCCGCGGGCGCCTGAGGAGCAGCGGGAGCGGCTGGCGCGGGCCGTCGCCGCCTGCCCGGTGCAGGCGATCACGGCCGACGGGCTGGAGGACACGGGTGACCGGGCCGGGGACGGCCGGGAGGCCTCCCATGGCCGCTGACTACATGGACTGGCTCAGGCGCGAGGGCCGGATCGTGATCGTCGGCGCCTCGCTGGCCGGCCTGCGGGCCGGCGAGACGCTGCGCGCCGAGGGCTTCGCCGGTTCGCTCACCATGATCGGTGACGAGCCGTACGAGCCGTACGACCGGCCGCCGCTGTCCAAGGCGGTGCTGCTCGGCAGGGCCTCCCCGCTCCACACCGAGCTGCCCCAGCGCCGGGAGATCGACGCCAAGTGGCGGCTCGGCGTCGCGGCGGCCGGTCTCGACCTGTCGGCGAAGCGCGTACGGCTCGCCGACGGGGACGAGGTGGAGTACGACCGGCTGCTCATCGCGACCGGTGTCCGCTCCCGGCCCTGGTTCAACGAGGACGAGGCCCGGCTGGACGGCGTCTTCCTGCTGCGCACGCGTGACGACGCCGCCGCGCTGTACCAGCGGCTGAAGGCCGGGCCCCGCCGGGTCTTCGTCATCGGTGCCGGGTTCGCCGGTTCGGAGGTCGCCTCGGCATGCCGGGAGACGGGCATCGACGTCACCGTGGCGGAGCGTGCCGACGCCCCGCTGGTCGGTGCCCTCGGCGGGGTGATCGGCTCGGTCGCCGCCGACCTGCACACCGAGAACGGCGTGGACCTGCGCACCGGTGTGACGGTGACCGCGCTGGAGGGCGACTCCAGCGGCCGGGTGCGGGCCGTCCATCTGTCCGACGGGAGCATCGTCGAGTCCGATGTCGTGGTCGTCTCGCTGGGGTCGATGCGCAACACGGAGTGGCTGACCGGGTCGGGGCTCGGAGCGGGGCCGCAGGGCATCGCCTGTGACGCGGGCTGCCGGGCCTTCGACTTCCGGGGCATCGTCACCGACGACGTCTTCGTCGCGGGTGACGTCGCGCGGTCCCCGCACGCGCTGTTCGGCTACCAGTTCCTCTCGCTGGAGCACTGGGGCAACGCCGTCGCCCAGGCGGAGACCGCCGCGCACAACATGATCTGCCGGGGCGCCGACCGCCGCCCGCACCTGTGGATGCCGGCCTTCTGGTCCTCGCAGTTCAGGGTGAACATCAAGTCGGTCGGGGTGCCGCCCATGGGCGACCAGCTCATGATCACGCAAGGGTCACTGGCCGAGCGGCGGTTCGTCGGCGTCTACGGCCACAAGGGCCGGATCGTGGCCGCCGTGTCCTTCGACAACACCCGGTGGCTGGAGTTCTACCAGCGGCAGATCGAGCGGGGTGCGCCGTTCCCGGTGGAGTACCCGACGGTGGACCGGCGTCCCGAGGGCCGGCAGCCGGTGGATGCCGACTTCCCGGACCCGTCCCTGCCGACCCACGGCCCCATGGTGACCCTCACCGGTTACTCGCCGGCCGACCAGCAGCTGGTCTTCCACCCCGCCCGCCACTGACTGCCGCCCGGCCCGACGCTCCAAGGACCTGCCATGACGGAAGCCTCGATGATGCGCAAGATCACCGACTTCGCGAACCGCGCCAACCCGTATCCGGTGTACGAGGAACTCCGCAAGACACCGGTGCTCCACGACGAGGAGGACGGTCCCTACATCATCAGCTCGTACTACGACATCGAGGCCCTCCTCCACGACCCGCGGATCAGCTCCGACGCCACCAACCTGGCCGCCGCCGGGGCCGACCCGCTGGCTCAGGCGGAGGAGACGGGCGGACTGCCGCCGTCCTTCATCCGGCTCGACCCGCCGGAGCACGACCGGCTGCGGCGCATCGCCAACAGGGGCTTCGGGCCGCCGCACCAGCCGCGCCGGATCGAGAACATGCGGGGTGAACTGGCCGACATCGTCACCGCTCTGATCGACGGTTTCGGGGACGCTCGGCAGATCGACCTGGTCGACCAGTTCGCCTACCCGTTCCCGGTGACGGTGATCTGCCGGCTGCTCGGCGTGCCGCGCGAGGACGAGCCGCGTTTCCGCGCGTGGGTGGACCCGCTGGTGGCGAGCCTCGACCCCGAGACGCGCGAGGGCACGGGCGGCGAATTCGCGAAGGCCGCGCAGGAAGCGCGGATGCAGCTCGGCATGTACCTGGCCGGACTGGTCGAGCAGCGCGCCAAGGAGCCGCGGGACGACCTGCTGTCCGACCTGGTGAACAGCAAGGGCCCGGACGGCTCGATGACGATGATGGAGGTGCTGGCCACCTCGGTGCTGCTGCTGATCGCCGGTCACGAGACGACGGTCAACCTGATCACCAACGGCATGCTCACCCTGTTGCGCCACCCCGAGTTCCTCGATCGTCTGCGGGAGGAACCGGGGCTGTCGGTGAAGATCGTGGAGGAGCTGCTGCGGTACGAGCCGCCGGTGCAGCTCGTGCCGCAGCGCACCTGCATCGCCGACATCGAGCTGCGGGGGGTGACCATCCCGAAGGGCTCCCGCATCTGGCTGGTCCTCGCCGCGGGCAACCGTGACCCCGAGCGCTTCAAGGCCCCCGACCGCTTCGACCCGGACCGCGGGGACATCCAGCACCTCGGCTTCGGCAGCGGCATCCACAGCTGCTTCGGCGCACCGCTGGCCCGGCTGGAGACCCAGATCGCCCTGTCCGAACTGGCCCGGCGGCTGGAGAATCCCCGATTGGTCGAGGACCCGCCGCCGTACCGGCAGAACGCGGTGCTCCGTGGCCCGCGCCATCTGAACATCGCGTTCGACGGGCTGCGTTGAGGTCTGCCTCGGGTCTCCCCCCTCGGGTGGCTCCGGTCAGTCCGCGAGCCGCCTGAGCTGGACCAGACCGACCCAGTTCTCGGGTCCCGGCTGGGCGTAGGCGGCGCGCACCGCGTACGTGCCCGCGTCCAGGGGGACGCGCAGGTGTTCGGTACGGTCCGCCGTCCCGCCCGGCCAGGCCGAGTCGAACAGCAGCACCGGGCCGGGCACCTGCCAGTGGATCTCGGGCGCCCATGCCGCCGAGGCCAGGGCGGCGGGGACGCCGGTGAGCAGTTCCTCCTCCGAGTCGGCGGCGGCCCACCGTACGAAGGTGCCGTGGTCCGGCAGATAGGAGGTCGAGGCGGGGTCGTCGCCGAACACCAGCGCCGCGCTGTCGCCGACCGGGAGCAGACCGACGTACCCGTCGACCTCGCACGCCCGGTCGTAGTCCGAGGCGGGTTCGGCGCTGTCCGCGCCCGCCCAGAACGGCAGCACCGTCTCCGGTATCGCTATCAACGGGCCGCCGCCCGACTCCACCCACTCCAGCGTGCCTGGATCCGCGTATCGCGCCATGGTCAGAACCTACACGGAATCAAGGGATCCGGTTCACTTCTCAGGTTTTCCCGGTCTCAGCAACCGCATGCGCCCTCGACCGGCGCGGTCAACGGGTCGGCGTCGCGGCGGGCGGGGCCCTGCCAGGTCTCGTACGCGAAGCCCTCGCGGGCCCAGTACTCGAAGCCGCCGAGCAACTCCTTGACTTGGTAGCCGAGTTCGGCCAGGGCGAGGGCGGCGCGGGTGGCGCCGTTGCAGCCGGGGCCCCAGCAGTACGTCACCACCGGCACGGACTTGTCGAGGAGTTGGCCGGCCTGCTCGGGGATGAGCGCGGTCGGCAGGTGGACGGCGCCGGGGATGTGGCCCTGGTCCCAGGACTCGGTGGAGCGGGAGTCCAGCACGACGAAGCCGGGGTCGCCGCCGGCCGCGAGCGCCGCGGCCACGTCGGAGACGTCGGCATGGAAGGCGAGGCTCGCGCGGAAGTAGGCCGCGGCCTCGGCCGGGGCGGCGGGGGCGACGCGGAGGACGGGGTTCTCGGAAGTCGTGGTGATCATGACCGAAAATCTACGGTCCGCGGCTCGCTCCCTGAAGGGAAGATCCACCGGCTTACCCTTGCCCGGCCAGGGATTCCCCTGCTATTCATCCGGGATGACCGTGTATTCCCCGGACGCCACCGACTGGCGCATCCTCGAGGCCCTGCAGCGCGACGGACGGGCCAGCTATGCCGAACTGGCGCGCGCGGTGTCCATGTCGCCGAGTGCCGTCACCGAACGCGTCCGGCGCCTGGAGGAGGCGGGCGTGATCCAGGGATACGCGGCGGTCGTGGACCCCGAGCGGCTCGGCCTGCCGATCCTGGCGTTCGTGCGGCTCAGGTACCCGAACGGCAACTACAAGCCGTTCCACGACCTGGTGGCCGCGACACCGGAGATCCTGGAGGCGCACCACGTCACGGGTGACGACTGCTTCGTCATCAAGGTCACCGCGCGGTCCATGTCCCACCTGGAGGAGGTCTCGGGCAAGATCGGCGCGCTGGGCTCGGTGACCACGAGCGTCGTGTACTCGTCCCCGCTGCCCCGGCGCGCCCTAGGCCGCTAGCCGACTCCCCGCTGCCGCAGCGACGAGCCCGACCGTCCCTTGACGACCTCCAACTGGGCGTGGATCCGGCGGCGAAGGTCGGCGACGTGGCTGACGATGCCGACGCTGCGGTCGCGTTCGCGCAGCGAGTCGAGGACGTCGAGGACCTCGTCGAGGGTCTGGTCGTCGAGGCTGCCGAAGCCCTCGTCGATGAAGAGCGTATCGAGGCTGACGCCTCCGGCCTCGTCCGTGACGACATCCGCGAGGCCGAGGGCGAGGGCGAGGGAGGCGAAGAAGGTCTCGCCGCCGGACAGGGTGGCGGTGTCGCGTTCGCGGCCGGTCCAGGCGTCGACCACGTGTAGCCCGAGCCCGCTGCGCCCGCGTCCGGCGCGGTCGTCGGAGTGCACGAGGGTGTAGCGGCCCGCGGACATGCGCTGGAGGCGTACGGTCGCGGCGGCGGCGACCTGCTCCAGGCGGGCCGCCAGGACGTACGACTCCAGGCGCATCTTGCGGTCGTTGTCGGCCGACGTGCCCGCGGTGAGGGAGGCCATGCGGGCCACCCGGTCGTACTCGGCGCGCAGCGGCGCGAGGTGTCGTACGCCGTCGGTGGCGCGGGCGGAGAGCCGGTCCAGCTCGGTGCAGCAACGGGCGGCGGCGTCGCGCGCGGAGGCGGCCTCACGCAGCCGTCGCTCCGTCTCGGCCGCGGCCTGTTCCGCGGTGGCGAGGTCGGCGGGCGGCTGCTGGGCCGCGGCGGCCGTGTCGGCCTCGGCGAGCACCGCGCGTACGGCGGCCTCCTCCGTCTGCCAGGCGTCGAGGCGGTGCTGCAGCTCGCGATGGGCGGCGGCGTCGAGGAGGGCGCCGGCCGCGGCCTGCGGAGTGTCGAAGCCCGCGCGGTAGGCGGCGTCGGCGAGGCGGGCGTCGGCGTCCTTCAGGCGCTGGGCGGCGTCGTCGGCGGCACGCGCGGCGTCGGCCGCGTCGGTGAGGAGCGCCGTCTGCCGCTCCAGTTGCCCGGCACGCGCGGCCACGCTGTCGGCGGTTCCGCGCGCCTCGGCCAACTCCCGCTGCAAGGTGGCCTGTTCATGGTCCAGGGTGTCGCGCCGGGTGAGGCGTGAGGCGGCGCGCACAGCGGCCTGCTGGCGGTCGGCCAGCCGCTGTTCCCGCTCGTGCTCGGCGCGCCGCAGTTCTTCCCGGGCGGCGTGCAGGACGGAGCCCTCGCGGCGCGCGCGGGCGAACTCCTGTTCCAGCTCGTCGGCCTCGGCGGCGAGCCGGTCGGTGGGGGTGTCGCCCGCCTCGGCGGTGGCGGCGGCCAGGGCCTCGCGGACGACGCCGAGGCGCCGCTCGTCCTCGGCGTGCTGCTCCTCGGCCCGCTGGTGGGCGGCGAGGGCGCGTTCCTCGGCGTCGCGGTCGACGTGTCCGGCGACCTTGCGGGCGGGCGCGGGGTGTTCGGTGGCTCCGCAGACGGCGCAGGGTTCGCCGTCGGTGAGGTGCGCCGCCAGCTCGGCCGCGATGCCGTTCAGGCGCGCTTCCTTGAGGTCGAGCCAGTGGGTACGGGTGTCCAGGGCGCCCTGCCGGGAGGTGTGCGCGCGCTGCTGGGCCTGCTCCAGATCTGAGGCCAACCTGTCGCGCGTACGGGCCGCGTTGAGCCGCCCCCGCGCGGGTTCGCGCCGGACGGCGAGCTGTTCGGCGCGGGTGGCGGCCTCCTGGGCCGACTCGGCGCGGGACTGGAGGGCCGCGCGGGTGCCCTCCCAGTCGGCGAGCCAGGCGTCGGCCTCGCGCAGGACCTCCTCGTCGGCGCGCTCCTGCCGGTCGAGCCCGGCCCGCTCCTCGGCGAGGGCGCCGAGCCGCTGCTCGGCGCGGCGGGCCGACTCCAGGCCGCCCAGCTCCTCGGCGAGGCGGCGGGCGGCGGCGGCCAGACCCGCCGGGCCGGCGTCGGCGAAGGAGCCGGGCAGCATCCCGCGCGCGCGTGTCTCGGCCCGCGCGGCCCTCGTGTGCTCGCTCTCGGCGGCCTCCCGCAGCTCCAGCGCGGGGGCCACCGCCTCCGCCTTCCGGGACCGCTCCATGCGCTCCTGGGCCGCACGATGCGCACCGGCCCGCTCCTGGAGGCGCTCGGCCCGCTGCCGGGCCTCGGCGAACCGACCCTGAAGTCGGGCGAGTTCGCGTACCTCGTCCAGGGTGCGCTGGGCGGCGGCGCGGTGGGACTCGGCGGCGGCGAGGCGGCTGTGGGCGAGGGTGAGGCGTTCGCGGGCGGTGCTGCGGGCGACGGCGGCGGCGCCGAGCACGGCCTCGGCCAGGCCGGGGTCCCCCGGGGCCAGGTCGGGCAGCTCCATGGCGTCGCCCGCCTCCTGTTGCATGCGGTGCGCGTCGGCGAGCAGCGCGGCGTCCCCGTCCCGCACCCGGGCCTCGGTGGCGCGGCGGCGCTCGGCGAGCCGCTTCTCGACGTCGGCGAAGCGCTGGGTGTCGAAGAGGCGGCCCAGCAGCCGGCCGCGGGCCTCGGCGTCGGCGCGCAGGAAGCGCGCGAAGTCGCCCTGCGGCAGCAGGACGACCTGGCAGAACTGCTCGCGGCTCATGCCGAGGAGCTGCTCGAACTCGTTGCCGACCTCCTGGTGGGAGCGGCTGCGGTCCTTCCAGGCGCCGGCCGTGGTGTCGTACTCGCGCAGCCAGGTCTGGGCCTTGTCTACCGTGGTGCCCTTGCCGCGCAGCTTGCGGCGCTCCCAGGGCGGCTGCCGGGTGACCTCCAACCGGCGTCCGGCGACGGTCAGTTCGAGGCGGACCTCGGTGCGGGCGGCAGGGTCGGCGTGGTCGCTGCGCAGGTGCATCCCCTGGCCGCTCTGCCGGGCGCCGGGCACGGTGCCGTAGAGGGCGTAGCAGACGGCGTCCAGGACGGAGGTCTTGCCCGCGCCGGTCGGGCCGTGCAGCAGGAACAGACCGGCGGCGGACAGCGCGTCGAAGTCGACGGTCTGCGAGCCGCCGAAGGGGCCGAAGGCGGTGATGTCGAGCCGGTGCAGCCTCACCGGGCCACCTCCCGTACCGCGTCGTCGGCGCGCACCGCGTCGAAGGCCTCGCGGAGCACGGCCGTCTCCTGCTCGTCGGGCGCGGCGCCGCGCACATGGGCGACGAAGTCCTGGGCGATCTCCTGGTCGCTGCGGCCCGCGAGCCGCCGGGCGTAGGACACCGCGGGGTCGTCGGGGGCACGCTCGGGAGCGAAGACCAGGCTGAGGGTGTGCGGGAAGCGCTCGGTCAGCCGGGCCATGGGGTCGGCGGGTCGGACCGGGTCGGTGAGGGTGGCCTCGACCCAGGCGTCCTCGTGGCGGCTCAGCTCCGGGTCGGCGAGCAGACCCTCCAGGGTGCCGCGGATCCGGGCGAGGGGGCGCGGCACCGGGCAGTCGACACGCTCGGCGGTGACGGCACCGTCGGCCTCCAGGTCCACGAGCCACATGCTCTTGCGGTGATCGGCCTCGGAGAATGAGTAGGCGAGCGGGGAGCCCGAGTAGCGGACGCGCTCGGTCAGGGTCTGGCAGCCGTGCAGATGCCCGAGAGCCACGTAGTCGACGCCGTCGAAGACGCCGGCCGGTACGGCGGCCACCCCGCCGACGGTGATGTCCCGCTCGCTGTCGCTGGCCCGGCCGCCGGTGACGAAGGCGTGGGCGAGGACGACGGAGCGGGTGCCCCGCGCGCGCGTGGCGAGGTCGGCGCGGACCCGGTCCATGGCGGCGCCGAGCACGGCCTCGTGGCCCGCCTTCTCCACCGCGAACTCGTCCTTCACCAGGGCGGGTTCGAGATACGGCAGCCCGTAGAAGGCCACGTCTGCGTGGTCGTCGGCCAGCACGACCGGCGTACCGACGGCGGCCGGTTCGGTGCGCAGATGGATCCCCGCGCGGTCGATGAGTCCGGCGCCGACGCCGAGCCGGCGGGCCGAGTCGTGGTTCCCGGAGATCATCACCGTGGGTACGCCGAGGTCGGCGAGCCGGTGCAGGGCGTCGTCGAACAGCTCGACCGCGGCGAGCGGGGGCACCGCGCGGTCGTACACGTCGCCCGACACGACCACCGCGTCCACCGCGCGCTCGCGCACGGTGGTGACGAGGTGACCGATGAACTCGGCCTGGGCCCCGAGCATGTTCACCCGGTGGAAGGCCCGGCCGAGATGCCAGTCGGACGTGTGCAGGAGTCTCATGATCCCCGAGAGTAACGGCGGGGTCTGACAACACGGGCGGTTACTCCCGTATCGGCCGGACATACCCCGCGCCTTGATTGTTCGTTCTGCGTGATCAGTGGCAGGTGTCAGGCATCTCCGTAGGCTTCGCCGCCCAGTTCGAACGACGCCGTGCCCGCCGTGGCGTCGGCCAGCCACGCGCGGAAGGCGTCCACGTCGGCGTCCGGCAGGCCGATCTCGATCGTGACGGCCTCGCCGTAGCGGACGTCCCGCACCTCGCGCCCCGTGGACCGCAGGTCGTTCTGCACCTTGCCCGCGCGCTGGTGGTCGACGGTCACCGTGGCCAGCCGGAAGCGGCGCCGGGTGAGCGTGCCGAGCGTGTCCAGGGCCTCGCCGACGGCGCCGCCGTAGGCACGGATGAGCCCGCCCGCGCCGAGCTTGACACCGCCGTAGTAGCGGGTGACGACAGCGACGACGTACCGCATGTCGCGGCGCAGCAGCATCTGGAGCATGGGGACACCGGCGGTGCCGCCCGGCTCGCCGTCGTCGCTGGCCTTCTGGACGGCCGCGTCGGCGCCGATGACGTAGGCCCAGCAGTTGTGGGTGGCGTCGGCGTGCTCCTTGCGGACGGAGGCGATGAACTCCTGCGCCTCCTGCTCGGTGGCCGCCGGGGCGAGCGCGCACAGGAAGCGGGAGCGGTTGACCTCGGTCTCGTGCACGCCCGCGCGGGCGACTGTGCGGTACTCGTCCTGCATCCCGCCAGCCTATGCGCAACGGCGGGCCCGTCGGCGCGGGCCGCCCCTTCCCCCCTTCTCCCTACTTCTAGCCGCACCCCTAGCCGCGCGGCACCGTGAACGACGTCAGCAGGGCCACCCCCGGGGCGAGGGCCGGCCAGCCGGTGCCGCGCCAGGCCAGTACGGCGATCCCGGAGGTGGGGAACTTCACCCGCAACCGGTCCAGCGCGTCGTCCAGGCCGTCCCCGGCCAGCTCCAGGACCAGCTCCTCCAGACCGGGGTTGTGGCCTACCACCAGGAGCGTCTCCACCTCGGCCGGTGTCTCGCGCACGACCTGCAGCAGCTCCTCCGCGTCGGCGCCGTAGAGCCGCCGGTCGTAGCGGACCTCGGGCGGGGTGCCCCACTGGGCGGAGGCCAGCTCCCAGGTACGGCGGGCGCGTACGGCGGGGGAGCACAGGGCGAGGTCGGGCAGGCAGTCGGCCTCGGCGAGGGCGCGGCCGGCGGCCGGGGCGTCCCTGAGGCCGCGCGCCGCCAGCGGACGGCGGTGGTCCTCGACACCCTCGGGCCAGGCGGACTTGGCATGCCGCAGCACGACCAGGCGGCGCAGCGGGCCCGAACCCGCCCGTTCGATCATGCGAGGCTCCCGAGGTCCCGGGCGAGGTCGAGGGCGAGCAGCCGGTCGGCGTAGGCGTACGTCTCGAAGCGGGCGCCGTCCGCCAGCCCGGGTTCGCTCGCCGCGTCCCGCAGGACGCCGAGCACCGCGGGCACGTCCAGATCGTCCTCCCAGGCGGCGCGCAGCCGCGCCCGCACCTCGTCGGGCACCGGCCGCGAGGGCTGCCGCGCCCATCGGGCGACGTCCCGCCGCCACCCGGCGAGAGTGCGCGCGGCATCGTCCAGGAGGGCGGCGTCCAGCCGCACGGGCTCCCGCCGCGGGACGGAGAGCAGGGCGAGCCGAAGGGCGGCGGGGTCCGCGCCGGCGTCAGCCAGGAAGGCCACGGGCTCCGGGAGAGGTCCGGGACGAGAAGCGAGGCCGGGTTCGGGGCGGGGCGCTGCGAAGGATTCGGGTGGGGGCGCGGGACGGGTTGCGGGATCCGCCGGGGCGCCCGGAGCCCGGCGGGGCTGACCCGGGGCCCGGTCCGGGGCCCGGTCCGGCCCGTCGGGGGCCCGGTCTCCCCCGTCCGGAGCCCGGTCCGGCCCGACCAGCCCGTCCGCAGCCCTGCCCGGCGCGCCCGGAGCGCCTGGAGCGCCTGGAGCGCCCTCCAGCCCGACCGTGGCTCCGGCCGGCCCGTCCCGCCGCTCCCCCTGCCACACCACCGGCGCCACCGACACCACCGGCCCTGCGCCGGGCGTGTCCCCATAGTCCTGTTCCGTCACATGGATCACCTGGGCCTCGCCGAGGCCGGGCGCGAGGTCGTGGGCGTTCTCGAAGGGGCGGATGGACAGGGTGGTGGCCGCTCGGCGGAGTTCGGGCCGGTCATGGGGGGCGGTGAGCGTCGTCCAGACGGGGGTGCCGCCGAGTTCCAGCGCGCGGGCGAGGAGGTCGGCGGTGAGCAGCACGCGCAGGGACGTCGGGTCGAGGCCGGAGGCACGCGCCTCGACACGGGTCAGGCCGCGCCGGGCGGGCGCGGCGGCGACGGGCTCACCGGTTCGGGCGTCGAGGATGCGCAGCACGCAGCGAGCGTAGGCGGGAAAGCGGCCGTATGCAGGCACCTTGCCCCGATTCCGGACACCGTGGCGGCCCCGATCCGGACACCGTGGCGGGAATCAGCCGCGGCGTGGTGCCGTTGCCGCGACGACAGTTCCCCGAGCAGCCCGAGGAGGCGGCCGTGTACGGCGACTACGGCGACTACGGCAACGAAGCGAAGATCCGCAGGATCCTGACCGAGCTGGGTGACACCTGGGCGGTGGTCGGCCTGTCCTCGAACCCTCGGCGGGCCGCGTACGGCGTGGCGCAGGTGCTGCAGCGGTTCGGCAAGCGGATCGTGCCGGTGCACCCGAAGGCGGAGACGGTGCACGGCGAGCGGGGATACGCCTCCCTCGCGGACATCCCGTTCGAGGTTGACGTGGTCGACGTGTTCGTCAACAGCTCCCTGGCCGGAGCGGTGGCCGACGAGGCCGTGGCGAAGGGGGCGAAGGCGGTGTGGTTCCAGCTCGACGTCGTAGACAAGGCCGCCTATGAACGGACCCAGAACGCCGGACTTGACATGGTCATGGACCGCTGCCCCGCGATCGAAATTCCCCTCCTGACCTACTGAATCTCTCCTTCTACTCACAATTCGCCGCTGAATATTGACATTCCGAGTGACCATCTGACCTGTGACAACTCCGTGACTGAGCGTGCGCCCAAGACACCTAAGATCCCAGGTCAAGTTTTGGTTAACACTCTTTTGCTCGCTCGGAAACCGTCTCTAGCCTGTGGCGTCATTGCCCGTTAAAACTGCGTAAGCGATCTGAGAGGCCACTTACATGGCGAAAGTCGACCTGGCTCCACCGGCAGCCAAAAGCGACACCGGTGGGCTGCGACGCGACGTCGGACTCATTGGTCTGATGTGGGCCTCGGTGGGCTCCATCATCGGCTCCGGCTGGCTGTTCGGTGCCGAGAAGGCAGTGGTGGCGGCAGGCCCCGCGGCGATCATCTCGTGGGTGATCGGCGCGGTGGCGATCACGCTGCTCGCCCTGGTGCACGCCGAACTCGGCGGCATGTTCCCGGTGGCCGGCGGCACCGCCCGCTACCCGCACTACGCCTTCGGCGGCCTGGCCGGCATGTCGTTCGGCTGGTTCGCGTGGCTGCAGGCCGCGACGGTGGCCCCGATCGAGGTCGAGGCCATGATCGGCTACGCCAAGCACTGGCAGTGGGCCGACGGATTCCAGCGCGCCAACGGCACGCTCACGGCCAGCGGCATCGCCGTCGCGGTCGTCCTCATGGCGCTCTTCGTCGCGGTGAACTTCCTCGGCGTCCGCGTCCTGGCACACACCAACAGCGCCGCCACCTGGTGGAAGATCGCCGTCCCGCTCGCCGCGATCTTCATCATCGCCATCGGCAACTTCCACCCCGCCAACTTCACCTCCGAGGGCTTCGCACCGTTCGGCGCCAAGGGTGTCCTCACCGCGATCAGCTCCAGCGGCATCATCTTCGCGCTGCTCGGCTTCGAGCAGGCGATCCAGCTGGCCGGTGAGAGCCGCAACCCGAAGCGGGACCTGCCGCGCGCGACGCTCGGCTCGGTGGCGATCGGCTCCGTGATCTACATCCTGCTCCAGGTCACGTTCATCGTCGCCCTGCCGCACGCCTCCTTCGCCAAGGGCTGGGCGCACCTCGACTACGCCGGCATCAGCGGCCCCTGGGCCGGTCTCGCCACGCTGGTGGGCCTCGGCTGGCTGAGCTTCGTCCTGTTCGCCGACGCGATCATCTCCCCCGGTGGCACCGGCCTGATCTACACCACCGCCACCTCCCGGATCTCCTACGGCCTGGCCAAGAACGGTTACGCCCCGAAGCTGTTCGCCAAGACCGACTCGCGCGGTGTTCCGTGGTTCGGCCTCGCGGTCTCCTTCGTGACCGGCGTGATCTGCTTCCTGCCCTTCCCCAGCTGGCAGACGCTGGTCAGCTTCATCACCTCGGCGAGCGTGCTGATGTACGCGGGTGCCCCGCTGGCGTACGGCGTCTTCAAGGACCGCCTGCCGCACCACGAGCGCCCGTACCGGCTGCCGTTCGGCAAGTTCATCGCGCCCCTGTCGTTCGCGGTCGCCAACCTGATCATCTTCTGGTCCGGCTGGGACACCCTGTGGCGCCTGGGCGCCGCGATCCTGATCGGCTACGTGCTGCTCGGCTCCTACGCCGCGTACGCGATCCGCAAGGGCCTGCCCGACGCCCCCCGGCTGGACTTCAAGGCCGCGCAGTGGCTGCTCCCCTACCTGCTGGGCATCGGCCTGCTCTCCTTCCTGAGCACCTTCGGCGGCACCGGTGACCTGCCGCTGTGGTGGGACATGGTGGTCGTCTCGGCGTTCTCGCTCGGCATCTACTACTGGGCCAAGGCCACCGCGTCGAAGCCCGAGGCGATCGAGCAGAGCATCGAGGAGGTCGTGGTCACGGACGCCCCGGCGCACTGACCCTCCCTGCTCACCGAGCTCCCTCCCCCGGTGTCCCGTCAGCCGATCCGTGGCTGACGGGACACCGTCATAATGCGGGGGTGACGCACCCCTACCCCGAACTCAACTCCGCGCCCGAGGAAGGCCGTACGGTCGTCATCGTGGGCGCCGGACCCGCCGGGCTCACCATCGGCAACATCCTGCGGGCCGCCTCCGTGGACTGCGTGGTCCTGGAGACCGAGAGCAGACAGTTCATCGAAACCCGGCCCAGAGCCGGGATCATCGAGGAGTGGGCGGTACGCGCCCTCGAACAACGCGGCCTGGCAAAGAACCTGCTGGACCGCACCGAGACACACACCGCCTGCGAGTTCCGCTTCGACGGCGAGCGCCACCGGTTCACGTACGCCGATCTCACGGACCGCCGCCACTACGTCTATCCGCAGCCGCTGCTGGTGACGGACCTGGTGCGGGAGTACGCGGACGTACGCGGCGGCGACATCCGCTTCGGCGTGCGGGAGGTACGCCTGCACGACCTGGACACGGACCGGCCCGCGGTGTCGTACCACTGCCCGGACACGGGTCAGCGGCGGGTGCTGCGCGCCGAGTTCGTCGCGGGCTGCGACGGGGCACGCGGGGTGACGCGGGACGCGCTGGTGCCGGAGCGGGCGCGGATCGCGCGGCAGGACGACGGCATCAGCTGGCTGGCGCTGCTCGCCGAGGCGCCGCCCTCCTCGGACTGCGTGCTGTTCGGCATCCATCCGCGCGGCTTCGCCGGGCACATGCCCCGCAGCCCCGAGGTCACCCGCTACTACCTCCAGTGCCCGCCGGGCGAGGACCCGGAGGACTGGTCGCACGAGCGGGTCTGGGCCGAGCTGCGGGAACGGCTCGGGGCGGCCGGGGCGCCGGCGCTCAGGGAGGGCAAGCTGATCGAGAAGCGGGTCCTGGACATGCACCACTACGTGGTCGACCCCATGGCCCACGGGCGGCTGTTCCTCGCCGGCGACGCCGGCCACCTGGTCGCACCGATCGCGGCGAAAGGCATGAACCTCGCCCTCAACGACGCCTTCCTCCTCGGCGACGCGCTCGTCGCGTGCGTCACCGAGGGCGACGGCAGCGGGCTGGAGGGCTACTCGGAGGCGTCGCTGCGCCGCGTGTGGGACTACCAGGAGTTCTCACAGTGGCTGTCGGACATCTACCACGGGGTCGCCTCGGGCGATCCGTTCCGCGCGGGCACCACGCTGGCCCGGCTGCGCCGCCTGTTCACCTCGCCCGCCGCGGCGGCGGCCTTCGTCGAGCAGTACCTCGGGACGGCCGCCGCGTTCTGACGTCACGACCCCGTCTCGGCTCGCCGCTCGGCGAGCCGGTGGTCGGCCACGTTCAGTGCCTCGTCGACCAGCCGGCGCAGGTGTCCGTCGCTGAGCGAGTAGACCACCCGGCGGCCCTCCTTGCGGGTCTGCACCAGTCCCGCGAGGCGCAGCCGGGCCAGATGCTGGCTGACGGCGGGCCGGGCCGCGCCGCACGCCTCGGTGAGCGTGGTGACATCGGCCTCCCCCGCCGCCAGGGCGTGCAGCAGGGTGAGGCGGGTGCGGTCGCCGAGCAGGGCGAGCAGCTCGGCGGCGAGGGTGAACTGCCCTTCGCTCGGCGTGTGCGTATGCGCATGATGCGCAGGTGATAGGTGCGTGCGTGCGCTCATACGCACATAATGGCGGTGTGGGCGCCGCGCGTCCACACCCACGCACCGGAAGGGGACGCACGTGAGCGACCGGCACCCGCACCACGACGGGCACGAACACCACCACGGGCATGAGCACCACGACGGGCACCGGCACGATCACGAGCCCGAGCACGGTCACGCCCACGAGCACCCGCACCGGCACCAGCACGGCGGTCGCGCCGCCGCCCTGCGCCACCGACTGGCCCATGTGCTCACCCCGCACTCCCACGAGAGTGCCGACAAGCTCGACCCCGCCCTGGAGTCCTCGGCGCGCGGGATGCGGGCGCTGTGGCTGTCGCTGGCCGTGCTCGGGGTGACCGCGGCGGCGCAGGCGGTCGTGGTGGCCCTCTCCGGGTCGGTGGCGCTGCTCGGGGACACCGTGCACAACGCGGCCGACGCGCTGACCGCCGTACCGCTGGGCATCGCCTTCGTGCTGGGCCGCCGCGCGGCGACCCGGCGCTTCACCTACGGCTTCGGACGGGCCGAGGATCTGGCGGGCCTGGTGATCGTGCTGACCATCGCCGGGTCCGCGGCCTTCGCCGCGTGGGCGGCCGTCGGGCGGCTGCTCGACCCGCGGCCGGTGGGCCATCTGCCCGCGGTGGCGGTGGCCGCGCTGGTCGGGTTCGCGGGCAACGAGTGGGTGGCCCGGTACCGGATCCGCGTGGGCCGGGAGATCGGCTCGGCCGCGCTCGTCGCCGACGGGCTGCACGCGCGCACCGACGGCTTCACCTCGCTGGCCGTGCTGCTGGGCGCCGGCGGCTCGGCCCTGGGCTGGCAACTGGCCGACCCGATCGTGGGGTTGGCGATCACCGCCGCGATCGCGCTGGTACTGCGGGACGCGGCCCGGGAAGTCTTCCGGCGGATCATGGACGCCGTCGACCCGGCGCTGGTGGACCGGGCCGAGCAGGCGGTGCGGGCGGTGCCGGGCGTGCGCGCGGTGGGCGAGCTGCGGCTGCGCTGGATCGGGCACCGGCTGCGGGCCGAACTCGCGGTGGTGGTGGACGGCGAGGCGACGGTACGGCAGGCGCACGCGATAGCCGTCGAGGCCGAACACGCCCTGTTGCACGCCGTACCGAGGCTGACGGCGGCCCTGGTGCACGCCGACCCGGCGCCGGTCCCGGGCGAGACGGACCCGCACCTGGCGCTGGCCCACCACGCGGTGGCCTGACGTGCCAGGCGCCGTGTTGCTGTGACGTCAGGGCGCCCTGACGGTCCGGCTCAGGCGACACCGAGCCCTTCCAGCACCACGGCCCCCGGCAGCTCCGCGAACGCCTTGCCCGGCACAAGCAGTTTGCCGCGCCGGCGTCCACTGCCGACCAGGACGTAGGGCAGGTCGACGACGGCCGCGTCCACCAACACGGGCCAGGTGTCGGGCAGTCCGACCGGGGTGATGCCGCCGTACTCCATGCCGGTCTCCCCCGTCGCGAGGTCGATCGACGCGAACGAGGCCTTGCGGGCGCCGAGGTGGCGGCGTACGACGCCGTTGACGTCGACCCGGGTGGTGGAGAGCACGAGGCACGCGGCAAGCGTGGTCTCGCCACCCCGCTTGCCCGCGACCACCACGCAGTTCGCGGACTGCTCCAGCAGCTCGCGCCCGTAGTGCTCCACGAAGACGGCGGTGTCCGCCCACTGCGGCTCGGTGTCGACGTACAGCACCTGGTCGGCGGGGACGCTGCCGCGCCAGCGGCGTACGGCGTCGGCGACCGGGCCGGTCAGTTCGTCGAGGCAGTCGGGAGCGGGCGTGGCGGTGTCGAAGTCTCCGATGGGTGCGCGCATGACCGCACGCTAACAGCCCCGCGGAGCCCCGGGCCGACCGCTCAGCGCACCGGCGGGACCGAGACCGCCATCACCATGTCCATCGGTACGTCGCCGTGATTGCCGTACGTGTGCGGCGTACTGGCTTCGAAGGAGGCGCTCGCGCCCGTGCGGACGCGGTACTCCACGCCGTCGACGGTGAGGGTCAGCTCCCCCGCCGTGACGTGGACCAGTTCGACCGTGCCGGGCGGGTGCGGGTCGGAGGGGCTGTCCTCGCCCGGCATCAGGCGCCAGTCCCACATCTCCAGCGGGCCGGGGGCCTCCGTGCCCGCGAGGAGCCGGTTGTAGCTGCCCGCGTCCGTGTGCCAGAGGCGTACGGCCTGCTCGGCGGGGACGATCCGGACCTTCGGACCCTGCTCGTAGTCGAGCAGGGTGGTGATGCTGATGCCGAGCGCGTCGCCGATCTTGACCACCGTGCCGAGGCTCGGGTTGGTGCGGGCCTGCTCGATCTGGATGAGCATGCCGCGGCTGACTCCTGCCCGGGCGGCCAGCGTGTCCAGGGTGAAGCCGCGCTCGGTGCGCCAGCGCTTGACGTTGCGCGCCAGGGACTGGGTCAGCAGGTCGAGGTCCGACACATTCCGTCCAATATTCTGGATGACAGAGTTCAATTTCCTGAACTACGGTGTGGTGCACCCGATCGTTCACCGAACTGTACTGCGAGGCGACCCGTGACAGCATTCTTCGCCCTGGCCACCAGTCTCCTGTGGGGCCTGGCCGACTTCGGCGGTGGGCTGCTGACCCGGCGCATGCCGGCGCTGACGGTGGTGGTCGTCTCGCAGGGGATCGCGGCAGCCGTCCTGGGGGCGATCGTGGTGGCGACCGGGGGCTGGAGCGAGGCCGGCCCGCGGCTGTGGTTCGCCTTCGCGGCGGGCCTGGTCGGGCCGGTCGCCCTGCTCTCCTTCTACAAGGCGCTCGCCCTGGGCCCGATGGGCGTGGTCTCCCCGCTCGCCACGCTCAGCGTGGCCGTCCCCGTCGGCGTCGGACTGTTCCTCGGTGAGCGTCCGGGGCTGATGCAGTTCGCGGGCATCGCCGTCGCCGTCACCGGCGTCGTCCTCGCGGGCGGACCGCAGCTCAGGGGCGCCCCGGTGCAGCGGCAGACGATCCTTCTCACGCTGGTCGCGGCGCTCGGCTTCGGCACCGTGTTCGCCCTCATCACCGAGGCATCGACCACCGTCACCGGCCTGTTCCTCTCGCTGTTCGTGCAGCGCGTGACCAATGTCGCCGCGGGCGGTGCCGCGCTGTACGTCTCGGTCCGGCGGGGCGCTCCCGCCCTCCCGGAGGGCGGCTTCCCGTGGCCGTCGCTGCCGGCGCTGGCCTTCGTCGGCCTCGCGGACGTCGCGGCGAACGGCACGTACGCGGTCGCCGCCCAGCACGGCCCGGTCACCGTGGCGGCCGTGCTCGCCTCGCTCTACCCGGTGGTGACCGCACTGGCCGCGCGCGGCTTCCTCAGCGAGCGGCTGCGCGCGGTCCAGGCGGCGGGCGCGGGCCTCGCCCTGCTGGGGACGCTGCTACTGGCGACCGGCTGACTCAGCCGTCCGCCTCCAGCCGGGCCAGCCGCTCGACGCCTTCCTCGTCGAGGTCGGCGAGCGCCCGCAGCTGCTCCGGCGTGACCCCTTCCGGGGGCGGCACCGGCGCCGGGGTCCGCAGCGGTGGCTGCCAGCCCTCGTCGGGCGTCCAGCGCCGTACGACCCGCGCGGGCGCGCCCGCGACGACGGCGTGGTCGGGCACGGTCCCGCGCACCACCGCACCGGCGGCCACGACCACGTTCCGGCCGATCCGGGCGCCCGGCAGGATCACCGCGCCGGTGCCGATCCAGCAGCCGGGGCCGATCTCCACGGGCTCCATCCGCGGCCACTGCCTGCCGATGGGCTCGTGCGGGTCGTCGTAGGAGTGGTTGGTGGAGGTGACGTAGACGTACGGCCCGAAGTAGCAGTCGCGGCCGATGGTCACCGTGGTGTCGGCGATGACATGGCTGCCCCGGCCGAGGACCACGCCGTCGCCGATGCGCAGGATCGGCTCGGGGCCGAGGTCCAGGTCCGGCATCAGGCCGGCCGTGAGCGTGACCTGCTCGCCGATGATGCAGTGGGAGCCGAGGTGGATCCAGGGCTCGCCGAAGACGGTGCCGATCGGGAAGGCAAGGCGGGTGGCTTCGCCGATCGAGCCGAAGCGGAACTTCGCCGGGCGCTCGGCCGTGATGGAGCCCTTGCGCTGGGCCCAGGACCAGACCGCGTGCACGGCGCGCTGGGCGAGGTGGTCCCGCCGGGATGAGAACGTGTTCTTGCGCTTCGGCACGGGGTCACGTTACTCATCGGTTGCCTTGGGGAGAGAGGGCGGGCTGCTGTGATCTTCACCCCATGCGCTGTCGTACCGTGCTTCGTACTACGGACATGACACGGACATGAGGTGACGGTGATGACGCACAAGGCGCTGATCGTGGGCATCGGCGGCAAGGAGCCCCAGGTCGACCCGGGCGCGTTCGTGGCGCCGACGGCATCGGTGATCGGAGACGTCACGCTGCACGCGGGGGCGAGCGTCTGGTACGGCGCCGTGGTGCGCGGGGACGTCGAGCGGATCACCGTGGGCGCCGATGCGAACGTGCAGGACAACGTCACGCTGCACGCCGACCCCGGGTTCCCGGTGAACGTCGGGGAGCGGGTGTCCATCGGGCACAACGCCGTGGTGCACGGGGCGACCGTCGGGGACGACTGCCTGATCGGGATGGGGGCGACCGTGCTGAACGGGGCGGTGATCGGGGCGGGTTCGCTGGTTGCCGCGCAGGCCTTGGTGCCGCAGGGGATGGTGGTGCCGCCGGGGTCTCTGGTGGCGGGGGTGCCGGCCAAGGTCCGGCGGGAGCTGTCCGAGGAGGAGCAGCAGGGGGTGACCCTCAACGGCACGCTCTATGCGGAGCTGGCCAAGGCGCACCGCGAGGTGCACGAGTAGGGGACTTCAGTCCCCGGCGGGCACAGGCTCTGTTTCTCGTTGTTCCGCCTGGGCCTTCTTCGCCTTGCGCTTCACGATCAGCATGGAGGCAAGGCCGATCAGCACGGCAGCCACCAGGCCCAGCCACGAGAACTTCTTCAGCCAGCCCTCGGCGACCACGCCCACGTAGTAGATGACGGCCGTGGTGCCGCCCGCCCAGCAGATGCCGCCGAGGACGTTGGCGGTCAGGAACTTCCAGTACGGCATCTGCAGGACGCCCGCCAGCGGGCCGGCGAAGATGCGGAGCAGGGCGACGAAGCGGCCGAAGAAGACGGCCCACATGCCCCACTTCTGGAAGGACCGCTCGGCGGTGGCGACATGGCCCTCGCTGAAGTGCTTGGGGAACTTCCTGCCGGCCCAGGCCAGCAGTGGCCGTCCGCCCTTGCGGCCGATCGCGTAGCCGATGGAGTCGCCGACGACGGCGCCGGCGGTCGCGCACGCACCGAGGAGGATCGGGTTGATGCCGGAGTGCTGTGAGGACATCAGGGCCGCCGAGACCAGGACGATCTCGCCCGGCAGCGGGATGCCCAGGCTTTCCACGCCGATCACCAGGGCCACCAGGGCGTAGACAGCACCGGGGGGCACCGTGTCGAGCCATTCCTGTACGTGCACCGCTGAGTTCCTCCCCGTTGCTTAACTTGCCTTTATAGGGCCCTGCATGTAAAGAGCGCCCCAAGGGAAGGCTACCTGGTCGGCTGTGACCGGCGGCTTTCGCGCGTGCGCGCGAGGCACCGTCCCGCCCTCGCTCCTTCGGTTCTCGGACATCCCGGTGTCACGCGGGAGGGGAAGGCTCTCCGCGGTTCGCCCGGCCCGCCTCCCCCCGGCCCCGCCCCAGGGCCCGCCGCGGAAGGACGACGTCCCCGTGTCCTCACCCTTGCCCTCCCCGCTCTCGCTGTCCTCACGATCCAGTCCCCAGCCGGACGCTCCGGCCCGTCCGCCGTCCCGGCTGTCCGCCCGGCCCGTACGGCTCGCCCTGTGTCTGGCTCCGCTGCTGCTCGCCGGCGGCTGGGCCGTGGCCCACCGGCCCCTGCTGTGCGACGGGGTCCGGCGGCTGGTCGCCGCCGATCCGCGGTGGCTGCTGGCAGGGGCCGGCTGCACCTGTCTGACCTGGGTGGCGGCCTCGTGCGCCCGGCAGGGCGCGCTGCCGGACCGGCTGCCGGCGGGGCAGCTGCTGGCCTCGCAGTTCGCCGCGGGCGCCGCCAACCACGCGCTGCCCGGCGGTCTCGGCGCGCACGCCGTGACGCTGCGGTTCCTGCGCGGGCGGGGTGTGCCGCTGGAGCGGGCGACCGCGTCGATCGGCCTGTACTCGCTGGCGAAGTCCACCGCGAAACCGCTCGTGCTGCTGGCCTTCCTGGGTCTCTCCCCCAGCTGGCGGCGCCTCGGCGAGCTGGTCCCGGACGGGCGGCTGCTGCTGCCGGCCGGCGCCCTCGCGGCCGGGGCGCTCACGGTGGCCGGGGTGCTGCTGACGGTCGTACGGCCGTTGCGGCGCCCGGTGACGAGGCTGGTGCGGTCCGCCCTGGCCGACGCCCGGGAGGTGCACACGCGGCCCTGCCGGGTGCTCGCCCTGTGGGGCGGGGCCGCCGCGCTGCCGCTGGTGCAGGCGAGCACCCTCGCGTGCGTCGGGGCCTCGCTCGGGCTGGGGCTGTCCTGGGAGCAGATCGTCCTCGCCTACCTGGCGGCGGGCACGGCGGTGGGGGCGGTCCCGTCGCCCGGCGGGTTCGCGGTGGACGCGGCGCTGGTGTGGACGCTGGTCGCCTTCGGCGCCCTGCCTGCGGTGGCCACCGCGACCGTGATCGGCTACCGGGTGCTGACCGACTGGCTGCCGCTGGTGCCGGGCGCCCTGGTGCTGTCGGCGCTGATCCGCTCCGAGGTCCTGTGAGTTCCGTCCACTCACGTCACTCGCGCCCCTCCTCTCACTCGCGGCGGGCGACCAGACGGTAGGCGTTGGCCAGGCCGAGCCGGTGGGCCAGGGGGCGCACCGCGAACCGGTCGAGGAGGGTGGCGGTGAGGAGCGCGGGTACGCCCGTGAGCAGCACGGCGGTGCGCAGGGCTCGGCGCACGGCACCGGGTGGCTCGGGCAGCCAGGGCTCGTCGTCGCGTGGGGCGGTGTGGTCGAGGGCCAGCCAGACGGCGGCGAGCAGGTCGACCGGGTCGTGCGGTTCGGCGTGCTGCTCGGCGACGACGGTGAAGCCCAGTTCGGTGAGCCTTCGGCGCAGGTTGGCGACGGGCATGAAGTGCAGGTGCTGCGGCTGGAGCCAGGGCAGCCACCAGCGGCCGAGCAGCCGGGCGTAGCGGCTCTCCGGGTCCGGGACCTCGATGAGCAGATGGCCGCCGGGGCGTACGACCTGGTGCGCGGCACGCAGTTCGCGGTCGGGGTCGGTGCTGTGCTCCAGGTAGTGGAACATGCTCACCACGTCGTAGCGGGCGACGAGTTCGGGCGCGAGCTCGGGGAAGGCGCCTCGGTAGGCCTGCGTCACACGGCCTTCGCGGGCGGCGAGTTCGACGCCCTCGGTGAAGTCGAGCCCGTCGAAGGCGGTGTCGGGCAGGACGGTCCGGGCGGTCGCGCAGAAGTGGCCGTGGCCGGTGCCGACGTCGAGCCAGGTCTTCGGGGCCGGGTCGTGCGGCAGCATCGCCTCGGCGCGGCCCCGGTACATGGCGGTACGACCGCCGAAGGTGCCGCTCATCCGCTGCTCGCCGAGGCCGTCGTAGAAGTCGCGGTAGTAGAACGTCAGCCCCTCGTCCGTGAGTTGGGGGTTCTGGAAGGTGTGGTCGCAGTCCGCGCAGCGGTCGAGGGTGAAGCGGCCGGGCTTGTGCTGGAGGAGGTCGGTGGTGCGCAGGCGGGTGACGAGCCGGCCGGAGGCACACCAGGGGCAGGTGGTGCGCCGGGGGGCGAAGAAGCGGTCCGTGCCGTCGGCCAGGTCGGCCCGATAGGCGGGGCGCAGGGCGGCGATGCGCGCGGTGCGGTCGGTGCGGTCGGTGTCCTTGGTCCGGTCGCTCATCGGGTCTCCGTAGCTGCCAGTCGTTCCAGACGGTCCGCCGCGGCCCCGGCCCCGCCCGCGGCGCGGAACGCGGCGCCGACCCGGGCGGCGGCGGCCCGGTGGGCGGGGTCGTGCAGGACGGTGTCGAGGGCGGTGCCGAGCCGGGGTGCGGTGACCCGGCCGAAGCGGACGCGGACGCCGGCGCCCGCGTCCACGACCTGCGCGGCCACCAGGGGCTGGTCGTCGCGGATCGGCGCCACGACGAGCGGCACTCCGTGCCAGAGCGCCTCGCACACCGTGTTGTGCCCGGCATGGCAGACGACCGCGTCCATCCGCTCCAGCAGCGGGAGTTGAGGGACGGACGGAAGGACCAGCACGTCCTTGTCGGCAAGGCTCGAAGGGTCGGCAGGGCCGGCCTGGTCGGCGGGCAGGGTGCCGCCCGGGTCCACGAGCACCGCCTGCACCCGGTCGGCGCGTTCGCGCAGCGCGGTGACGCACTCGGCGAGGAAGCGCCCGCCGGCGTCGGCGTTGGCGGTGCCCAGGGTGACCAGGACCTTGGCGCGCCCGGGGTCCAGCCAGGCCCAGGGGAAGCCCGGCCCGGCGGGCCGGTCGGCCAGGGACGGGCCGACGTAGTGGATGTGGGGCGCCAACGGTGCCTGGGGGCCGATCAGTTCGGGTGTGCTGAACACGAGCAGCAGGTGGGGCGAGTAGCGCGGGTCGGCGGTGCCCGCCGGGTCGCCGAGGCGGGCGCGCAGCTCGGCCAGGCGCCCGCGCAGCCAGTCGGCGACCTTGGGCAGGCCGTCGTAGGCACCGGTGAACTCCGCGGTGGTGGTCGCGGAGGTCGCCCAGGGCAGACCGAGGCGTTCGGCCACGAGGGCGCCGGCGAAGGCCTGTTGGTCGGCGACGACCACGTCCGGGCGGAACTCCTCGACCGCCCCCCGCACTCCGGGCGCCATCGCCTCGGCGAGCGGCACCAGGTACCGCTCCCACAGGAACTTCAGCGCCTCGGCGCCGCGCAACTCCGGTGGCCGTACAGCACCTTCGGCGCCCGGCACGGGGCCCGCGCAGCCGAACACCAGGGCGTCGGCTCCCGCGAGCCGCCGCACCAGGCCCGGGTCGGCGCACGCCCAGGCGACCCGGTGGCCGCGGGCGGCGAGCCGGGCCGCGACACCGACGGCCGGGTTGACGTGCCCGACCAGGGCCGGGACGACGAACAGGAAGCCGCTCACCGGACGCTCGCCGCCGTGTCGAGGCCGCGCGTGCGGCGGCCGATCAGGTCCAGGACGTGCCCGCCGACGGCTCCGGCCGCCTCGACCAGCACCGAGTGCGCGTGCCCCGGCAGCACCACCGCCCGGAAGTCCGCGAGCAGCGTCTTCTTCAGCGGGACCAGGTCCACCAGGTCCGAGTCGCCGCCGTACACGCCGAGGACGGGGCAGCGTACGGCGCCGATCTCGGCCTGGGTCAGCACCCGGCTGGCGGGGATGTCCCGGCCGAGGGTGGTCTCGCGGGCGAGCCGGGCCGCGCCCTTGGCGAGGCGGGCGGTGTTGTGGCCGCGGTGGGCGGTGATCCAGGCGAGGGCGTCGGGTTCGTTGTGCGCGAGTTCGGTCACCACCCGGCGCAGGATGCCGCCGAGTTTCGCGGCCCAGGCGGCGGTCGCGGGTTCGGATTCGATCAGGGTGAGGGTGGCGGCGCGCTCCGGGTGTCGGGCCGCGTAGCCGAAGGCGATGGTGCCGCCGTAGGAGTTGCCGACGAGGTGAACGGGCCCGGTGACGTCCAGCCGCCCGAGGAGCGCCTCCAGGTCGTCGATGTTGTGGTCGAGCGTGTAGCCGTCCGGCGGGCGCTCGCTGCGGCCGTGCCCGCGCAGGTCGTACATGACGACGTCGAGTCCGGCCGCCGCGAAGGCGGGCGCGACGGTGAAGTAGTAGCTGGCCAGGCTGTCGGTGAGCAGCCCGTGCACCAGGACGACCGTGGCGCGCGGGGGTTGGCCGGGCGCGGGACCCATGCGCTGGACGTGCAGCCGGATGCCGCCGGCGTCGAGCATCGCCATGGCTCAGCCCGCCTGCGTGGTCTTCAGGCTCCACACGACGTACTCCACGAGCCGGCCGACGGTCAGCTCGATGATCTCCTCGAACTCCATCCCGGCCAGGAACTCGGCGAGGTTGACCCGTTTCCCGTACCGCTCCTCCAGCAGGCCCGCCAGCGTGACGAGGTCGATGCTCTCCAGCTCCAGGTCGTGGTTGAAGGTGGTGGACATGCCGATCGGCACGTCGTCGTCGCCGTACTCGGCGAGGACCGTGCGAAGCATGGCGGACACGTCGGCGAGCACCCCCTCGACGGGGTCCTGCGCGGGGGCGGACTGCGCGGGGGCCGGCTGTATCGGCTTCATCGGGGGTACTCCTCGGCTGTCTGGTCGTGTGGTCCTTCGTCGGCCCCGGGTCCGGTCGTCCAGGCCACGACGTAGGCGCGGCGCGGCAGGGCGGGCGGGTTGGCCGCCGGCGCGCAGTGCACGGTGTAGGCGCGTTCCAGGCGTCCGGAGACCAGGAGCCGGCTGCCGTCCGGGGTGGCCTCCAGCACCGCGAAGTCCCTGGGGCGCCCGCCGAAACCGGTGCCCTCGGCCTTGGCGACCGCCTCCTTCGCGGCCCAGAAGCGGGTGAACCACAGCTCTTCCGGGTCACCGCCGGACTGGGCGTGCAGCAGCCGCAGTTCGTCGGGGCCGAGGGCGGTGGCGAGGGTCGCCGGGTCGCGGGCGGTGACCTCTTCGACGTCGATACCGATACCGATACCCGGACCGGCGCTTGGGTCGGGCCCGGGACGCGGGGTGTGCGGCCGTACGATCGCCACGCCCGCCTCGGCGCGGTGGGCGAGCGAGACGTCCAGCGGCGGCAGGACTCGGCCGTGCACCCCGGTGACGTACGGGCGGCCGAGTTCGTCGTTGCGGACCCGGAGTTCCGCCGGGAACACGGGACCCTCGCCCTGCTGCCAGAGCCACTGCCGTACTGCGTCCTTGACCGCGATCCGGCCGAGCAGCCACTGGCGGCGGCCCCGGGGCGGACGCTCGGCGTACTCGGCGCGTTCGGCGCTGCCGAGGGAGTTGCGCATGATCAGCTCGCGGGAGGCGAGGTCGGGCCACCGCTCGTGCACCAGCGTCCAGCCGCCCGGGCGGGCCTCGGAGAGGGTGTGGCGCTCGGGGAAGCGTTCGACGGGCCGGGTCTTCGGGTCGTTGTCGAAGCGGCGGTCCTGCCAGCCGGTGAGCACGGCCCACACCCGGCCGCCGACGGTCAGCTCCGCGTCCGCCTCCAGCACGGTGTCCGTGAGCGAGGTGATCCGCAGCAGGCAGGTGACCTCGGTCCCGGGGGCCGGGTGCGGTCCGTGGAAGCGCAGGTCGCGCAGTTGCACGGGGAACACGACGGTCCGTTCGGTGCGGGTCGCCATGATCCAGTAGCCGAGGAGCTGACCCACGTTGTCGAGCAGCGCGCCCGGCGCGGGCGGCGTGGTGATCACCCCGCGGATGTGCCGCTCACCGATCGCGGTGAGTTCGGTCAGGCCCTGGAAGGCCGGGCCGTGGAACATCCAGCGGTCGCGGTAGAGCTGGGCGGCGGTGTGGTCGGGGGTGCGTTCGGGGGCTTCCGGGAAGCCGCGCGGTGCGGGCGGTGCGGGGTGGCGTGGGGCGAGTTCGATCACGGCGCGGGCCGTCGGGCCGAAGGTGACGGCGACGCGGTCCGGGTGGCCGGGATCGGGGGTGACGGTGACCGGGACGTCGACGGGCGGGGTGGCCTTGAGCCACCGGTCGAAGCGGGCACCGTGCACGGCGACCGCGCGCAGACCGGGGTTCGCGGCCTCCGCCGCGTCCATCATGTGCCGGACGATCGTGGTGGCCGGCACCACCGGCCAACGATCTTCGAGATCGGGCCAGTTGGGGCGCTGTGGGAAGAAGCAGTGGTCGAGGAGGTGGGGCATGGTGTGGGGGGAGACGTGGACGGTTGTGGTGGAGGGGGAGGGGGAGGGGGAGGGTTGGAGGGTGGTGGCGGTCGCCGGGGTGGAGCGGGGCCGTGAGGGGCGGCCGGTTGCGAGCAGTTCGGCGGCGGTGTCGGCGGTGTCCCGCAGCAGGGCGTGCAGTTCGGCGGCGGCGGGGATGCGCGTGGCGAGGTCGTCCAAGGGGGACGGCCCGGTGTGGCGCGACCCCGGCCGCAACTCGGACCGCAGTACGTCAAGGGTGCGGGGGTCCAGCGACACCAGGGCGCCGTTGAGGTCGAGAGGGACAGGTGGGCGCTTCGAGGTGGGGGGCGCCGAGGTACGAGTGAGGGAAGCGCTCGGGGCCACGGCAGCCCCTGCCGTCCACAATGCCGTGGCCACGCATCGGAGTTGGGACATCCCCGTACGGTGAGGTGAGTTGGCGGCGACGGCCAGGTGGTCGCGGTCGCCGAGGGTGTCGTCGATGAGGGAGGCGAGCCGGCCCGGCCCGGTCTGGACGAAGGCGCGGTGGCCTGCCGCGTACAGCGCCTCGGTCAGCTCCCGGAAGCGGACCGGCTCCAGCAGGTGCCGTACGAACAACTCGCGTACGGCCGACTCGGCTTGCGGGAAGGGAGCGGCGGTGGTCCCCGACCACACCGGTACAGTCGGCGGGTGGAGCCGGAAACGTTCGGCGGCCTCTTTGATGGGCGCGACGTACGGTTCGAGCATCGGCGTGTGGAAGCCCGACCGGAACGGCAGCACCTGACACAGGACACCCTGGGCGCGGAAGGCGCGTACGAACCCCTCTACGGCGCCGTCCGGCCCGCAGACCATGGACTGCCGGGGTGCGTTGTCGTGGGAGAGCACGAGCCCGGAGCCCGTCCAATCCTCGGCGAGCGCAGCGCGGACCCGGTCGGCTGAGGCGCCCACGGCGGCGAAGGCGAGACCCGGGACGGTCAGGGCGTCCGGGTCGAACTCGGCCATGAACGCGTCGACTTGGTCGGCCGAGTACAGCCCGGCCACCGCCATGGCCGTCCACTCGCCGACGCTGTGCCCGGCGACCGCGTCCGGGGCGATGCCCATGCGGCGCAGCGCCACGTCGAGCAGCCGGCCCACGCCGACGACCTCGAACCCGTGCCGGCCGACGTCACCGGCCCGCGCCTCCGCGCCGGGGCGGGTGAGCGGGGGCAGGCCGAAGTGGGCGGCGATGTCGTCGGTGCGGGGTGTGAACTCGCCTTCCAGGCCCGGGAAGACGAACGCCAGCCTGCCGCCGGCGGGCCCGAGCAGCGGGGCGGGCCGGAACCAGACCTCGCCACGTCCGTGCCAGGCCCGGCCCTTCGCCACCGCGCGGCGGGCCAGGGCGAGCCGCTTGGCGGTGGGATCCACGATCCCGAGGCGCACCGGACCGGCCTCGGGATGCGACAGCCCGGGGTCGAGACCCGCGGCGAGGACGGCAGCGTCCTCGGCGTCGAGCGAGACGGCCAGCTGGTCGGCGCTGTCGGCGGCGAGCAGGAGGACGCGTTCGGGCTCGCTGACGTGCACCGCGGCCGGAGCGGTGGTGGCCGGGCGGGTGGGTCGTGCGGCCGGGGACTGCTCCAGGAGGACGTGAGCGTTGATCCCGCCGAAGCCGAAGGCGTTCACGGCCGCACGGCGGACGGGCTGTTCGGGGTGGGGTTCCCAGGGGCGTGCCCGGTCCAGCGTGCGGAAGCGGGTGGCGGCCAGGGCCGGGTGCGGGTCGTCGCAGTGGAGGGTGGGCAGGAGGGTGCGGTGGTGCAGCGCGAGGGCGGCCTTGACCAGGCCAGCCACTCCGGCGGCCGGCATGGTGTGGCCGATCATCGACTTCACCGAGCCGAGCACCGGACGACGTGCGTCGTCACCGTAGCCATGACCGGGCCCGAACACCTCGGCCAGGGTGGCCAGTTCGGCGGTGTCGCCCGTCGGTGTGGCGGTGCCGTGTGCCTCCAGCAGGCCGATCGAGTGCGGCGCGGCTGGGTCGAGTCCGGCGGCCCGCCAGGCCTGGCGCACGGCTCGGGCCTGACCGCCGGGATCGGGGGTGACGAGGCCGGCCGTACGCCCGTCACTGGCCACGCCCGTCCCGCGGATCACCGCGTACACACGGTCGCCGTCGCGTTCGGCGTCGGCGAGGCGTTTCAGTACGACGACTCCGGTGCCCTCGCCGATGAGCAGGCCGTCGGCCTCGCGGTGGAAGGGGCGGATCCGCTGGGTCGGGGACAGGGCCCGAAGCTGGGAGAAGACGCTCCACAGGGTGATGTCGTGGCAGTGGTGCACTCCCCCGGCCAGCATCAAGTCGCAGCGGCCGGTGCTGAGTTCGGTGACCGCCTGGTCGACGGCGACGAGCGAGGAGGCGCAAGCGGCGTCCACCGTGTAGGCGGGGCCGCGCAGGTCGAGCCGGTTGGCGATGCGGGAGGCCGCGAGGTTGGGGACCAGGCCGATCGCGGACTCGGGGCTGTCCGCACCGAGTCGCTCGGTGAACGCCGTGCGCACCCGGGCCAGTTGGCCGGCGTCCAGGTCGGGCATCAACTCACCCAGCGTGCGGACGAGTTGGCCTGCCGTACGCACCCGCTGGTCCAGCCGGACCAGACCGGGGGTGAGATAGCCGCCGCGGCCGAGGGCCACGCCGATCCGGTGCCGCTCGGGCAGCCGTGCCGCGCCGCCCGCGTCGGCGAGCGCGGCGGCGGCCACGTCGAGGGCGATGAGCTGGTCCGGCTCGGTGCCGCGCACCGACGCGGGCATGATGCCGTACCGGGTGACCTCGACCCGGGCCAGTGCGTCCACGAATCCGCCGCGCCGGCAGTACACCTGGTCGGCTACGGCCGGTCCGGCGGCCGAGTCCGGCCGGTAGTAGTCGGCGTCCCAGCGGCCCGCGGGCACGTCGCCGATCGCGTCCACGCCGTCCCGCAGGTTGCGCCAGTAGGCGTCAAGGCCGGCGGCACCGGGCAGCAGCACCGCCATGCCCACGATGGCGACGGGTGCCTGACGCATCTCACCCGCTCGACGAATCTGATGTTCCGTCATGTCACCAGCCCGAGGCGGTGTAGACGACGGCGCGGGCCGCCGGGTCGCCCCAGGCGAGTTCCCGGAGCAGGGCCGCGCACCCCTCGTCCGGGTCGATCAGCCTGACCCCGCGGCGGGCGTATTCGCGGCCGAGTTCCGCGCTGACCATGCCGGTGTGGATGCCGGACGGCGCCCAGGGACCCCAGTGGACGGTGAGCGTACGGTGGCCCGTGCGAGCGGCCCAGTCGGCGCCGAGCCGTTCGAGGGCGTCGTTCGCGGCGGCGTAGTCGGCCTGGCCGCGATTGCCGAGGACGGCGGCGATGCTGCCGAACAGCACGGTGAATCCGGGCCCGTGCGGCAGGTCCTCCAGCGCGGCGAGCAGAGCGGCAGCCCCGCCCGTCTTGGTGCCGTAGACCCGCTGGAAGGACTCGGGGGTCTTCTCGGCGATCAGCCGGTCCTCGATCACGCCGGCCGCGAAGACGACACCGTCGAGCCGGCCGTGTTCGGCGTGGATCTCCTTGACCGCCTGGAGCACGGCGTCCCGTTCCCGGAAGTCCACCGAGCGGTAGCGGGCCGCGCTGCCGAGGGCGTCGAGTTCGGCGCGGGTGGCGGTGATCTCCCGCTGGGCGAGGAGCAGTTCGGCGGCCCGGTTGAGCTCGGCCGGCTGCACCGGGCCTAGCGTGGCGGCGAGGGCGGCCCGCAGTGCGGCGGGGGTGCGGGCGGCGGCGGTCTCCGGGGCTTCGGGTCCGGTCGGCGCGGGGGTCCGGCCCAGCAGCTCGATCCGGCACCGACAGGCGGCGGCCAGCGCGGCGGCGAACCTCGCGGTGATGCCCCGCGCGCCCCCGACCAGCAGCACCACGGAGTCCCGGTCGAGACCGAGGGCGGCGGCCTCGGCGGCACCGTCTCCGGCGGGTCCGGCACCGGTGGTGGCGAGTGGGCCCAGGGGGGCGGGCACCAGCTCCAGCCTGTGCCGCCGATCGGCTTGCGTGCGGAGTACGACCGGTTCCGGTTCCGTTGCCGACAGCTCGGCGACCAGGGCGTCGGCCACGGCCGCAGGGCTCGTGTCGGCGACGGCCACGACACGCGCGAGCAGGTCCGGGTACTCGCGGGCGATGCTGCGGAACAGGCCGTCGAGCCCGGCCGACCGGAGCACACCGGCGCCCTCGGCGGGCCGCACGCCCAGCAGCCGGCGCGGGCCGCGGGCCAGGGCGGCGCGGAGCACGGGGAACGCGTCCGGCAGCACGGGCAGGTCCGGGCCGGACAGCGCGCCCAGGTAGAGGACGCCGTCGACAGCGCCCTCCCCCTCGCCGATGAGGTGCCCCTGGTCGAGCGTCACCGCGTCGGCGCCGAGCGCGGTGAGCCGCGCCACGACTTCGGCCGCCGCCCCGCCGCCGTCGCCGAGAAGGGCGAAGCGTGAGCCGGACATGACAGCGGTAGGGTCGGCGGGACGCTCGTGTTGCGGAAGGAGCACGGGACGCAGCTCGCAGCGCTCGGGGGCTTCGCCGAGCGGACTCCCGGTCCCCTCGGGTTCAGCGGGCGACGCGGACGGCCGAGCGGTGGGACCACCGACCCGCGCCTCGAGCCACCCCGTCACCGCAGCCGCCGTACGCGCCTTGGCCAGCTCCTCCAGCTCAGCGTCGTCCAGGAGATCGGCGCCGCCCGCGATGCCCAGGCGCTTGGCGAGTTCGCCCGCGATCTCGGCCCGCTTGATCGAGTCGATGCTCAGATCCGCCTCCAGATCGAGGTCGGGTTCGATCATGTCGACGGGGTAGCCGGTGCGCTCGCTGATGATCTCCAGGACGACGCGAGCCACGTCGTCCGCCGGCACGGCTGCGGGCAACTCCCTTGGCGCCGGAGCAATTTCGGTGGCCGGCTCGGGTACGGGCAGGGACCGCGCAGGTGGCACAGAGGCGGCAGGTGCCAATGGCGTCGCCGCCGGTGTCGCACCGAAGTACGCGAGCAGCACATCGCGCTGCGCCGCGACCATCTCCCGGCTGGTGCGCAGGAATTCGGAGATCAGGGCGTCCTGGTCGGCGGGTCCGGTGCCCTGCGAGTGGTGCGGTGTCGTCGTCACGGTCGTCTCCACGACGCGTCGGGCCGGTGCGAGAGCACCGGCGAGGAGTGCCCCGTCGGCGGTGCGCACGAGGTGTCCGTCGACCGTCCAGCCGGGCCGCTTCGGCGCCGGTGTCCGGAGGGCGTCGACGGCGTCTCGGCCCTGGAAGAGCCAGGCGGTGCGTACCGGCAGCCCCGCGACGGCGAGTTGGGCGAGGGCGTCGAGCCAGCCGGGCAGGCCGCTGTCGGCGCGCGGCTCGCAGGCGACCGTGCGGTGCGGGCGGTCGCCGAGGATCTGCCCGACGAGCCGGGTGAGGACCTGGCCCGGCCCCGCCTCGACGAAGATCCGCGCGCCCGCTTCGTACATCGCCTCGATCTGCGCCGCGAAGGCGACGGGGGCGCCTATCTGCGCGGCGAGTTCGGCGCGCACGCCGTCGGCGTCCCGCGGGTAGGGCGCGGCGGTGCGGTTGGCCCAGACGGGGAACTCGGGTGCGCGCACCGCCTTGTCGGCGAGGGCCGTGGCGAACGCCTCCCCCGCGGCGGCGACCAGCGGGCTGTGGAAGGCGCAGGCCACAGGGATGCGCCTGGCTCCGAAGCCGGCCTCGCGCAGCAGGCGTACGGCGGTCTCGACGTCCGCCATGGGGCCGGAGATCACGGTCTGCTCCGGCGAGTTGAGGTTGGCGACGACGACCGACTCCGGCGCCCGGGCCGTGCTGAGGGTGCGCGCCACGTCGTCGGCGGGGGCGCCGACGGCGGCCATGGTGCCGGGTTCGTCACCGGCGGCGGCCAGGATCGCCGAGGCGCGCTCGGCGCTCAGCTCCAGGAGGGTTTCGGCGTCCAGGGCGCCGGCCGCGCTCAGGGCGACCAGTTCGCCGTAGCTGTGCCCGGCGGCCAGGTCCGGCCGGACGCCCGCGGAGGTGAGGAAGGCGTGTGCGGCGAGGCCGGTAATGCCGAGGGCGGGCTGGGCGGCCCGGGTGTCGGTGAGGGCGGCCCGGCGGCGTTCGCGCGCGGTGTCGTCGAAACCGGCGGGCGGGTAGAGGACGTCGGCGTGGACGCGGCCGAGGTGCAGGTAGTGCCGCAGCTCGGGCAGGGTGACCAGGAGGTCGGCGAGCATGCCGGGCCGCTGGCTGCCCTGCCCGGGGAAGAGGAACGCGACCTTTCCGTCGGCGCCGAGCCGCGTCCCCTCCCCCTGTCTGACCCCGGCCGCCGGCTCGGGCTTCCCGCTCAGGATCCCCCTTAACTGCTGCGCCAGTTCGGGCACATCCCGCGACACCACTGCCACCCGCACCGGCTCGTGGGACGTGTCCGCGCGGTGGGCCGCGGCGAGGGCGAGGTCGCGCAGGCGCCAGGGGTGGCCGTCGGACTCGGCGGCCCGGAGGAGGTCCTCGGCCTGCCGGTGGGCCGCCGCCGTGTCCTTGCCCCGGAAGAGGAACAGCTCGGCGGGCCAGGCGTCCAGCGTCTTCGGCGGAGGCGCGGTGGCACCGTAAGCGCTCAGTACCGCATGGAAGTTGGTGCCGCCGAAGCCGAACGCGCTGACCCCGGCAATGCGTTCGGCCTCCGGCGCCGCCCACGGCTGGGCCCGGGTGTGGAAGGCGAACGGGCTGGTGTCCTCCGCCCAGGCCGGGTTGGGCCGCTCCAGGTGCAGGGTGGGCGGCCGGACGCCGGTGTAGAGGGCGAGGGCGGTCTTGATCAGGCCCGCGAGTCCGGCGGCACATTTGGTGTGCCCGATCTGCGACTTGACCGAGCCGAGAGCGCAGCTGCCGCTGGCGGCCCCGGCCTTGGTGAACACATCCGCGAGCACGGTGAGTTCGGTGCGGTCACCCACGACAGTCCCGGTGCCGTGTGCCTCGATCAGGCCGACCTGGGCCGGTGAGACGCCCGCGTTGCGGTAGGCGCGCTCCAGCGCGGCCCGCTGCCCCTCGGGCCGCGGTGCGGTCAGGCCCAGGGAGCGGCCGTCGCTCGCGGAGCCGAGGCCCTTGATCACGCCGTAGACGCGGTCGCCGTCGCGTTCGGCGTCGGCGAGCCGTTTGAGGGCCACGCAGGCCACCCCCTCGCCGAGCGCGATGCCGTCGGCGGAGGAGTCGAAGGCGCGGGACCGGCCGGTCGGGGAGAGCGCGTGCACCGAGGAGAACAGGACGTAGTCGTTGATGCCGTTGTGCAGATCGGCTCCCCCGCACAGCACGAGGTCGCTTGTGCCGGCGACGAGTTCCTTGCAGGCCACGTCGAGGGCGGCGAGGGAGGAGGCGCAGGCGGCGTCGACGGTGAAGTTGGCGCCGCCCAGGTCGAGTCGGTTGGCGATCCGGCCGGAGATGACGTTGGCCAGCATGCCGGGGAAGGAGTCCTCGGTGAGCCGGGGCAGCTGCTCCTCCAGCGCCGCGGGAACCTCGCCGTAGTACGACGGGAGTACGGCGCGCAGGGTGACGGCGTTGGACAGGTCGCTGCCCGCCTCCGCGCCGAAGACGACGGAGGTGCGAGCCCGGTCGAACTCCCGCCCGCGCTCGCCGTATCCGGCGTCGTCGAGTGCCCGGCGGGCGGCCTCCAGTGACAGCAGCTGAACCGGTTCGATGCTGCCGAGGGAGGCGGGCGGGATGCCGTAGCGCAGCGGGTCGAAGGGGATGCGGGGCAGGAAGCCGCCCCAGCGGGAGGTGGTGGTGCCCGCGGTGTGGTGCAGGTCCGAGTCCCAGCGGTCGGGCGGGACCTCGGTGACCGCGTCGTGGCCCGCGACGACGTTCGCCCAGAAGGCGGCCAGGTCGGGGGCGTCCGGGAACATGCAGGCCATGCCGACGACGGCGATGTCGAGCGGTGCGGGCGGCTCTGGTTCGGGCCGGGGCTCTGGGCTCGGGCGTACGGCGCGCGCCGGGCGGAAGTCGGCGGCGCCTTCGGTCACCGCGCGGTGCAGGTCGGCGACGGTGATGGTCGCCGAGCGCAGGACGGCGACCTCGCCCGCCATGAACATTCCGTCGGCGAACTGGCGTTCCTCGTCGACCGTTCGCAACTCGCCGTCGACGGCCCGCTCCACGCCCTTGCTGGCGATGCGCAGCCGTCCCACGTTGAGGCGTTCCAGGGATTCCCAGGCCTCCCGGTCGGGCACGCCGTTCGCGCGTAACTCGGCCTCTCGGTCGCGGTAGTTGCCGGTGAACGGGCTGGGCACGCAGCGGGTCGCGTGGCCGGGGGCGGTCTCCAGGAGCGTGGTCGCGGTGGCGTCGAGCACCTGCCGTTGGAACAGGGGGCGGATCGCGCCGTCGCGCACCGCTTCCTCTGTGAACAGGTAGGCGGTACCCATGAGGACACCGACGGCGGCGCCCCGGGCGGTCAGCGGCGCGGCGAGCGCGGCGACCATCGCCGCCGACCGCTCGTCGTGGATGCCGCCCGCGAAGAACACCTCCAGTCGCTCAGCGGTGCCGTCATCGCCGTCGTCCAGGAAGTCCTCCAGGACGGCCAGTTGGGCCTCCCACAACGGGAAGGAGGCGCGCGGCCCGACATGTCCGCCGCACTCGGAGCCCTCGAACACGAACCTGCGGGCGCCGGCGTCCAGGAACTGCCGCAGCAGCCCCGGCGAGGGCACGTGCAGGAAGGTGCGGATCCCGGCCCGTTCCAGCGCCTCGGCCTGCGCGGGCCGGCCGCCCGCGACGATCGCGTGCGTGGGCCGGAGTTCCCGTACGACCTCCAGCTGGGCGTTCCTGATCTCCTCGGGCGCGAAGCCGAGCACGCCCACGCCCCAGGGCCGCCCGTCCAGCACGGCACGGGCCTCGGTGAGCAGCTCCCGTGACCGCTCGCCGTCGGCCAGGGCCAGCGCCAGGAAGGGCAGCGCCCCGTCCGCGGCGACGGTGGCGGCGAACCCGGCCTGGTCGCTGACCCGCGTCATCGGGCCCTGCGCGACGGGCAGCCGGGTCCCGAGCGCCCGGCTCATGACCGAGCCGGGCCGCAGGGCCTCGGCGAACGCACCGCCCGCACCGCCGGATCCCAACTCGCTTATGACTGCTGTGACTTCACGTAGCGTCCGCCGGATGTCCCCCCACCGCTCGGCGATGCGGGCGGCGAGGAAGCCGTCCTGGCCGACCGGCAGCAGCTGATTGCGCAGGTCCCCCGCGCCCAGCAGGGACGCGACGGCAGCAGGATCGTCGACGGGCGGACGCGGGGCGTCCGGCCCACGGCGGCGCAGCACCCGGTACCCGCCCAGCACCACGGTCTCCGAGCCGTCCAGTGACCGCAGCACAGCCCGGGTCGCCTCGGAGAGCCGTGCCTCGGCGAGCAGCGCCAGTTGGGTGTCGAGTACGACACCGGAGGCCCCGCCCGCCACGGCGGCAGCCGCCGTACGCGGCCCGATGCCTCCGCAGGCCCAGACCGGGGTCTCGGCCAACTCCTCGTCGACTAGAAGCTGTTGAAGGAGCACGAAGGTGCTCAGCTCACCGACGCCGCCACCGCTCTCACTGCCTCGCGCGATGACCCCGTGCGCTCCGGCACGGACGGCCGCACGCGCCTCGGCAAGGTCGGTGACCTCCGCCAACACCCGGTGGCAGGCGGCGACTTCGGCCAGACTCCAGGGAGCGTCGGCCGCGCGGACCACGATGTCCGGGACGCAGCCGAGTTCGTCCAGGCGCAGGGCGCAGCGGCCGGTCACCCGTACGCCGAAGGGGCCCGGCGACGCCCGCGAGAGCCGGGTCAGCTCGTCGCGCGCTCTGCGGTCTCCGGTGCCCAGATCGAGAACGCCGAGCCCGCCGGCAGCACAGGCGGCAGCGGCGAGCCCGGCGTCGGGCTCGCCGAACGGGGTGATGCACAGGATCAGTTCGTGGGCGCGCACAGGGGTGGTCATGATGCTCCGACCAATCGTCGAGACAGCACGGTGGGGGGTTTGTGCGGCAGAACGCTCTTAAGCGGTTCGGGGCCCCCGGAACGTAGCGAGTACTTACTGATGGGTCAACAACGCCGCGTCCTTTTCCTGAGCGGTGGCACCGATTCAGCCAGCACGCCTAATTACCCACAAAACCATCAAAGCACCCAAAACGCCCCCCTCAGTCCGCGCGGGTCACCCGCACGCTCGTCCGCAGCCGCAGGTCACGCGAGGACGTGCCGACCCAGACCGTGCGCGGCCCGGTGCCGAGCACCCAGCCGTGCCGGCGCGCGTCCCACGACGACAGCGAGCGCGGCGTTACCCGGACGGTCACCCGGCGCCGCTCCCCCGCCGCCAGCGCGATCCGCCGGTATCCGCCCAACACCCGTACGACCTGGTCGAGTTGGAGGTCCGGGGAGCGTCCGACGTACACCTGGGGCACGTCGATGCCGTCACGTCGGCCGGTGTTGTGCGCGGTGAAGGCCACGTCCAGCCCGTGGCCCGTCCACCGGGCCGACAGGTCCGAGTAGGCGAAGGAGGTGTACGACAGCCCGTACCCGAAGGGGAACAGCGGGCGCCCGCCGTGGGCGTCGTACCAGCGGTAGCCGAGGTGGATGCCCTCGGAGTACTCCTCCTCGCCGTCGACGCCGGGGTAGCGGTGCGGGTCGCCCGCGACCGGATGATGGTCGTCGTCGACCGGGAAGGACTGGGTGAGCCGGCCGCCGGGGTCGCAGTCGCCGAACAGGACGGCGGCGGTGGCGGCGGCGCCCTCCTGGCCCGGGTAGTACATCTGGAGCACCGCGCCGGTGCGCCGCAGCCAGGGCATCGAGGTGGCCGAGGAGGTGTTGAGGACCACGGTCGTCCGCGGGTTGACCGCGGTCACCGACTCGATCAGGGCCTCCTGGTGGCCGGGCAGGGCGAGGGTGGTGCGGTCCAGGCCCTCGGTGGCGTCCTCGTAGGCGAAGAGCACGACGTGTCGCGCGGCCCGGGCCGCGGTGACGGCCTCGGCCACGTCCGCGGCCCGGGTGGCGCCGGTGATGCGGCGCAGCCGGAACAGCTGGCCCTGGTCGCCGCCCCGCGCGGTGATGCGCAGGGTGTGCGCACCCTTGGTCAGGCGGAGCGTCTTGCGGCGCACGGCGAGCCGGTCGGGGGCGACGGAGACCAGGCCGCCGAACAGGATGTACTCGTCGTATCCGGGGGCGAGCGGGAACAGTTCCTGTCCGTCGAGGAGCACCTTGGGCCGGAGGGTGGGGGTGCCCGAGTAGTGGATGAGCAGGGTCCACTCGTCGTCCTCGGGGACGGTGAGCGTCCCCTCGTAGCTCCAGGCGGCCCCGGCGGCGACGCGCTGAGCCTCGGTGTCCAGGCGCGGGGCGAGGGCGTCGGGCGGGAGGGCCTTGCCGTACAGGTCCTCACCCAGGGCGTGGACGACATCGGCGCCGGACCGCTCGCGGATCGCGTCGAGGGGGCTGGCCGCAGCGTCGGGGACGACGTGCGCGCTGCCGCCGCCGCTGACGAGCGGCAGGGCTCCGGTCGGCCCGATCACCGCGATGCGGCCGGTGTCGAGGGGCAGGGTGCGGTGTTCGTTGCGGAGCAGCGTCGCGCCCGCCTTGGCGACCTCCAGTGCGACGGCCGCCCCGGCCTTGGGGTCGCGGGCGGGGCGCGGTGGCAGGCTGCCGCCGAGCAGCCCGAACCGGTCCATGACGGAGAGCACCCTCCGCACGGCCCGGTCGACGTACCGCTCCGGCACGCTGCCGTCGCGTACGGCCGTCTTCAGTGCCGTACCGAAGTAGGTGTCGTCGGGCATCTCCATGTCGAGCCCGGCGGTGAGCGCGGCGGCCGTGCTGTGCGCGGCGAACCAGTCGGTCATCACCCAGCCCTTGAAGCCCCACTGCTCGCGCAGGATGTCGGTGAGCAGCGTCCTGTTCTCGCAGGCGTAGGTGCCGTTGACCTTGTTGTAGGCACCCATGACGGCGCCGGTGCCGGCCCGGACGGCGGCTTCGAAGCCGCGCAACTCCAGTTCGTGCATGGTCTGTTCGTCGGCTCGTGCGTCGATGGACGTGCGGTCCTTCTCCTGGTTGTTCAGGGCGAAGTGCTTGACGGTCGCGATGAGTCCCTCGCCCTGGATGCCCTCGATCTCGGCGGCGACCAGGTCGGCGGCGAGCAGCGGGTCCTCGCCGAAGGTCTCGAAGTTGCGGCCCGCGTACGGGGTGCGGATGAGGTTGACCATCGGGGAGAGCAGCACGTCCTGGCCGAGGGCTCGGCCCTCGCGGCCGATGACGCTGCCGTAGCGGCGGGCAAGCTCCGGGTCGAAGGCGGAGGCGAGCAGCACCGGGGCGGGCAGGGCGGTGGCGTGCCGGGTGATGCGGACCCCGGCGGGCCCGTCGGCCAGCCGGAGCGGCGGGATGCCCAGGCGGGGCACGCCGGGCACGTACCCGGCCTGGCCGAGCGAGTCCGGGTCGGTGGCGCCGTGCAGGAGGGAGATCTTCTCGTCGAGGGTGAGCTTCGCGATCAGCCCCTCGACGCGGGGGCCGGCTCCGGCCTCGGGCCTGTCCCCCGCGAAGGCGGGGCGGGCGGGGACGAACGAGCCGGCGGCGGTCGCGGCCACGACGATCGCGGCGGCGGTCAGACGCAGGGTGGAACGCCGGGACACGGGTGCGGACATGGGCCGTCACTCCTTCGGTGTGCGGGCACTACGTTGTGAACCGCTGTGCACCCGCGCGCCTTGGACCGCGTTCAGCCTCTGAACACACCGTGTGCCCCAGAGACCTGACGCCCCGTGGGACACCACGGGTGCGCCCGAAACCTAGAGCCGCTGATGACTCGTGTCAACGAGACGAACGGAAAACCGCCGCACCACCTCTCTGGCTTCACGCAAGAGCATTCACCCCCTGCTTTCCACTCATCTCCACGGCCTGCGCCAACCCATAGTCCGCACTTCACGGTCGCTCGCTAACCGTATCGAAGGATCACTCCAAATTAGCGAAGGACCTGATATCTCCCAGGGCATCCTCAGCGATTCCCCCCAGTGCAGGGTCGCCAAGAAGACTCTCCAGGCAGGCGACTATTCGGTTGCCGATAATTCCGCGCATCCTTCCGAGATGACCCATGCAAGTCGGGAGGACTCGCATTCCGGAACTGCCAACGCGCATATGCGCGCCCTTCGTGGCCCAGTCCGATGCAGCCGGAGAAATCCTGATGCTTGGCGCTGCGCAATTGTGCACCGTGACCGGCGTAGCCCACGCCAGCACATAGTGCGTGTACAGGTAGCTGACGGTGAGGTTGTGAAACGTCAGCGCCACGCTGGATGATCGTAATCCGAAACCAGGGAAGGCCCACCAGCACTGCAACTGATGGGCCTCCTAAGATCTGCCAATAACCCAACGAGGTTATCGCCTCACTTTCGGCCTCTGTACCCCTCTACCTGTTCGGCGATTTCCTCCAGGGCCTCCGCTCCGATGACCTTCTCTAGGGAGTCACCCACAAATTCACGGGCTCGAGCCAGTCGCGCAGGGAGGCCGTACTCCACCACATACTCAAGGAGTATGCGGGGGTCTTCTCCCGCCCCGATACGTGACAGCACCCGATCCAGAGACACTACGTACTCCTCCAAATCCTGGAACAAATCGGTGAATCCCGCCAGCTCTACCGAGATGCTCTGAGTCACGTCCGTCACCTTTTTACCTGAATGTTCTCGACCGGTAGATCGCCATCAGCGACCCATTCGGTGATGCCCATCGTCGAATTGTATCTCGATCGAACCCGGCCGGCCGGGACGTCGAATTCGAGCACGTGATTTCCCCTGCCTCGACCGATCCCCAGTGTGGCCTCGGCGTCACGCGGACTCATCGGCTTTCCCTTGGCTGGAACGAGGAAGACTTTGTTCTGGTCACTCGCTCTGATGACCTTGCTCTGGACGATTCCCGCCTTACCCCGCGCATTCGTGTAATGCCGCATCCGAATCATCTCTTCAGCGGCATCATCGCCACCTGAAGGACAGTTGTGGACGAGGACCGGAGTAGCCCCTGCCAGCACATAATACGTGTGCAGGGTGCCGATGCTGAGGTCATACGTAGTCGCGCGCTGGTGGAAGTTGTGAACCCTGCTGACGACGGCCGTCGTGCCGTCGGGCTGGCGCAGTTTGGTGCCCGGGGTCAGGTCCTGGGCGTCGGTCCAGCGGTGGTGGATGGTGTCCCAGAAGGGGTGGTGCCAGGTGGTGGTGAGGGTCTGCGGGTGGTGCTGCTTGGTGTGGGGTGGGCCGCGGGTGGGGGCCGTGTTCAGGGTGAGGGTGGTGAAGTCCTTGTCGGTCTTGGTGACGAAGACCTGCTGGACCTGCTCGGGGGCGGTGACGCCGGTTTGCGGGTCCGTGGCCAGGACCGTGTCGCCGGCCTTGACCTTGCTGATGGGCTTTGATGTGCCGTCGGCGAGGCGGACCGCGGTGCTGGGTACGAAGCTGTGGACCGAGCAGGCCGCGCCCTCGGCTGCGTCCGTGCCGGCTTTCTCCGCGGCTCTGGCCTCTTCGATGGCGCGTTCGGCCTTGACCGCGTCCTCGGCCAGTTTCTGCGGCTTCCTCCGCGTCCTTGACCGCTGTGTAGGCCTTGTCCAGGGCGCGCCAGATCTTGAGGGCTTTGACGCCTACTTTGATGGCCTTGAAGATCTTGCCCCAGGGGACGGCGGTGAGGGCTGTGCTGATGCAGCCCATGACGTTGCCCTTGGTGAAGCAGTTGTAGGCGTCGTTGATGCCGATGACGTCGGCGACCATGTTCAGCAGGCGGTGCTTGAGGCCGGACGCCTGTTTCCTGGCCGCGGCTGCGGTGGCGTCGGCGGTGGCCTTGGCCCGGGCAACGGCGCGGGCCTCGGCCTGCGGGTCGTAGGTCTTCTTGCTGATGTTGCCGCCGCTGTAGCCGAAGGAGTGGCCGTCGGAGCAGTGGCCGTGGTGGCAGACGGCGGTGTTCTGGCCGCCGGGGTCGACGGGGCCGGTGTCGACGTAGCGCTTGGGGTTGCTCTTGCTGGTGCCGGTGCCGCCGATGGGGTAGCCGATGCCGCACTGGTCGGCCATGCACAGCCCGGACGGGTCGGACTCGGTGACCGGGGAGTCGCCGGCGTAGTCGTAGGCGTTCCAGGTCTGCGGTGAGCCGGGGTCCAGCAGGGGGTCGGGACTGAGGAAGCGGCCGATCGTGGGGTCGTACTCGCGGGCGCCGAGGTTGGTCAGGCCCGTGTTGTCGTCCTGTGTGCCGCCGACGTAACCACGCTGGCCGGCCGTCCAGGTGCCGGACTGGTCGCGGGCCTCGCCGAAGGGCTTGTACTGGCGGCGGGTGACCGCCTGGGTCTGGGAGTCGACGGCCAGGGTGCTGGTGCCCTGCCTGTCAGGGATCAGGTAGGTGACGTGGCCGTCCGAAGAGTGGGTCGCCACCGTTTCGCCCGCCAGGGAGATGTAGCGGACGCCGTCGCAGCTGGTGGCGCCCTTCTTGAGGGTGATCTCCTCGTCGCCCGTGTACAGGGTGGTGGCGTCGGGGCTGTGGCGGATCAGCAGGCCGCCGTCGGCGTCGTAGAGGTACTTGGTGTCGCCGGCGCTGCCCGTGGAGGACAACTCGGACAGCTTGTCCTCGTCGTTGTAGGTGAAGGTGTCGGTGCCCGCGCGGGTGGTGCGGGTCCGGACGTTGCCGTCCTTGTCGTAGGTGTAGGCGTTGGTCGTGTTGGACGCCGAGTCGCCCGGTACCACCTTGTCCACCTGGGACACCGCGTGAGCCGGACCCTTGCCCGCAGCGAACGGGGTGTACGTCGACGTCGCGTCGTGGGACGTGTCGCCAGTGGTGTCGTGGTCGGCCTGGGTGGCACGGGCGCCCGTGGCGTCATACGTCCACGACTGCCAGTACGGGGAGGGGCCGCCCACCGTGGAGGACGCCCCGGGTGCGGGAGTGGCCGCGCAGGCGTCGGTGGCCGTCCAGGCGGACTTCAAGCGCTGCGCCCAGTCATATGTGAAGCACTGGGTGTCGGTCTGGCCGGTCTCCAGCTTGTCGGTGATCTTCTTGACGTTGCCGGAGGGCTGGTAGGCGTAGCTGGTCTTGTCGGCGATCGCGGCGCCCGACTGGGTGACCGTCGTCGCCCCGGTGAGCCGGTGGGTCTGGTCGTCGTAACTCAGCGTCTGCTGAGTGAAGTTGCCCGACGTGCCGTACGTGAACTGGTACGGCTCGTCGAACTCCGTGTAGGAGAGCTTGTTGACGTACTCCCAGCCGTTCACCCCGCCAACGGCGATCGGACGGCCGAAGGTGTCGTAGGTGTAGGCGACCGTCTCCTGCGGGAGGCTGACGGCGGCCGGGTCCTGGTCGGTGTAACTGGCCAGCGTGCCCGCGAGGTTGTAGTGGTTCTGGTGGATGTAGTTCCCGGCCAGAGCGCCTTCGGAGGACGGGACGACGAGTTCGGTGGCCTGGGCCCAGCCGTGGCTGTCGTAACCGAGAACCTTCTCCGTGTAAGCGGTGCCGCTGGTGCCGCCCACGTAGCGGGTGGAGGAGGTGGGCAGCTCCTTCTTCAGCGTGTCGTACGTCCAGGAGGCCAGCTCGTTGCCTGCCGCCGGTGCGGCGCCGCCCGTGATGTCGTACTCGGCCTTCTTGCGGCCCAGTTCGTCGTAGTCGTAGCTGGTGGTCTTGCCGCGGTTGTCCGTGGTGGTCAGCAGTTGGCCGGCGTTGTCGTACGTGGAGGACGAGGTGCCGGTGTCCGGGTCCGTCTGAGAGGTGCGGCGTCCGAGCAGGTCGTAGTGGCTGCTCCAGGTGTGGCCCTGGCCGTCGTCCTGGCCGATCTGATGACCTGTCGCGTCGTAGGTGTAGGTGACGGTGTCGGCCGCTCCGGCGGGCGCGGTGCCGTGATAGCGGAGCAGTTTGACCAGCTGGCCGCGGGCATCGGTGTAGGTCGTGGTCGGCGTGGCGCCTTGGGGCGGGGTGACGTCGACGCGGTCGGAGCCGGGATAGGCGGTGGTGGTCCGCCAGGTCTCGGAAGCGAAGTGGTAGGCGATCGATCCGGTCACCCGGCCCGCGCCGTCGTAGACCGTGCCGGTCTGCGAGGGGGTCTGGTTGTCGGCCGCGTCCACCAAAGTGCCCGACGGAGCACCGGAGTTGTAGTACGCGTCGGAGGAGCTGACCGGCCAGCCGTGGCTGTCGTAGATGGTGTCGGTGATGGTGCGACCGCCGTCCACGGTCGCTGTCTGCGTCTCGCGCGGGCGCAGCATCGAGTCGTAGATCGCGATGGAGGTGCGGTAGCTGTTGTCGTCGTCGAGGGTCTGGGTGGTGACCGTCGAAGGGGCGCTCGGGGTGAGGTTGTAGCTGTATTTGATGTTGGGGTTGTTGGTCGTGGGGAAGCCCGGGTTCCAGACGGCGGTGAGCCGGCCCAGCGGGTCGTAGGCGCTCGTGGTGGAGTAGCCGGCCGCGTCGGTGGTCTTCAGGTCCAGGCCACGGGCCGGGTCGAGGGTGGTCGTGGTGGTGAAGGCGGTCGTCTGCCCGGTGACCTTGGGCTTGGCGACCGTGATGGAGGTCGGGGCAGCGCCGGTCGGAGGGTTGTAGGTGGTGGTCGTGGTGCGGCCGTCGGCGTCGGTCTCGGTGGCTTCGCGACCGTAGGTGTCGTAGGTGTTCTGCAGCGCCGTGATGTAGTGGGGGGTGCCGTCGGCGGCCACGGAGTCGGCCTTCTGCACCATCGTCACGTCACCCTTGGTGGGCGTCGCGGTGTTGTCCGTGGAGTTGTCGAAGAAGGCCAGGTCGTCGCTGACCAGGTCCTGCGGGTACTGGGGGGTGGCCGAGCAGGCGACCGCGACTTCCTGGACGCGGCGCGGCATCGGCAGCGTGTTGCCGGAGGAATCCTTGGCGTACCAGGTGCGGGTGCACTTCTCGTCGCCCGGCGTCGCCACGTCGCCCTTGTCCTCGACCGAGGTGGGCAGACCGGTGGCGTCGTCGAGGGTGTAGTCGATCTCGGTGGTGAGCTTGGTGCCGTCGGCCTTGGTGGTGATCGTGCGGGCGCGCTTCATGTTGGCGTGGCGCGCGACCAGCGATTCCAGGCCGGCCTTCGTACGCGACTGGGTCGCCGTCGCCGCCGAACTCCACGGATCCGTGACGCCGTCCGACAGCAGCGCTCCCCCGTCGCCGTTGTACGACTGCGCCTCGAAGGTCTGGCCGGCCAGCCAGTCGGAGTCCTTCTGTGCATCGTCGCCCGCGCTGTCATTGAGGGTGACGCTGCGGGTGCCGGCGCTGGTCTTGTCGCCGTCCAGGCCACGGAAGAAGGTCTCCCTCGACAGCGTGAGCTGCGCGGGTGACGTGCCCGTGCGGGTCTCGACCGTGCCGTAGCCGCGCCACTGGTTCCAGGTGCGGTACTTGGCCTGGGTCAGGGGGTCGTCGTTGAAGTGCCAGGCCGGGTCACCGACGTACGTGTAGGAGGTCTGTACGGGGAGCCCGCCGCCCCTGGGGTCCTGCACCGTCACGGAGTTGACGACGAACTTGTTGAACCAGTCCAGCTGGGGTGAGGTCTGGCCCGGTGGTGTCCAGTACTGCGGATAGCAGCGGTAGGTGTTGCTGTCCTCGCTCGCCGGCAGCACCTTGGTGCCCGCGCGGTGGCACTGCGGTCCGAGGTAGTTGGCCGTGACCACTTCACCGGACTCGGTGGTGATGTTGGTCATCCGGTAGCGGGTGATGGGCTGGTAGCCGTCCAGGCCGTCGACCCGGTTCGCCAGCGCCTGTCCGGCGAACTTCACGGGTGGCAGGGACAGGCTGCCGCCGTCCTTGCCGGTGTGCACGATCTGGCTCAGCCACAGCGACGGCGTGGTGGTGTCCCCGGTGGCTGGGAAGGTGTGCGTCAGCGACCAGGTGTCCACGTCCTGGTACGCGGTGCCGACCAGCACCTGGGTGCGGATGCCGGTCAGGCGCTTGGTGGTGTAGAAGGCGGGGCCGTGGTTGTTGCAGGTGCCGGAGGACGCGCAGACCTGGTCGACCGGGACGTCCGGCCAGTGCGAAGCGTTCGCGCTGGTCATCTTCGACGTGGCGCAGTCGAAGGACGAGTCCGGCAGGCAGCGTTCCGCAGTGTCGAAGAAGACCTGGGCCGCGGCGGGTGCGGTGCTGTCGTAGACCTTGCCGTCCAGCTGGCCGTACTGGATCTTCGACAGGTAGCCGCCGCGGGTGTACGACGTGGGAGTGGTCGAGTTGTCCCTGCCGTAGTAGTTCGTCTCGTGCGTGTACCAGTAACTGATGGCGTTGCCGTGCGGATCGACGGTGTAGTCGAGGTTCCACCGGTACGCCTGCTGGCACCAGGAGGCGGCGAAGGTGGAGGCATGGCACGGCTCACCGGTGTCGTTGCCGTACACGGGGGTGGTGAAGACCGAGTCGGTGGTCGCGTTGCCGGTTGTCCAGCCGGGCAGGCGGTTGCGGCCGAAGTAGTACTTGGTGCCGTCGGCGGTGGTGACGACGAAGTACTCGTGGTCGTTGTCACCGTTGACCGTGTCGGTCTTGATCTCGATCTTCTCGCCGTTGTCGCCCTGCGGGTGCCAACTGCCGGTGGCGTCGTCGTGGACGAGCGTGTTGGACGAGCCGTTCAGTGACAGCGTGAGCGTGTCGACCGCGTCCGACCAGCACTCGTCGGATGTCTTCGGGGTGCCGTTGGCGGCGTCGTCGGCGCAGGCCGGGTAGCTGCGCTCGACAAAACCGGGCGCGTAGTCCCAGCCGTCGCCGATCCAGGAGGACTGGGCATTCGTCGAGGACGTACGGCCGTCCACGCTCTGCGAGCTGTAGTCCAGCGACACGCTCGGGGCCAGGCTGCCGGGCACGTCCGGGACGGCGATGGGATACGAGTAGCTGAACGCGCCGCTTGAGCCGCCGGCCGACCACTGCCCCGAGGAGGCCAGTGAGGTGGCGGCATAGCTGCCGCCGCCACCGGAGGTGCCGGCCACCGCGGCCAGCACCAACGGCTGGGCTGCCGTTCTGTGCTGGGCGGGGAGCACGACATCGGCGGAAACGGTCCGGGTCTTGGCGTCGTTGGAGGAGACGAGCGGGGTCTGCTTGCGGCAAGGGGCGGCGGTGGGGGTGGTCAGGGCGCAGGCCGGGAGCTGGGCCAAGTGCAGGCGGGAAGCCCAGTCGCCGCCATATGCGTCCCGGAAACCGTCGTAGGCGAGCCGGACTTGAGCACTCCCGCCCGCTGTGGCACCCCTGGGTCGCACCGCGAGGATCACACCTCGCAGGCCGAGTTTCCCGGCAGCGGCTTGTCCGGGCAGGGAGAGGTGCAGCTTGGTTCCGGCGGGAGCGCGGTGCCCGCCCTTGATCAAGGCGGCTACGGAGACAGGCAGTTGTCCTGCGCGTGCCGTGACCGAAGGTCGCCCGCCCGCCTTCTTCGAGGTGGGCGCGGGCAGCACCGTATCGGCTTCGCCGGCTTTCGGCCAGGCTCTCCGGGCGTCGCTCGCATTCCAGGATTTCATGCGTGGAGGCTTGACGGAACGGCCCTTCACAGCGGAAACCGGAACCGACCGTTCCTTGTGGGTTTTGACGAGGTAATCACTGCGCTTCACCCCAGCCGCCAAGGCAGGATCAGCGACGAATACGGACGCTAATAACGCCAGAGACGTGACAAGAATCAGCCAGATCCGCATTGATGATCTACGTCGAACTAGCCGTTCGACACCCAGACCAAATCTCGCCCACTCACCCACAGAAATCCCCATCCCCTAGTGAAGACGCTCGGGGAATCTAACAGTCCTCACGGGTGAAACGATGCGGGCAAGATGAAATATATACCATGAACACGTCAAGCAGGGTCAAGATTATTCCAAGGCGAGACTGCTTCAAAATTTTCGTGTTAAAGCCTCTTGGCGCGCCGGACTTTCCCCCCGGTGAGGCGGAACCGGGATTTCCGCCCCGGAATTCCTGGAGGCGCGCAGGGGAGCTGCTTCGCTTGTCCAATCGCGGGATACGTCGATAGCGTCCTTACGCCCTGATCGACTCGTCAGAACTGGTTTTTGTGGGGGGAATGAAATGCTTGAACAGCCCCGCCGCCGTCGCACGCGAAGAGCGTGGCGAACACGTCCTCGGCTCAGGACCGCTGCCGTCGTCCTGACTCTGCTCCTGCCGTCTGTCACTGCCGAGTTCGTGGCCGCACAGCCGGCCGTGGCAGACGAGGGCGGGACCTCACCGGTCTCCACGCCCGCGCCTTCACTGCCCGAGACACCACCCGACAGCCCCCTGGGCACCACACGCCCACCCGATGACTCGGGCCTGACAACAGCTCAGCAGACCGCCCTGGCAAAGGCCCAGGCCCGGGCAGCGGACACGGGCAACCCTGTCCAGGTGGACGCCTTGACCACCGAAACCGCCACGGTCCAGGCCAACCCGTCGGGCACTGTCACCTGGACCACGAGCCTGCTGCCCCAACGCGTCCGGCACAACGCTTCCTGGGTTCGCGTCGATGCCACACTCCAGCACAACGCCGACGGCACCTACAGCCCCAAGGCATCCGCCGAACCTCTCGCCTTCTCGGGTGGCGGCTCCAGCCCCCTGGTGTCCATGACCAGTGGCAAGGCGCGGCTGGGCTTCTCCTGGCCGCAGGAGTTACCCAAGCCCACGGTGTCCGGCGCCACGATCACCTACCCCGACGTCCTCAAGGACGTCGACCTGCAACTGACCGCCAACACGCTCGGCGGCTTCTCCGAGGTCATCGTCGTCAAGACAGCCGACGCCGCGGACAATCCGACACTGAGCACACTCAAGCTCACGGCTCACACCACCGGCGTGACGGTCTCCGACGACGGCCACGACAACCTGCAAGCCGCGACGGCCGGCGGACAGGTGATGTTCAGCGCACCGCAGCCGCTGATGTGGGACTCGTCAACCAGCACCACCGCCTCGCACGCTCGCTCCACGCTCACCGCCGCCTCCTCCCCCGCCTCGGACGCCTCCGGGCCGGGCGCCGGCGCCCGGCTCGCCCGGGTCGCAGACGATGTCAGCGGTTCGACCGTCTCCCTGACACCGGATCACCAGCTGCTCACGGGCTCGGCCACCCGGTACCCGGTCTACATCGATCCCGGCTGGAATCCGCACTACGCCAACGGCAGCAGACAGCACTACATCGAGACCCAGCAGGGCTGCCCGACGGCGAAGAACTACGACTCCACCCAGTACGGCGACCCCGGCGTCGGCTACAACAGCTGGTCCGGCTGCATCGGCGTCGAGCGGTCGTACTTCCAGCTCGGGATCCCCTCCGCAGTGTGGGGCACGCACATCGTGTCCGCCACTGTCGATGTCAAGGAGAACTACTCAGCCAGTTGCAGCCTCTCCTCAGACGTCAAGCTCTACCTGACCGGATCCATCACTTCCGGCACCAACTGGAACAACCGACCGTCGTTGTCGAAATATCTGGCGACCAAGACCTTCGGCCCTGCTTGCACCAGCCAGCCGTCCGGGGGTTTCTCCGTCACCTCCACCATCGCGCAGAAGGCCGCCGCCAGGAACTCCAGTTGGACCTTCGCCCTGGTCAACAGCCAGGAGAGCAGCGGTGACGGCTACCACTTCAAGCGCTTCGCCAACAACCCCTCTATGTCGATCGAGTTCAACCACGTACCGAGCAGGCCGAGCAGCCTGGCCGCCAAGTTCGGTACGCACTCGGTCGGATGCGGGACCTCTGCGCCGTACCCGGTCGTCGGCAAGACGATCGCCACCACCCCGCCCACCCTCAACGCCGTGATCAGCGACGGCGACAAGGACGATCTGGCGGCGACCTACAAGTACTGGGTCAACGGCGGCACCGCCACCACGTCGACCAGCGCCACGGTGACAAGCGGCCAGAACGCGCCCAAGCAGCTCTCCTCGACGTTCATGAGCGGGCTGAAGACCGGCGACGTGATCGGCTGGAACCTGCATTCCAGCGATGGCGAGGACACCAGCCCGGCCTCGTCCATCTGCCACTTCACCGTCGATCTCACCGCTCCGGCCCAACCGACCGTCAAGAGCACCGACGGTCGCTACCCCGAGGACACCTCCGGCATCACAGCCGCCGGCACCGCGGGCAAGTTCACACTCAGCACCGACAGTGCCACCAAGTTCCTCTACGGCATGGACGCCAGCCCGCCCACCTCCAACACCCCGGCCTCCGAAGTGGCCACGGCTTCCGGCAACGCCGCGACGATCACCCTGACGCCCACCGCCCCCGGCACGCACACGCTGTACGTCTACGCCGTCGACTCGGCCGGCAACGTCTCGTCCCAGCAGCAGTATCAGTTCACGGCCCTCGGCCACGCCGGCAAGACGTACACCAGCCTGCAGGCCGCCTTCGACAACACCGCCGTCACCGACAACAACGACCAGGCGGCAGCCGACGCCGACGGGGTCGGCGCGACTCTGTCATTGCAGGACCTCAAGGCAGCAGGCTGGCAGCCCGGCGGCAAGATCACCGTCGACGGCGCCGCCTTCACCCTGCCCAACTTCGGCTCCACCTCCGGCGACAACGTCATGGCCGCCAACCAGACCATCCAGATGAACAGCACCAGCGGCCGGGCGCTGGTCTTCCTCGCCTTCTCCACCTACGGCCTCGTCAGTTCCCAGCGCGACGACGCCGACTACAGCAGCCCCGCCGTCCCCGACGGAACCTCCGTCAGCGGGACCGAGTGCACCCTCGGCAACGGCCAGTACGAGGACTGCCAGCCAGGCGGCCCCAGCGGATCCATCGCCTACGGCGACGGCAGCACCCCGCAGACCTACCACCTCAACGTCCCCGACTGGGTCTACGGCTCGAACGCACTGGCCGCAGTCACCATGCCCCACCGCAACCACACCAACGGCACCCAGGAAGCCCGCAGCACCAACATCTACGCCTTCGCCGTCCCCCTCAAACCGGGAGTGCAGGTCAGCTCGGTCACCCTGCCCGACCTCAGCGACTCCGCCCGCCAGTACGTGCCCGGACTACACATCCTCGGCATGGCCGTCCGTGACACCACCAAGGCACCGAACGGAGCCGCCTGGACCGGCGCGTGGAGTGCCCCCAACGAAGGCGCCTTCAACTACGAAGGCACCGACTACAAGGACCAGACGTTCCGCATCGCGGCCGACCCCGGCGTGGCCGGGTCGAGCGTCCGCATCCGCCTGTCCAACGCCCTCGGACGAACCCCGCTCACCATCGACCACACGACCATCGCCACCCGGTCCTCCGGCGCGGCCCCGACCGCGGCACCCACCGACCTGACGTTCAACGGAGGGAACAAGGCGGTCATCATCCCCGTAGGCGGCGAGGTATACAGCGACCCGGTCACCTACACCGCCACACCCGGCAAACGCATCATGATCAGCCTCCACCTGGCCAACGACGTGCCCTACCTCGTCCAGCACAGCTGGGCGACCGCCACCACCCAGTACGTCAGCGCCGTCGGCTCCGGCGACCACACCGCGGACACCACGACCACCGCCTTCAGCGGCACCGGGGTCCACGCCGGCTGGTTCGCCGACATCCTCACCGGCATCGACGTCACCACCAGCGGCAACCAGCCCACTATCGCCGTCCTTGGCGACAACGTCATCGACACCTTCGCCACCGGCACCAAGGCCGCACCGGTGAACCGGATCTCCGACAACCTCGCCGCCGCGCTACGGACCAACAACCAGGGCATCCCCGACTACGGCGTCGTCGCCTCAGGCATCGAGAACAACCGCCTCACCGCCGAACAGGATCAGGGCGGTCCAGCCGTCCTCACCCGCCTCGACCGAGATGTCCTGGACCTGCCCGGCATCACCACCGTGATCATCGACGAGGGGCTCAAGGACACCCTGGCCGGCACCGACGACACCAGCCTTGAAGACTCCTACGGGCTACTGCGCGACCAGCTCAGAGCGTGGGGCATCAAGGTCGTCTTCACCACCCTCACCCCCTGCCACGGCTACTCCCCCTGCACCACGGACGCCGACGCCAACCGGGTCGACACCAACACGTGGATCACCGACCAAACCGACTTCACGACACCGACCGTCAACTACATCGACACGGAGTCGGCCGTGGCGGTCCCCGACCCGACAAGCACCGCGGATCCAACGACGCTCATGCTGAACGCCGGCACCGCACCCTCGGACTATGACTCCGGCGACCACGTCAATCTGACAACAGACGGCTACCGCTCGATCAGCAACGCATTTGACCTGGCCTCACTGGGAGCTGACGCATAAGACCCCAGGACCGACAAGCACCAGTCGGACAAGAGCTGTGTGCCCCGCACCGCCTCGGCTGCGCGGGGCACACAGCTGTCACAATCGAGCCCAGGCAGGCCCTCCCCCTGCGCCCTCAGCCGTTCAGCCGTTCAGCCGCTCAGCCGCTCAGCCGTTCAGCCGTTCAGCCGTTCAGCCGTTCAGCCGTTCAGCCGCAGGGTCCACACAACTGTCATCTCGCCGGTGACAGCCCCGTCCTCGCGCTGAATGGCGATGTGCACCGGAAACTCCGGCCGCCCGCCGGCGTCGAGCTCGGCCACGACCTCGGTCGCCGGACGGCCCAGGGTCGCCGTGGCCGTCACCAGACCCATCGCCAGCTTCTTGTAGTCGATCTCGGCACGCACCGCGAGCGGCACCGCACGAGAGAGCTGGTCACCGAATGCCTTGAGCACGATGGCACCGCTGGCGGACTCGGCCAACGTGAACATGGCGCCCGCGTGCGGTCCGCCGATGTGATTGTGGAAGTCCGACTGGTCCGGAAGCCGGAGCACGGCACGCTCCGGGGTGACCTCGACGAACTCCAGGTTCAGGGTCCGCACCATCGGAACCGCGGCAGCCAGCATTTCGCCCATCGAGGCGCTTTCAACAGTCATGAGCAGGATGTTACCGGGCAGTAGTAAAGCTGACCACCCTTGCCCCGCCCCTGGTACGTCCCTGACAAGATCCGGTGACCGAATCGTGTCCACGACACGGCTAGGGTTAGTCCCCATGTGGTCAGGAGAGCAGCCGCCCGGGGGCGCGCAGAACCCGCAGAACAACCCGTACCAACAGCCGGGTTACCAGCAGCCGAATCCGTACCAGCAGCCCGGTTACCCGCAGGCGAACCCGTACGGTCAGCAGCCGCAGTGGGGCCAGCAGCAGCCCCCGACCACCCCCCTGCCCACGCCCCCGCAGGGCGGCGGCGGACGGACAAAGCTGATCGCGATCCTCGCGGCGGCGGCCGTCGTGATCGCCGCCGGGGTGACCGGATACGTGGTCCTGGGCGGCTCGAAGGACGACGAGGCGAGCAGCGGGAAGGGCAAGCAGAGCCAGTCCCCGACGACGCCTTCGACGCCGACGTCGTCCGCCACGGACGACCCGCGCGGCAGCGAGACGGAGAAGCCGACGATCCCCGGCTGGCAGGTCGTGGTGAACCCCAAGTGGGGCATAGCCTTCGACGTGCCGGCCGAGTGGGAGGTCGAAGCCCCGGACAGGCCCTACTCCTTCAACTTCCCGAAGGAGAAGGACAAGGGCATCACCATGTCGGGCATCGCCGAGTACCAGTCCAAGTGGTGCACCTCGGACGACGACAAGGACGGCCGCACCGAGGACACCCCGCTGGCCGTCATGGGGTCCAAGGGCGCGAGCGGCGCCAAGAACGCCGACGAGATCGCGGTCAACACGCCGGCCTGGTGGGTCTTCGGCGGCTACACGATGCCCGACAAGAAGAGCATCACCTTCGACAAGAAGGGCACGCCGTTCACGACCGCCTCGGGGATCGAGGGCAGCTACGGCTGGGCGCACTCGACGAACACGCCCGCCAAGGGCAAGTGCGCGAGCGACGGCAAGGCACTCACGTTCGGCTTCAAGAACTCCAACGACGACTTCGTGTCCGTCAACTTCTTCGGGGCCAAGGGCGTGCACGGCGAGGTTCCCGACGCAACCGTCCTGAAGGTCCTCAGCACGGTCCGGCTCCAGGGCACTCCGACGAACGACTGAGCCGGCAGGTGTTCCGGCCCGCCTCGACGCGGCGGGCCGGAACACCGTGGGGCCTCAGCCCCTCAGGTAGCCGCGGTAGACCCAGTGGCCCCACACGGTGGGGGTCCCGTTGTCGGAGACCTGGCAGTTCTTGATGCACTCCCAGAGGGTGCCGCCGTTGTTGCACTCGTACTTGGAGACCACCTGCTGGCCCTTGTACACGTGGCCGATCACGGTGCCGCGCGCGCTCGGCGTCTTGTGGACGGCGGCCTTCGTCGCGGTCACGACGTAGCGGTGGGCGGCGGGGCGGCAGCTGAGCGTCGAGGCCGAGGCGGGCGCCGCGACGAGGGCGGGCACGGCGGCGCCGATGAGCGCGGCCGTGCCGATCAGGGCTGCAGCATGCTTGCGCATGAGAGTCCTTTCTTCTTGATCTTCTGCAAACGAGTGTTCTCGCGCAAATGAGCCCATGTCCTGACAATTCGTCATGAACATGACTTGAGTACTGTAGAAGGCGCCGTCGTCCCGGTCAAAGCAGCGCGTGGCACGGCGAGTTGGGCGAACGGTGTTCGCCACCGGAAACCGTTTGCAACCTCGGCACGCGCAAGCGATAGTCGGCCGGTGAAGACAGCCGCCGCCTCCCGCCGTGCCCGCAGACCCGCCTGGGCCGGCCGCAATTACTCGCTGCTGACCGCCGCGGCCATCGTGACCAGCCTCGGCGCCAACGGCTCGCTCATCGCAGCCGCGTTCGCGGTGCTGGGCGCGGGCGGCGACGGCGGGGACGTGGGACTGGTGGCCGCGTCCCGCACCCTTCCCCTGGTGGTGTTCCTGCTCATCGGCGGCGCGCTCGCCGACCGGCTGCCCCGGCACCGGGTGATGGTCGCCGCCAACGTCCTCAACTGCCTTTCCCAGGCGGCCTTCGCGCTGCTCGTGCTGGCCGGCGAGCCCCGGTTGTGGCAGATGATGCTGCTCACCGCGCTGGGCGGCACCGGGCAGGCGTTCTTCGGCCCGGCGGCCGAGGGCATGCTGATGTCCTCCGTGGAGGGCGAGGAGGCGGGCCGGGCGTTCGCGTTCTTCCGCATGGCCACCCAGGGCGCGGCCCTCGGCGGAGCTGCGCTCGGCGGCGCGCTGGTCGCGGCGTTCGGCCCCGGCTGGGTGCTCGCACTGGACGCGGCGGCCTTCGCGATCGCCGGGGCGCTGCGCGCGTTCCTCGACGTCGGCCACATCCCGCCGCGCGTGCCGGGCGGCGGCTTGCTCGCCGATCTCCGGGACGGCTGGCGGGAGTTCATCGGACGGCCCTGGCTGTGGGGCATCGTCGTGCAGTTCTCCGTCGCCAACGCCGTCGTGGGCGCGGCCGACGCCGTCTACGGTCCGCTCGTCGCCCGGGACAGCCTGGGTGGCGCGGGCCCCTGGGGTCTGGCGCTGGCCGCGTTCGGCGCGGGCACGGTCTGCGGGGCGCTGCTGATGACCCGCTGGAAGCCCCGCCGCTTCCTGCTCGCCGGCACCCTCTGCGTGTTCCCGCTCGCGCTGCCGTCCGGCGCGCTGGCCGTGCCGGTGCCGGTGGGCGTGCTGTACGCCGTCATGTTCGTCGCCGGTACGACGGTGGAGGTGTTCGGCGTCTCCTGGATGACCGCGCTGCACCAGGAGATACCGGAGGACAAGCTCTCGCGCGTGTCGGCGTACGACTGGTTCGGCTCGGTCTCCCTGCTGCCGCTCGCCACGGCCCTGGCCGGCCCCGCCGAGTCGGCCTTCGGGCGTACGGCGGCGCTCTGGGGCTGCGCGGGCCTCGTCGTACTGGTCACGGCCCTGGTCCTGCTGGTCCCGGACGTCCGCGAACTGACCCGCCGCACGCAGCGGATCGCCGGCGACGACACGGTGCCGGGCGACACGATGCCGCCCGACGCTGTCCCAGCAGGCGAGGTGTCAGCCGATGCCGAACGCGCCGTCGGGGGGCTCGGGTGAGGGCACGGCGTCGGCGTCCGCAACCGGCTGCGCCGCGGCGATGAAGTCCCGCAGCGCCGGGCCGTGTTCGACGCGGGCCGGGAAGGCGTCCGCCGCGCTGCGGCGGGCCAGCGCGGCCGTGTCGAGGGGCCGGTGGGCGGCGACGAGCACGCCGTTGCCGAACCGGCGCCCGCGCAGCACGCCCGGCTCGGCGATCAGCGCCAGTTCCTCGAACACGGCGGCGAACGTGGCGAGTTGGGAACGCAGGAAGGCGAACGGCGCCCCGTCGGCGAGGTTCGCCAGATAGACCCCGCCGGGCCGCAGGACGCGCTCGGCCTCCCGCGCGTAGGCGAGGGAGGTGAGGTGCGCCGGGACCCGGGAGCCGCCGAAGACGTCCGCGATCAGCACGTCGGCGGAGTCGTCCGGGGCGGCTTCGAGCCAGGCCCGGGCGTCGGCGGTGTGCAGCACGACGCCCGAGCCCGCGGGCAGCGGCAGATGCTCGGCGACCAGCGCCAGCAGCCCTCGGTCGGCCTCCACCACGTCCTGCCGGGACCCGGGCCGGGTGGCGGCCACGTACCGCGGGAGCGTCAGCGCGCCCCCGCCGAGATGCAGCACGTCCAGCGGCAGCCCGGGCTCGGCCAGGATGTCCAGCACATACCCGAGCCGCCGTGCGTACTCGAACTCCAGATACGTGGGCTCGTCCAGGTCGACGTACGACTGCGGGGCCCCGTCGACCGTGAGCAGCCAGGCCCGCTCACGGTCGACGTCCGGCATCAGCTTGGCGGTGCCGTGGTCGACGGCTCGGGTGACGGGTATGGCTTCGTTCACCCCTCCATTGTGCGGCGATCCGCCGTGCGCTCAGTCCACGGAGACGACCGTGCCCGCGCCGACCGTCCTGCCGCCCTCGCGGATGGCGAAGCCGAGCCCCGGCTCCAGCGGGACCTCCCGCCCCAGCTCGACGGTCATCTCGACCGTGTCACCGGGCCGGGCGACCGCCGCCTCGCCCAGGTCGACGTCCCCGACCACGTCCGCCGTGCGGATGTAGAACTGCGGCCGGTACCCCGTGGAGACGGGCGTCGTACGGCCGCCCTCGCGCGCGGACAGCACGTACACCCGCGCGGAGAACCGCCGGCTGGGCACCACGCTCCCCGGCGCCGCCACCACGTGTCCCCGTCGGACCGCGTCCCGCGGCACACCGCGCAGCAGTACGGCCACGTTGTCCCCGGCCTGCGCCTCCGCCATGGGCTTGCCGAAGGTCTCCAGGCCGGTGACGACGGTCTCCAGGCCGGCCCCGAGCACCTCGACCCGGTCCCCCACCCGCAGGGTCCCGCGCTCCACAGCACCCGTGACGACGGTGCCGCGGCCGGTGATGGTGAGCACGTTCTCCACGGGCAGCAGGAAGGGCGCGTCCAGGTAGCGCTCGGGCATGGGTACGTAGGTGTCGACCGCGTCGAGCAGCGCCTCGATGGACGCGGTCCAGCGCGGGTCTCCTTCCAGTGCCTTCAGCCCGGAGACGCGTACGACGGGTACGGCGTCCCCCGGATACCCCTGCGCGGTGAGCAGCTCGCGGACCTCCAGCTCGACCAGGTCGGTCAGCACGGCGTCCTCGCCGTCGTCGACGGCGTCGGCCTTGTTCAGGGCGACGACGATGTGGTCGACGCCCACCTGCCGGGCGAGCAGTACGTGCTCCGCGGTCTGCGGCATGATCCCGTCGAGCGCGGAGACGACGAGGATCGCCCCGTCGAGCTGCGCGGCGCCGGTGACCATGTTCTTGACGTAGTCGGCGTGGCCCGGCATGTCGACGTGGGCGTAGTGCCGGGTGTCGGTCTCGTACTCGACGTGCGCGATGTTGATGGTGATGCCCCGGGCGGCCTCCTCCGGGGCCCGGTCGATGCGGTCGAACGGAACGAACGTGCCGCTGCCGCGCTCGGCCAGGACCTTGGTGATGGCGGCGGTCAGGGTGGTCTTGCCGTGGTCGACATGGCCCATCGTGCCGATGTTCAGGTGCGGCTTGGTGCGCACGTATGCCGTTTTGGACATGGCTGTACCTCGAAGCCTCTCCGGTGGTACGGGAATGCGGGACCCCAAGGACTGGCCGACCCTCCCCCTGCGGGGTCCGCCGGACGATCCGGAGAGGGTCAGCTTCGGGCGCCGTCGACAGCGGCCACGACAATCGGGACGGCAGCCTTCGGGGCACCCGCGACGGCGGGTGCTGCGAGGAGGAAGGCGTGCCGGAACATGGCGTCGATCATCGCCGACGGTTTGTCCGGCGTCGAATGGTTTTTCGCCTACGCGATCCGGCCCGTACGGCGATCAGACACGCCCGTCGGCTAATGTCACCGGATGCTCGATGCCAACCGCTCTGGCACCGCCACGGCCCTTCCCCGGGCGCTCCTGTCGCCGTACGCCCGCCTGTCCCTGCTGGTGGCGCTGCTCGCGGCGGCCGGGGGCTGTGTGCTGCTCTTCGAACCGCAGCGGCTGCTCACGCACGGCTGGCCGCCGCAGCTCGGCGGTGCCGCGGCGGCGCTGGTGTTCTCGGTGGCGTACGGGCTGTGCTCGGTGGCGTTCGTGCCGCGCCCCCTGCTGAACCTGGCGGCGGGCGCGCTGTTCGGCTCCCAGCTGGGGCTCGGCACCGCGCTGGCGGGGACGGTGCTCGGGGCCGGGGTGTCCTTCGGTCTGGGCCGGGTGCTCGGGCAGGACGCGCTGCGCCCGCTGCTGCGCGGACGCTGGCTGAAGGCGGTCGACGGCCAGCTCAGCCGGCACGGCTTCCGGTCGATGCTGGCGGCCCGCCTCTTCCCCGGGATTCCGTTCTGGGTGGCGAACTACTGCGCGGCGGTCTCCCGCATGGGGTGGGTGGCCTTTCTCCTGGCGACGGCGCTCGGCTCCGTCCCGAACACCGCCGCCTACGTCGTCGCCGGGGCGCGTGCCTCGGCGCCGACCTCGCCCGCTTTCCTGATCGCGATGGCCGCCATCGCCGTACCGGCGCTCGCGGGCGGTGTGGTGGCCTGGCGCAAGCGCCACCACCTGAGCGCCCGTTGATCACTCGGCAGTCAGTGAACCGTCAGGCCCTTTCCAGGATCATGGCGTTGGCGAGTCCGCCCGCCTCGCACATGGTCTGCAGGGCGTAGCGGGCGCCACGCTCGCGCATGGCGTGCACGAGGGTGGTGGTCAGCCGGGTGCCGCTGGCGCCGAGCGGGTGGCCGAGGGCGATGGCGCCGCCGTGCACGTTGACCCTGGCGAGATCGGCACCGGTCTCCTGCTGCCAGGCCAGGACCACGCTGGAGAAGGCCTCGTTGACCTCGAACAGGTCGATGTCGTCGAGGCTCAGGCCCGCCCGGCGCAGCACCTTCTCGGTGGCCGGGATGACCCCGGTGAGCATGAGCAGCGGGTCGGAGCCGGTGACGGCGAAGCTGTGCAGGCGGGCAATCGGGCGCAGGCCGAGGCGGGCCGCGGTCTCGCTGGAGGTGATCAGAACGGCGGAGGCGCCGTCGTTGACCGGGCTCGCGTTGCCCGCGGTGACGTTCCACTCGATCTGCGGGAAGCGCTCGGCGAACGTGGGGTCGTAGTAGGCGGGCTTGAGGCCGGCGAGGATCTCCGGGGTGCTGCCGGGCCGTACGCACTCGTCACGGGTGACGCCGTCCAGGGGCGCGACCTCGGCGTCGAAGAGGCCGTTCGCCCAGGCCCGGGCCGCCTTGTGGTGCGAGGAGACGGCGAACTCGTCCATCCGCGCGCGCGTGAGGGACCACTTGGCGGCGATCAGTTCGGCGCTGATGCCCTGCGGGACCAGACCCTCCGGGTAGCGCTCGGCGACGCCCGGCCCGAACGGGTCCTTGCCCGCGGGCACGTTGGACCACATCGGCACCCTGCTCATCGACTCCACACCGCAGGCGACGACGAGGTCGTACGCGCCCGAGATGACGCCCTGCGCGGCGAAGTGCACGGCCTGCTGGGAGGAGCCGCACTGGCGGTCCACCGTGGTCGCCGGGACCGACTCGGGAAAGCCCGCCGCGAGGACGGCGTACCGGGTGGTGTTCATGGCCTGCTCGCCGACCTGGTCGACGGTGCCGCCGATGACGTCGTCGATCAGCGCCGGGTCGACACCGGAGCGCTCGACCAGGGTGCGCAGGGTGTGGGCGAGGAGCTGTACGGGGTGGACGTTCGCGAGGGAGCCGTTGGGCTTGCCCTTGCCGATGGGGGTGCGTACGGCTTCGACGATGACTGCGTCTCGCATGGTGCGGCCTCCTGCGACTACTGGCGAGTAGGAAATCCAAACTCACCATAGCTCGGTAGGTTGGAAAATCAAACCCTCTACTAGACTGCACTGCATGGCCGCCCGGAAAAGCGCGCAAGACCCGCGCCCCTGCTCCATCGCCGACGCCCTCGCAGTGGTCGGCGAGAAGTACTCCCTGCTCGTTCTGCGGGAGGTGTGCCTGGGCAACGGCCGCTTCGATCAGCTCGTGCGCAACATCGGCGCCCCGCGCGACGTCCTGGCCACCCGGCTGCGCCGGCTCGTGGACGCCGGGATCCTCACCAAGCGCGCCTACAGCGAGCGCCCGCAGCGCTTCGAGTACCGGCCCACGCAGGCGGGCCTGGAGCTGGAGCCGGTCCTGATGACCCTCAAGGAGTGGGGCGACCGGCATCTGCGCAAGGGGGCCGACCTCCCCATGGCTGTCGAGCACAGCTGCGGCAACGAACTGGTCCCGGTCGTCACCTGCCGGGCCTGTGGCGACGAGGTACGCCACGAGGACCTGACGGCCCACCCCCAGGTCCCCGGCTGGACGGTCGCCGGCCCCTCGGCCGCGTAGGACGCCCCCGTTTCGGACATCTTCAGGACCCGGTGCGCCCGCCTCCGAGCGGCCCTGCAGACCGGCGCGACCGGGCACTTCACCCCCGCGCAACACGTCGTGCCGCGCCGCCGGTGACCGACCGCGTGCGGTCTGCGTAGCCACGCGGTAGCGCAGTGTCAGTGCTTGCCCCTAGGCTTGCCCGCATGTCCCCCGAATCCACGCCCCTTGGCTCCGTGCGGTCCGCCGCCGAGGTGAACGAGCACATCCGGGCGCTGTGGCTGCGTGCGGGCGGCACCCTGTCGGCCCAGGAGCGCGAGGAATACGAGCTGTTGGTGGTCGAATGGGCCGAGGCGATCCGCGGAGAGATCATCAAGGCGGCCTGAGCCGACCGGGGTTGGCCTACGCCCGCAGATGCGCGAGCAGTTCCTCGGCCACCGGGTACGGCCGCTCCTGTGGCAGCAGCTCCGTCGCCTTCTCCAACTCACCTGCCCGCACCAGGGCGTGGATCTCCGTCGCGAGCGGGGTCACGTCCTCGATGCCGGTGATCCACTCGTCGGCGTACCGTGCCGCCGCCTGACCGGAGAGCCCCAGCTGCAACGACCGGTACGGCAGCGGGTTGTGGTGCAGATCCCGCTCGGGGTCCCACTGGACGCGAGCCGACGACTGCCGCAACTCCCGTTTCCAGGCGGCCTGGTCCGCGTGCAGCCCGGGCGCGTAGTGCGACAGGCACGCGTTCCGCAGGGCCCACTCGAAGCCGTCGCGGCTGATCTCGACGGCGAGGACGGTCTCCTGGCCCTCCTTGGTGCCCCAGCCGCAGCGGTACATCATCCACAGGAAGGACGGCTTGATCCAGGTCATCCGGTCCCGCTTCCAGGCGGACGGGAAGCGTCCGGTGCGGGCCGCCGGGCCGCCTATCTCCGGGCGGTAGGCCTGGTAGACGGTGATCGTGGACTCCGTGTGGCGGGCCCGGATCCGGAATTTCGGCTCATCTTCGACTGACTGTTCGTTCACGGGGACAGCGTCGCGGACCTCCGGTGCCCCGGACCACCGAATATCGCCGCACGCCTCTTGGCTCCGCGCTCCACATGCCCAACACTGTGCCGATGACGCAGCGCGTGGAGCTAGCGACCGTAATGGCCCGACTGGCCGTGGACGAGCTGATCACCGCGTACGCGGTGGCGGTGGACGACGGCGACTGGGCGGCGTACCGGAGACTGTTCACGACGGACGGGCGGGCCGACTACCGGTCCGCGGGCGGCATCGAGGGCGACGCGGGCCAGGTCGCCGGATGGCTCGCCGGAAGCCTGGAGCTGTTCTCGATGCGGCAGCATCTGATCGTCAACCGCCTGGTGCGCTTCGGCATCCTGGACCACGACACCGGGGACACCGCCCGGGTACGGGCCGACTACCTCAACCCCATGCGGTTCGCGGGCGACGGTGAAGGCACTGCTCCGGACCTGGTGTGCGGCGGCCGTTACGACTTCGGGGTGCTGCGCACGGCGGAGGGGTGGCGGCTGCGCCAGGTGATGGTGCACGAGAAGTGGCGCCGCCTGCCCGAGCGCAGCCCGGCGACCGTGCCGGACTGACCCGGCCCGACCGCCCCGGCCTGCGGGTTCGAGGCCCTCTGTCGGAGATCGCTTCGGGCGCGCACACTGGAGCCAGCGGCTGCTAGGGAGGCTCCGTATGACGACGTTCGACCGCTGGCTGACCTCCCCGTGGCGACGCTCGTCGGTGGCCGCTCTGGCGGGCGCCCCGCCCGTCCTCGCCTTCCCGGCGCCGTCACTGTGGTGGTTCGCCTACGTCGCCCTGGTTCCCTGGATCCTGCTGGCCCGCGCGGCGCCGACCGGCCGGCGTGCCGCGTACGACGGCTGGTGCGGCGGCTTCGGGTTCATGGTGGCGGTGCATCACTGGCTGCTGCCGAGCCTGCACGTGTTCATCTTCCTGATAGCCGCGCTGCTCGGCGTGGTCTGGGCGCCCTGGGGCTGGCTGGTCCGCAGGTTCCTCGGCGGGGTGCCCTCGGCCGCGCGGGGCGCCGCCGCGCTGCTCGTGCTGCCCTCGGCGTGGCTGATGATCGAGCTGGTCCGCTCCTGGCAGGGGCTCGGCGGGCCGTGGGGCATGCTCGGCGCCAGCCAGTGGCAGGTGGCGCCGGCGCTGCGGCTCGCCTCGGTCGGCGGGGTGTGGCTGCTCAGCTTCCTGGTGGTCGCGGTGAACGTGGCGGTGGCGGCGCTGATTGCCGTGCGCGAGTCCCGGATGCCCGCCCTGGCGTCCCTGGTGGCCACGGCCGCCGCGACCTCGGCCGCCTGGGTCTGGGCGCCCCGCCCGCAGGTGGACGGGCAGGTGCGGATCGCCGTCGTACAGCCGGGAATCATGGACGGCGGCGACAAGCGCTTCGACCGCGAGGAGCAGCTGACCCGGCAGCTGGCCGGGCAGCACGTCGACCTGGTCGTGTGGGGCGAGTCCAGCGTCGGCTTCGATCTGGGCGACCGGCCCGATCTGACCCGGCGGATCGCCGCGCTGTCCCGCACGGTCGGCGCCGATGTGCTGGTGAACGTGGACGCCCGCCGCTCCGACCGGCCCGGCATCTACAAGAGTTCGGTGCTGGTCGGCCCGAGCGGCCTGACCGGCTACCGGTACGACAAGATGCGGCTCGTGCCCTTCGGCGAGTACATACCCGCCCGCTCACTGCTCGGCTGGGCCACCTCGGTCGGCAAGGCCGCCGGCGAGGACCGCAGGCGCGGCACCGAACAGGTCGTGATGAACGTCGGACACGGGCTGCGCATCGGCCCGCTGATCTGCTTCGAGACCGCGTTCCCCGACATGAGCCGGCACCTTGCCGAGGACGGCGCCGACGTCCTGCTCGGCCAGTCCGCGACCTCGACCTTCCAGCACAGCTGGGCCCCCGAGCAGCACGCCTCGCTGGCCGCGCTGCGCGCCGCCGAGACCGGCCGCCCGATGGTGCACGCCACCCTGACCGGAGTGTCGGCCGTGTACGGCCCGAGCGGGCAGCGGCTCGGCCCGTGGCTGGGCACCGGCGCGAGCGCCGCCCGCGTCTACGAGGTACCGCTCGCGCACGGCATCACGCCGTACGTCCGCTACGGCGACTGGCCGGTGCACGGCGCACTGCTGGTGCTGGCCGCGCTGGGCGCGGGCGAGGGGGTGCGGGCGCTCAGGCTGCGCCGGAGCGCTCCAGCACCGCTCGTACCACCCGCTCGCAGAGTTCATGGGTCGCCAGCGCGTCACGGGCGCTGAGCACCTTGCCCGCGCGCACGGCGTCGAGGAACGCGAGGACGGCCTGCTCGATGCCGCGCTGCCGGGCCACCGGCACCCAGTCGCCGCGCCGGCGCACGGTCGGCTGCCCCTTGTGATCGATCACCTCGGCGAGGTTGAGCACCTGGCGCTTGGTGTCCTGCCCGGAGACCTCCAGGATCTCCTCGGCCGAGCCGCTGAGCCGGTTCATCACGCCGAGCGCGGTGAAGCCGTCCCCGGCGAGCTGGAGCACGACGTGGTGGAGCAGCCCGGCCTCGGTGCGGGCGCGCACGGTCACGTCGTCGACCGGACCCGGCACCAGAAAGCGCAGGGTGTCCACGACGTGGATGAAGTCGTCCAGGACCATCGAGCGTGGGTCCTCGGGCAGGCCGATCCGGTTCTTCTGCAGGAGGATCAGCTCGCGCGGGTGCTCCAGGCACTGCGCGTACCCGGGGGCGTACCTGCGGTTGAAGCCGACGAACAGCGAGACGCCGCGCCGCTCGGCCAGCTCCACCAGCCGCTCGGAGTCGGCGAGTTCGTAGGCGAGCGGCTTGTCGACGTAGGTCGGTACGCCCGCCTCCAGCAGCCGGGTGACGAGCTCGGGGTGGACGACGGTGGGCGCGTGCACGAAGGCCGCGTCGAGGCCGGCGGCGAGCAGGGAGTCCAGGGTGGCGTGACGCCGGTCGGCGGGCAGGTGCAGGGAGTCGGCGACGCGGTCGAGGGTGGCGGGCGTGCGGGTGTGCAGGTGGAGGTCGATCCCCGGCTGGGTGCTCAGCACCGGCAGGTAGGCCTTCTGAGCGATGTCCCCGAGTCCGATGCAGCCGACCTTCACGTGCGCTCCCCTGCCGTGTGCCTGCGTGTGTCTTCCCGGCAGCATACGGCGGTCGTCAGTCGGCGATCCCGTCGGAATATCCGCTGGTGATACCCGGCGCGGTGTTGCGAGGATGCGGGCATGACGATCAAGCGGGACGAGCCCGCTCTCAACGCCGACGAACGCACCATGCTGGAGGGGTGGCTTGACTATCACCGGCAGACTCTCGCCTTGAAGTGCGACGGCCTGACCGAGGTCCAGCTGCGGACCGCCTCCATCGAGCCTTCCGAGCTGTCGCTGCTGGGCCTGGTGCGGCACATGGCGGAGGTCGAGCGGTTCTGGTTCCACGAGATACTGCGGGGCGAGGACCCTGGGGTGCTGTACTGCACCGAGGAAGACCCGGACGGCGACTTCCACTTCACCGAGGCCGACACCTGGGACGAGGCGTACGCCACCTGGCAGGCCGAGATCGAGACGGCTCGCCGCAACACCGCCGGCCTCACGCTCGACGACTTCTCCACGGGGCGGAGCAGGTCCAGCGACGAGCCCTTCAACCTCCGCTGGATCTACACCCACATGATCGAGGAGTACGCCCGGCACAACGGCCACGCCGACCTGATCCGGGAGCGGATCGACGGCGCCACCGGCGACTGAACGTCACCCGTCGCGCCTCGAAGCCCCTCCGTACGGGGCACGAGATCACCCGTGCGGGGCATCAACCTCGGATTGGCGGTGCGGGGCCGGGGGCCGACCCAGCAGAGTGGCGCGGGTGCATCGAACGACGACCACCGCAGCGCTCCTGTTCACCGTGGCCGTCTCGGCCCTCTCCGGCTGTGTGACGGTTCCGGGACCGGCGGCCCCCGGTCCCCCGCCGGACACCGTGCCCTCACAGCCGACGGCACCCCGGCCGGACGGCAGCGCGGAGCCCCGGGTGGTGCAGGCACCGGCCCGCGAGGCGCTGGAGATGGTCGGCCCGTCCCGGCACCCGGAACACCCCGAGCCGACCGCCGCGCACCGGCCCACGGACGCGCCGCCGGTCACGCGCCGCCCGCCGGCCCCGCCCGCAGCGCCGCGCCCCCGGCCGCGCCCGGACGACCCTCGCAGGACGCCCGTCCAGGCTCCGGACCTGCCGCAGCCGGTGCCGAAGGCCCCGGACGTGTGCGCCCTCGGCAGGCAGTACGGCGGCTGGCGGAAGGACAGCCCCGAGGCGGTCATCTGCGAGCAGACGTACGGGCGTTGAGGCCGGTGGGACGGACGGGACGCCCCGTGCGGCCCGCTCTCAGCTGGGCCGCTGCCGCGGCGGCCCCCAGTTGTCGCCGCCCAGGGGGCCGTCCTCGCTCAGGCGCAGCTCCAGGCGGTCGATCGCGGCCCGGACGCCATTGCCGTAGCCGTCGTCGGGCAGGGAGTCCGAGGCGCGGCGGGCGCGGTGCAGATGGCTGCGGGCGGCGTCCAGGCGGCCGAGCTTCACGTAGTCGGCGGCGAGGTTGAGGTGCAGGGAGGGGTAGAAGCCCCGGACCGTCAGCGGGTCGCCGCCACGGCCGTCCGTGAGTTCCTCCGCCGCCGACAACGCCCGCAGGTCCCAGGCGAGTTCGTCCTCGGGGTCGTCCTGGGTGTCGGCGAGATAGTGGGCCAGCGTGGAGCGGTGCAGCGGGGCGCCCTCCTCGCCGATCTCGGCCCACAGTTCGAGGAAGCGGCGCCGGGCCTCCTCGCGGTCGCCGCCGTGGTGCAGCATCACGACCTGTCCGATGCGCGTCAGCACGTCGTCCAGTGCCGCCTGCTCCTGTCGCTCCGCCACCGCGTCCTCCGGGCCGTCGTCAGCAGTAGCCGGCCGTCTCGCCGACTGTGTCACCCGACGCTAACCGGCGGCACCGGCAAACCCGGGCAGGCGGCCCCGTACGAAACGAGGCCGCCGCGGGCCCGTCAGCCCAGGTTCGGGATGCGCCAGTCCACCGGGTCGTGGCCCTGCTGGGCGATCGCCTCGTTGATCTGCGTGAACGGGCGGGAGCCGAAGAACTTCTTCGCGGACAGCGGCGAGGGGTGCGCGCCCTTGACCACGACATGACGGGTCTCGTCGATCAGCGGGAGCTTCTTCTGCGCGTAGTTCCCCCACAGCACGAAGACCGCCGGGTCCGGCCGGGAGGCCACCGCGCGGATCACCGCGTCCGTGAACTTCTCCCAGCCCTTGCCCTTGTGCGAGTTGGCCTCGCCGGCCCGGACGGTGAGCACCGCGTTGAGCAGCAGCACGCCCTGCTCGGCCCACGGCATCAGATAGCCGTTGTCCGGCACGGGCAGGCCAAGCTCCTCCTGCATCTCCTTGTAGATGTTCCGCAGGGAGGGCGGGGTCTTCACACCGGGGCGCACCGAGAAGCAAAGGCCGTGGCCCTGGCCTTCGCCGTGGTACGGGTCCTGGCCGAGGACCAGGACCTTGACCTTGTCGTACGGCGTCGCCGCCAGCGCGGCGAAGACCTCCTCGCGCGGCGGGTAGACAGGGCCCTTCGCCCGCTCCTCCTCGACGAACTCGGTCAGCTCCTTGAAGTAGGGCTGCTGCAGTTCGTCGCCCAGAACCCCGCGCCAGGACTCGGGCAGCATGGCGATGTCGGTCACGTCAACGTCCTCACGGTGTCGATCAACTACGGCGTGCGGTCACTTCCAGGGTTCAGAACCTACAGGCGACCACTGACAACGCGTGCCGGACGGGCGGCTCACCAACTGGTCTTGCGGTGCAGCGTCCACATCATCATGATCGTCGACGGGTCGAGGGCCTGCTCACCGCCGGAGATGTCGTCGCTGGCCGCGATGTACTGCCGGCCCTGCCACAGCGGGATCAGCCGGGCGTCGTTCACCATGATCTGCTGGGCCGTCTCCAGGTCGTTCACGACCTTGGCGCGGTCGCTCTCGCTGCGCGAGTGGGGCAGCAGGTGGTCGGTGATCTCCTTGGACGGGTAGGGCGTGCCGAGCGCGTTGTTCTGGCCGACGAACGGCGCGATGAAGTTGTCCGCGTCGGGGTAGTCCGGGAACCAGCCGCGGCCGAACACCGGGTACTCGCCCTTCTGGTAGCCGACCACGTACGTCTTCCAGGGACGGCTCTTGAGGGTGATCGTGAACAGGCCCGAGCCGTCCAGCTCCTGCTTCAGCTCCTTGAACATCTCGGCCGTCTCGGAGCCGTAGCGGTCGGTGGTGTACCAGAAGGTGAGCGGGACGCGCTGGTTGATGCCCGCGTCGGAGAGGATCTTGCGGGCCCTGGAGACGCTCGGGTCGCCGTAATCGTCGAAGAAGCCGGTGGTGTGCCCGGTCAGCCCCTTGGGGACCATCGAGTACAGCGGGTCCACGGTGTCCTTGTAGACCTTGTGGGCGATCGCGCCCCGGTCCACGAGCTGGGCGACCGCCTTGCGTACGGCGGGTCGCGCGGCCCACGGGTCCTTGGGGTTGAAGACCAGGTAGCTGATGTCGGTGCCCACACCGTCGACCAGTTGCAGATCGCTGTTGCCGTGCCGCTGGAGGGCGATGATGTCGTTGGCCGCCAGTCCGCGGTAGGTGACGTCGATCTGCTTGGCGCGCAGCGCGCTGACCATGCTGGCCGAGTCCTGGAAGTAGCGGATGACCACGCCCTTGTTCTGCCGGTCGGCGAAGCCCTGGTAGTTGTCGTTGCGGGTCAGGACGGCCTGCTTGCCCTCCGTGTACGCCTGCAGCGTGTACGGCCCGGAGCCGAACACCTTGCCGTCCTTGCGCAGGGAGTGTGCGGGGTAGTCGTCCGGGTCGACGATCGACATGGCCGGGGTGGCCAGCACGAAGGGGAAGGTGGCGTCGGACTTGTTGAGGTGGAAGACCACCTCGCGGTCCCCGATCGTCTGCACGCTGTCCAGGCTGCCGAGCAGCCCGGCCGGGCCGCCGGGGGCGTTGATGGCGCGGATGCGGTCGATGGAGTACTGGACGGCCTTGGCGTTCAGCGGGTCGCCGTCGGCGAACTTCATGCCGTCGCGAAGCTTGCAGTGGTAGGTGCGGCTGCCGGCGTCGGTGAAGGAGCAGCTCTTTGCGGCGTCGGGCTGGGGGGTGGTGGCGCCGTTCGGGTAGGCGAGGAGCGTCTGGTAGATGTTGCGGAACAGCTCCCAGGAACCGTCCCAGGACGCGGCCGGATCGAGCGTGCTGGGGGCGCTGGTGGTCCCCACGACGATCGTTCCCTTGTTGCCGGAGTCGCCGTCGGACAGCAGGCTGCATCCGGTCACCAGGGATATGGACGCGATCGCCGCGACTCTCCGCAGGAATCGGTTCCGGTTGAACACGCGCACGCTCCTCGATCTGCCGTACCAAGGGTCGGCAGACCATACCGCAGCGTCCGGCCCCCTGAACCTCCCCCGGAACAGGGGTTCTTGATCGATTTCGCTATGACGACGTTGTCATCGTGCTGTCGTTCCGCCGTGTGGATCTTGTACGGCTCTCCGGGCGCCGTTCCGCCGGAAACGGCGCCCGGAAACCGACGATCAGAGCGGACGATCAGCCCACGCCCACGTTGAGGAAGAGCCCGCCGTCCACGACGAGCGTCTGACCGGTGATCCAGTCGGACTGCGACGAGGTGAGGAAGGCCGCGGCCCCGCCGATGTCGGAGGGTACGCCGAGGCGGCCCAGCGGGTAGGCGGCGGCTGCCTCCTCCTCGCGGTTCTCGTACAGGGCCTGCGCGAACTTGGTCTTCACGACGGCCGGGGCGATCGCGTTGACCCGTACCTTCGGGGCGAACTCGTGTGCGAGCTGCTGGGTCAGGTTGATCATCGCGGCCTTGCTGACGCCGTAGGCGCCGATGAACGGCGAGGGCGCGAGGCCCGCGATCGAGGCGATGTTGACGATCGCGCCGCCGTTCTCCTTCTGCCAGGCGTGCCAGGTCTTCTGGGCAAGGCCGAGCGCCGAGATCACGTTGGTCTCGAACACCTTGCGCGCCACGTCCAGGTCGAGGTCGGCGATCGGCCCGAAGACCGGGTTGGTGCCCGCGTTGTTGATCAGGAAGTCGACCCGGCCGAAGGCCTCCATGGTGCGCTCGACGGCCTCGGCCTGGTGGGCGAGGTCGTGGGCCTTGCCGGCCACGCCGATGACGCGCTCGGCGCCGAGCTTGTCGACGGCCTCCTTGAGGGCGTCCTCGTTACGGCCGGTGATGCACACGCGGTCGCCGCGGGCGACCAGGGCCTCGGCGACGCCGTAGCCGATGCCGCGGCTCGCGCCCGTGACGAGCGCGACCTTGCCGGACAGCTCCGGGAGTTCAGTCATGTCGGTGTTTCCCCAGGATCCTTAGTTGAGCGGTCCGCCGGCGACGTACAGCACCTGGCCGGAGACAAAACCGGCCGCCTCGCCGGTGAAGAAGGCGACGGCGTTGGCGATGTCCTCGGGCTCGCCGACGCGCTGCACCGGGATCTGGGTGGCGGCGGCGTTCTTGAAGTCCTCGAAGCCCATGCCGACGCGGTCGGCGGTGGCCTTGGTCATCTCGGTGGCGATGAAGCCCGGGGCGACGGCGTTGGCGGTGACGCCGAACTTGCCCAGCTCGATGGCGAGGGTCTTGGTGAAGCCCTGGAGGCCCGCCTTGGCGGCCGAGTAGTTGGCCTGGCCGCGGTTGCCGAGCGCCGAGGAGGAGGACAGGTTGACGATCCGGCCGAAGCCCGCGTCGACCATGTGCTTCTGGACGGCCTTGGCCATCAGGAAGGAGCCGCGCAGGTGCACGTTCATGACGGTGTCCCAGTCGGAGACGCTCATCTTGAACAGCAGGTTGTCGCGCAGCACGCCCGCGTTGTTGACGAGGATGGTCGGGGCGCCCAGCTCCTCGACGATCCGCGCGACGGCCGCCTCGACCTGCGCCTCGTCGGAGACGTCGGCGCCGACCGCAATGGCCTTGCCGCCGGCCGCGGTGATCTTCTCGACGGTGTCCTTGCAGGCGGCCTCGTCCAGGTCGATCACGGCGACCGCGCGACCCTCGGCGGCCAGTCGTACGGCGGTGGCGGCGCCGATGCCGCGCGCCGCGCCGGTGACTACCGCGACCCGCTGTTCAGTGGTGGACATTGCTGCTTCTCCTCGCCCTAGAGAGAACCTGTCGTGGTCCTTGGAGGGACCCGATGTGCGGTGAGCGACCGCTTAGTACCTTCAGCACACGTGACGCTAGAAGCCCTGGCACCCGGTGTCAACGGCACCACCGGGCGTTGTGATCCATTACCTCACCAGGAGGTCCAGCAGACGCTCCGTCTCGGCCGCCGGGTCGGTGGTGAGTCCGGTGTGCACGGGTCCGGGCTGGACGATGGTGGAGCGTGGCGCGACCAGCCAGCGGTAGCGGCGCCCCGCGTCGTCGCCGGCCGCCTGTCCGGCCTCCGCCCCGCCCGCGCAGTGCCGCTCGATGGCACCGAGCGCGGCACGCACCCCGACCACGTCCGCCGCCGGGTCCAGGGCGAGCAGCCGGGCCTCGTCCAGGTGGGTGCGGGCGCCGACGTAGCCGCGGGCGCGGCAGTAGACGACCACGCCGGCGTTGATGCACTCCCCGCGCTCCACGCGCGGTACGACGCGCAGCAGGGCGTACTCGAACACGTCCCGGTCGCCGCCCTGGCCGGCCCGGGTGATGTGGCGCTCGGCGACATGTCCGGCCATGTGGATGTGGGTCTCGCTCACTTGCCCTCCTCGATGCCGTTGATGCGCTCGGCGATGACGGCCGCCCTCGCGAGCAGAGGCCGCGCGTAGGCCCGCCGCAGTTCGTCCGGTGTGTCGAAGCCGGGCTCGCCGGCGAGCCAGACGTCGGGGATCTCGGCGGTGACCTCGGCGAGCAGGTCCTCGGTGACCCGGGGCGCCAGATCGGCCGCGGCGGCGGCGACGTCCGGGGCGAAGCGGGCGAGGGCGTGGTCGGAGGCGTCGTAGGGGCGGGCCGCGGAGGCCTCGGCGGAGGGCCAGTTGTGGTGCCAGATCATCGTGGCGCCGTGGTCGATGAGCCACAGCTCGCCGCGGTGCACGAGGAGGTTGGGGTTGCGCCACGAGCGGTCGACGTTGTTGATGAGGGCGTCGAACCAGACGATCCGCCCGGCCTCCTCGGGGCTCACCGGGAAGGCGAGCGGGTCGAAGCCCAGGGCTCCGGAGAGGAAGTCCATGCCGAGGTTGGTGCCGCCGCTGGACCGCAGCAGCTCCTGCACCTGCTGCTCGGGCTCGCCCAGGCCCAGCACGGCGTCCAGCTGGACGGTGACCAGCCGGGGCATCCGGAATCCGAGGCGGCGGGCGAGTTCGCCGCAGACGACCTCGGCGACGAGTGTCTTGCGGCCCTGTCCGGCGCCGGTGAACTTCATGACGTAGGTCCCGAAGTCGTCGGCCTCGACGAGCCCCGGCAGCGAGCCGCCCTCACGCAGGGGCGTGATGTAGCGGGTCGCGGTGACTTCCTTGAGCATCGCCCCAGGTTACTGGCGGGGGCGGGCTTCGGCCGACGGCTGAGCGTGACACCTGACGTACAGCTTCGGCTCACGGCCGTCGCATGCCCGCCCGGCAAGGATCCGGGTGCCCGTCTGAACGGGCGGTTCCGGCAGCCCGTACCCCTGGACGGACCACGAAACGCTCCGCGGAAGGGAGCCCCTTCATGACCAGCTCTTCGCTCAACCCCTCGGCGGGACCGGCCCGTCGTACCGTCGTGGCGGCGGCAGGAGCGGCGGGGCTCGCCGCCGCCCTGGCCGCCTGCGGTTCCGGCTCCGGCTCCGGCTCCTCGGGGAGCGCGCTCGGCAAGACCTCGGACATCCCGGAGGGCGGCGGAAAGATCTTCAAGGACCAGGGTGTGGTGGTCACCCAGCCGACGGCGGGCACGTTCAAGGCGTTCTCGTCCCGGTGCACCCACCAGGGCTGCGCGGTGAGCAGCGTGGCGAACGGCGCGATCGTCTGCCCGTGCCACGGCAGTCACTTCTCCGTCGCGGACGGCAGCGTGCAGCACGGTCCGGCGACCAAGCCGCTGCCCGCGGCGAAGATCACCGTCTCCGGCGACGAGATCACGCTCGCCTGAGCCGCCGTTCGAGACAGCCGAGGACCTCGTCGGTGGTGGTGATCGTGGCGACCAGGGAGAGCGTGTGGCGGATCATCGCAGGGGTGTAGTCGGCGGGCACCCCGGCGACGGCGTCGGCCGGGACGACGGCGGTGTAGCCGAGGTTGACGGCGTCGAACACCGCGTTGGGCACGGCCACGTTGGCCGAGACGCCGGTGACGATCAGAGTGCGGCAGCCGAGGTTGCGCAGCAGGGCGTCGACGTCGGTGCCGTGGATCGGGGACAGTCCGTGCAGCCGCCGTACGACGAAGTCCTCCTCGGTGACCTCGATCGGCGGGGCCACCCGTGTCGCCGAGGTGCCGGTCAGCTGCTGGACGGGGAGCCGCTCGGCGGCGCGGAACAGGCGGGCGTTGCCGTTCGCTCCGCGCCCGTCCGGGCGGCGCTCGGCGATCGCGTGGATCACCTGTACGCCCCTGTTGTGCGCGGCGGCGACCAGTCGCGCCACGTTGTGCAGGGCACCGGACGAACGTGCCTCGCGGGCGAGTTCGGGCAGCGCGCTGTCGGGTCCGACGACACCCTGCTGGCACTCCACGGTGAGCAGCACGGTGGTCGTGGGGTCGAGGATCTCGCTGAGCTGCTCGCGCGACGGCATGACGCCTCCCTGAGCCCGTTCCCTTTTCTGACGTGATGTCAGAGGATCACCACGACACGATAGTTCTCTGGCATGACGTGAGAGAAGAGGAGCCGCATGACCGTCACTCAGCGCCGTGGCCGGAAGATCATGATGACCCCCGGCGAGCTGGACGAGTTCCTCGCGACCCAGCGCACCTGCCGGGTCGCGAGCGTCTCGGCGGACGGCACGCCGCATGTGAGCGCGCTGTGGTTCGCCTGGGACGGCACCTCGCTCTGGTTGTACTCGGTGGTGCGCAGCAGGCGTTGGGCCCAGCTGCGCCGGGATCCGCGGATCGCCGTCGTGGTCGACTCGGGCGAGGAGTACGACCAGCTGCGCGGGGTCGAGCTGTCCGGGCGGGTGGAGTTCGTGGGTGAGGCACCGCGCACCGGTGAGCTGTGCGCCGAACTCGACACGGTGGAGACGCTGTTCGCGCGCAAGAACTTCGGCATCGACGAGCTGCCGCACGACGGCCGGCACGCCTGGGTACGGCTGACGCCGGAGAAGGTCGTCTCCTGGGACTTCCGCAAGCTGGGCTCCCTGTAAGGCGGTTCAGCCCACCGACACCGCCGCCTCCCGGAGGGCCTCGACCGCCGCGCGGATCGAGGGGCGGCGGTCGGCGTCGGCGCGCCAGACGACGTACACATGGCGGCGTACGCGCTGCTTGAGCGGGACCATGACGACCCCCTCGGGCACCGGGTGGCGGCCCAGCACCGGAGCGATGCACACGCCCAACCCAGCGGCGACCAGCCCGAGTTGGGTGTGGGTCTCGGCGGCGCGGTGGCCGATGATGGGCTCGATGCCACGCGAGCGCAGCGTGAACATCAGCCACTCGTGACAGAACTCGCCCTCGCCCCAGGTGATCCACTCGTCCTCGGCAAACTCCCCGAGGTCCACCTCGTCCCGGCCCGCGAGCCGGTGGCCCAGCGGCATCGCCACGTCGGCGGGATCGTCCAGCAGGGGGGCCTTGACGAGACCGTCCGGGACCGGCATCGGCTTGTTGTACCAGTCGAGGACGACCGCGAGGTCGAGGTCGCCGCGGACGACTCCGGCGATGCCGTTCTCCGGCTCCAGCTCGCTGGAGCGCACGCGCAGCGCCGGATGCCGGGCCCGCAGGGCCGCCAGAGCGGTGGGGAACAGGCCGCGGGCGGCCGTGGGGAAGGCGGACAGCCGCAGCTCACCGACCACCTGCCCGCGGTGCGCCTCCAGGTCGGACTGGGCGAGCTCCACCTGGGAGAGGATGCGCGCGGCGTGCTCGGACAGCAGCCGTCCGGCGTCCGTGAGGCGCACGCCTCGGCCGTTCTTGGCGAGCAGCTGCTGACCGACCTCGCGCTCCAGCTTGCCCAGCTGCTGCGAGACCGCGGACGTGGTGACGTGCAGCGCGTCCGCGGCGGCGCTGACCGAACCGTGCCGGGCCAGGGCGTCCAGGGTGCGCAGGCGCTCCAGATTCAACATGTAAGTGATTCTACGAGGTACTCAGTGATAGATCTCGATTGTGCTACGAGGTTGCATCCAGCATTGTTGAAACCATGAGCACCGTCACCTCACCCCGGACCCAGTCCCCCGCCGCGCCCACCCGCCCCGGCGCCCGTCCCCGCCTCGACTGGCGGCTCCGCTTCGGCGCGCTGTCCCTGATCTGGGGCTTCAGCTTCCTGCTGATCAAGGTGGGCACGGAGGGGTACGCGCCCTTCCAGGTCACTCTCGGGCGACTGGTGTTCGGTACGGCGGTCCTGGTGGCGGCGATGGCCGTGAAGCGGGAGCGGCTGCCGCGCGGGGCCCGCCTGTGGGGCCACATGGCGGTCGCGGCATTCTTCCTCAACGCCCTGCCGTTCTCCCTCTTCGCCTACTCGGAGCTGACGATCCCGTCCACGCTGGCAGGTATCTGCAACGCCACGTCCCCCCTGTGGGGCATGGCGCTGTCCCTGGTCGCCCTCTCCGAGGACCGGCCGACCCGGGTGCGCGTCGCCGGCCTCGGCCTGGGCTTCCTCGGGGTGCTCACGGTGCTCGGCGCCTGGCAGGGGTTCCACGGGCTGGACGCCACGGGTACGGCGATGGCGCTGCTGGCCTCGCTGAGCTACCCGATCGGCTGGATCTACGTCCGGCGCACGCTGGCCGGTACGGGCAACTCCCATCTGTCGATGACGGGCGGGCAGTTGCTGCTCGCCACGGCGCAACTGACCGTGGTGACCGCGCTGTTCGCCGGCTTTCCCACGCATGTCTCGCTCGTTCCACTGCTGGCGATCACCGCGCTGGGGGCGCTGGGAACCGGGCTGGCGATGCTCGTCCAGTACGGGCTGGTCGCCGAAGTCGGGCCGACCACCGCCCAGATGGTCACGTACTTCATCCCGGTCATCGCCACGGCGGCGGGCGTGGCGATTCTCGGGGAGACGCTGCGCTGGACGACGCCGGTGGGAGCGGTGATCGTGCTCGCGGGGGCAGCGCTCACCCAGGTGAAGCCGAAGGCTCCCTAGCCGTACGTCCGCGCCGGAGACGGTCTCACCGCCGCCGCCACCGCCTCCGCCAGAGCCGCGATGTCCTCCGGGGTGAGCGTCGAGACCGTGATGCGGATGCCCGGTGGGCTGCCGATGCGGAAGCGGGCCCCCGGGGCCACCGCCCAGCCCGACTGGAGGAGGCGGGCCAGGGCGCCCGTTTCGTCGGGGACGGGGATCCAGACGTTCATGCCGCTGCGGCCGTGGGCGGCGACGCCGTGATCCGCGAGGGCGTCGATCAGGGCCTGCCTGCGAGAGCGGTACGCCGCCGCCACCGCCGCGCGGTCCACCGCACCGTCGGCCCACAGCCGGACCACCGCGCGCTGGAGCAGCCGGCTCACCCAGCCCGGGCCCAGGCGCTGCCGGCCCCGCACCCGGTCGACCGTGACGGGGTCGCCGGTGAGGACGGCGAGCCGCAGGTCGGGGCCGTAGGCCTTGGCGACGGAGCGGACGAGGGCCCAGTGGCGGGTGACGCCCGCGAGGGGGTGGAGCGGGAGGTCGACGATGCCGTGGCCGTGGTCGTCCTCGATCAGCAGGGTCTGCGGGTGCTCGCGCAGCACCGCGCGCAGGGCTCGCGCGCGCGTCGCACTGACAGAGGCGCCGGTGGGGTTCTGCGCGCGGTCGGTGACGATCACTGCGCGGGCGCCGGACTCCAGGGCGCGGCGCAGGTCGTCGGCGCGGGGCCCCTCGTCGTCGACGCCCACCGGGACCGTGCGCAGCCCCAGCGCGGGGACGAGGTCCAGGGCGCTGCCCCAGCCGGGGTCCTCGACTGCGACCGCGTCGCCCGGCTTGAGGTGGGCCAGCAGGAGCCGCTCGACGGCGTCGAGGGAGCCTGAGGTGACGGCCAGCGGCCCCTCCGGGACACCGTCGGCGTCGAGGTCGGCGCGCGCGAGGCGGGCGAGGTCCGGGTCGACCGGGTCGTCGCCGTAGAGGACGGGCTCCCGGTCCCCGGCCTGTGCCGCCGCGGCGAAGGCGGCGGCCAGGCGGGGCAGCAGAGCGGGGTCGGGGTTACCGGCCGACAGGTCCCGCCCGCCGGCGGGGACCTCCACGCGCAGTTCCTCGCGCCCGGTGGTGGCCGGTTTGGACCTCACCCGGCTGCCCCGGCGCCCGGCGGTCTCGATGACCCCGCGCTCGCGCAGGATGCGATAGGCAGCCGCGACCGTATTGGGATTCACCCCGAGCCGGTCCGCCAACTCCCGCATGGGAGGCAGCGGTTGGCCCGGCTGCAGCTCACCGCTGCCGACCGCACGCTCCACGCTGGCGGCAATCTCCGCTGCGCCACGCCCTTGAATCGGATACTCTCCTAGCACAAACGCAATTATGCACTAGTGCAATAAAGATCGCCAGGAGAGACACCATGCAGGGGACCAGGGAGACCAGCGCGACGCAGCCGGAGTCCGTCGCCTACACCCCGACCGACCGCACCGTGCCGACGCGCTCGGCGGAACGGGCGTCGTACGACCGGGAGTTGGTGCAGGCGATACTCGACGAGGGCTACGTCTGCCACCTCGGCTTCGTGCGCGACGGCGCCCCCGTGGTGCTGCCGACCCTGTACGGCCGGGTCGGCGAGCGGCTCTACGTCCACGGGTCCACGGGCTCGCGCCCGCTGCGGATGACCGGCCAGGCCGACCCGGGCCTGCCGGTGTGCCTGACGGTCACCCACGTGGACGGGCTGGTGCTGGCGCGTTCCGCCTTCCACCACTCGATCAACTACCGCTCGGTCGTGGTGCACGGCATCGCTCACGAGGTCACCGACCCCGAGGAGCGGCGGCTGGCCCTGGACGCGCTGGTTAACCACGTCGTTCCGGGCCGGGCCGCCGACTCCAGGCCCGCGAACAAGAAGGAGCTGGCCGCCACCGCGGTGATCCGCCTGGACCTGGACGAGGTCTCCGCCAAGCTGCGCACGGGCGGCGCGAACGACGAGCCCGAGGACCTCTCCCTGCCGTACTGGGCCGGTGTCGTCCCGCTCCGCAAGGGATACGACGCCCCAGTCGCCAACGCCGACCTGGCGCCCGGGGTCGGACTCCCGGACTACCTGCGCTGACCCGGTAGGAGCTACACGGGAACCGGCGCCCGGTGTCCACCTCCGCGGGCCTCGCTCACGGCGAGGCCCGCGACCGCGCCCAGCATCAGCAGGGTGCCGGTCAGGGTGGCCGTGGTGAGGTGTTCGCCGAGCAGGGCGACGGCGAGCACGGCGGCGGTCACCGGCTCCAGCAGCATGATCACGGAGACGGTGGCGGACCGTACGACGGCGGCTCCGGCGAAGTACAGGGCGTACGCGAGGGCTGTCGGCACCGCCGCGATGTACACGACGAGCCACAGCAGCCGGGCCGGGTGGGCGGTGTGCGGGAGCAGCCCCTCGTGCAGCGCGAGCGGCAGCACGACGAGGCCCGTCACCGCGAAGGCCCAGACGGTGGTGTCGGAGGCGTCGGCCGAGCCGTCGCAGCCCCACCAGCGGGTGAGCAGAGTCATCGCGCAGTATCCGGCCGCCGAGAGCAGAGCCAGGAGCACGCCCGCCGGGCGGACGGACGCGCCCGAGCCACCGAGGGTCAGCACGACCAGCCCGGCGAGCGCCCCGGCGATCGCGAGGACACCGCCGAGGCCCAGCCGCTCCCCCAGCAGCAGCCGGGCGCCGAGCGCGATCAGTACGGGACCGGCACCGAGGGTGACGACGGTGGCCACGGCGAGCCCGGTCGACCCCACGGCCGCGAAGTAGGCGGTCTGGAAGACGGCCAGGGCGAGGCCGGTTGCGACGGCCTTCGCGGCCCTGCGGCGCAGGGGTTCGGCCGCTGCCGGTCGGACGCGCGGGCGCAGCCCGCGGCCGGCCAGCAGCAGGACGAGTCCGATGGCGCAGCGCCAGAACGAGAGCGTGAACGCCCCCATGTCACTGGTCCGGTAGACCAGGGAGGCGGCGGCGCCGGCGGTGCCCCAGGCGGCACCGGTGATGATCAGGTAGAGCAGGCCGCGCCCGACGGGCAGGCCTGAAACAGTGTTCGACAAGGGAATCTCTCCGCAGAAGCGCACAGAAGTGCGGAAGTTCGAGGGCGACCCGCTGTGGCGGGGCGCGCGGACTTCATCTGCGGGCAGCACCGTCCGGCCGGGCGCGTGCGCGCCAGGCATGTGGTTCCGGAGGCCCGCCTCAGGCGGCCGGGGGCGGAAGGACGAGTGCGCGCAAAGCCATGATCAGCACCTTACGCGGCGGTGTCCTGGGCGGACAACTGGCTGGTGCCGGACCGCTCCCGGTCCGGGCCGCCCGTCGCGACCGGCTCCGCGGCGGACTGGGCGGGGGTCGAGGACTGGGCGATGAACGCGCCGACCAGCACGACCACGCCACCGGCCACCTGCGGCGCGGACAGGTGCTCGCCGAGCAGCACCCAGGCGAGCACGGTCGCGATGACCGCCTCCAGGCAGGCGACGACCCCCGCGACCTGCGGAGACAGCCGCCGTACGGAGAGCACGCCGGTGATGTACGCGATGACCGTGGCGACGAGGACGATCCAGGCGAGCAGCGCGAACGCCGGGACGGCGGTGCCGTTCAGGTCCGCGGAGCCGGTCAGCACCGACCAGTCCATGGTCCAGGGGCGGGCGACGACCGTGAGCACGGCGGCGCCGACGAGCAGGCCGTAGGCGATGACGCCGAGCGGGTCCGGCGCCCGGTGGCCCGCGTCACTGCCCTGATCGGACAGGACGAAGTAGCCGACCTGGCAGCAGGCGGCGCCCAGCGCGAGCAGCAGGCCGAGTGCGTCGAAGCTCAGCCCCGACCACACCTCCACCACGCAGGCCAGACCGCCGGCCGCGAGGACGACACCGAGCGCGGCGGCGCGCGTCACGGGCCGACGCTGCACGAACCGCACCCAGCCGAGCACCAGGGCGGGCGCCAGGTACTCGATGAGCAGCGCCACGCCGACCGGGATGCGGGAGAGCGCGGCGAAGTAGCAGGCCTGGACGCCGGCCACGGCAAGCAGTCCGAACCCGGCAAGCAGCGCCGGGCGTTCGCGCAGTAGGGAGCGGTGCCGTACGGCGAGCGGAAGCATGACCACGGCGGCGCCGACCACCCGCAGCCACACCACGTGCAGCGGGTCGAGCCCCGCCTCGATCAGCGGCTTGGCCGCCACCCCGGACCCACCGAAGGCCAGCGCCGAGGCGACCGCGAGACCGAGCCCGACGCCCTTCCCGCTGCTGCCCTGACTGCTCTCATCCATACGCACCGGCACATGATGACAGGCGATGACATGAGCGTCACCCCCCATTGCCCCTGTCTCAGAGGCTGGACCGAACCGGGGCGTCCTCGGCAGGCTTCAGGGGTGCCTCAGGGGATGGACGGCACGCGGACGCCGAGGCGTTCGAGGACCTCCACGGCCCGGGACTGCGGGTCCGCGACGAGGGCGGCGAGCAGGTCGGTGCCGTTGGCACGGGCCTCGCCACGCTGCCGGGCGCGCCCGAGGGCGTAGGCCAGGGCGGCTGCGGCGACGGGCGACCAGCCCGCGTCAGGTGCCACCGCCACGAGTGCGCCGGAGTCCTCCACACTGCCCTGCCAGCGCAGGCCGTAGCCGATGCTGCGCTGCACGAGATAGCCGAGCAGCCGGGCGAGTTGGGCGGTGTCTCCGACGGCGGCGCGGGCCTCGGGGTCGTGTTCGAGGAGGGAGTGGAGCAGGTGGGCGGTGTCGACCTGCCGGTCCCCGTCCCGTACAGCCCTCCGGCGGGCACCGGCGAGCACCGCTGCCAGCTCGGCACTGAGCCCGGCATCGTCGTCCATGTCCATGCGCAGGTCCGTCGCTTCGCGGGTCACGTCGTGGTTTGCGTCGTGGGCGGGCCGGCGGGCTATACGGGATTGCACAATCCCTACCTCATCAGCCACAACAGGCCGGGGCATCCGCGAGTGGAACCATTTGTGCGTCCCACACAGAGTGGACATCACCGGCCCCGATCTCATCCTTACGGAGGAGATCCGGCCGAACTCCCGCCAGGGGCGCGCGCCGCCTTGCCACGCGCCCCGCAGGCAACCACGGCTGCCCCGCAGGACGCGCCGCTCGCCGACCTGCTTCTGATGGTTCATCAGTATTGAATGTTCGCGGCCCTGCGGCTACGTTCCGCGACACCGTATCCCGATCCGAAGGGGTGGTCGCATGGCCGAAGTCAGCGCGGAGGCACGCATCCAGGCACCGGCCGAGAAGGTGTGGGCCCAGCTCACCGACTGGTCGTCGTACGGGGAGTGGAACGCGACCCACACGAGCTTTCCCAAGGGCGGCCCGGAAACCCTGGCGGTGGGCGGTACGTTCCAGGAGAACATGAAGCTGATGGGCTTCCCGGCGGAGGTCGACTGGACCATCGAGGAGCTGGAGCCGGCCCGGGTGTTCGCGATCCGCGGCAAGGGTCCGATGGCGGTGAACGTCGCCACCCGCTACACGCTCACACCCGACGGGGAAGCCACGACGGTCCGCATCGACGGCGAGTTCACCGGCGCGGCGGTGTCACTGATGGCGGGCAAGCTCAGGGACTCGGCGACGGCCGCGCTGAACGAGTCGCTGCGCAAGCTGGGCGGGTTGGTGACCTGAGCCCGGAATCGAAGAAGAAGGCGGATCCAGACACGGGAAGGCGCCCTGCGGAGGGATTCCACAGGGCGCCTTCGTCGCCGTCGCGGAGAGCTCAGTGCTCGTCGGCGAGGATGAGGTACAGCTTCTTGCGGGCCTCGTTGATGACGGCCAGGGCCTTCTCGCGCTGCTCCTTCGTGCCGGTCTTCCAGACCTGCCCGAAGGCCTCCATCAGGCCGAAGCCGGCCTGCCGGATCTCGCCGAGGGCCTCCCAGTCGACCCCGCGCGAGGCTTCCTCCCAGGGGGCGTCCGGCCCCTCGTCGGCGGCGGCACGGCCGCTCTCGGTGAGGGCGAACAGCTTCTTGCCACCCTCGCTCTCGCTGGCGATCAGGCCCTCGTCCTCCAGCAGCTGGAGGGTGGGGTAGACCGAGCCGGGGCTGGGCTTCCACGCGCCGCCGCTGCGCTCGGCGATCTCCTGGATCATCTCGTAGCCGTGCATCGGCCGGTCCTTGAGCAGGGCCAGGATCGAGGCGCGTACGTCACCGCGTCGCGCCCTCCCCCTCGGACCGCCGCGCCCTCGCGGCCCCCAGTGCCCCGGACCGAAGCCGGGCCCACCGGGACCGAAACCGCCGGGTCCACCCGGACCGAAGGGCCCGAAGGCAGCGCGCCGCCCCTCAAAGCCACCGAAACCGCCGGAACCGCCCCGGCCGTGCCGGCCCGGGCCGCAGTCGTCATGTCCACGCTCGAATCCGTGGGTGCGCATCGCGATCACTCCATTCCATCGTTGATCAGTCGCGTATCACTCGCGTTCCTTACGCGATGCCTCAACGATATATCGGAACCGATCGTGCGACAACCCTCCGCCGGCTGCGATCCGCTTCGACCTGCTCCAGGCCTGGGAGCCGCAGGAGCAGGACGTTTCAGAGGTACGGGCTGCCGCGGGGAAACGGTCCAGGACTCGGGAATTGGCCTTGGCCCCGCGGCTCGCCGCGGCCCTAGCGTCGGCGCCATGCGTATCCGAATCGTCGACGCCTTCACCGACCGCCCCTTCGCCGGCAACCCGGCCGGAGTCCTGCTCCTGGACGACGGCTTCCCGGAGGACGACTGGCTCCAGAACGTCGCCATGGAGGTGAACCACGCCGAGACCGCGTTCGCGCACCGGCTGCCCGGGGGCGGCGAGGCCGACTGGGCGCTGCGCTGGTTCACGCCGGTCACCGAGGTCGCGATGTGCGGCCACGCCACGCTCGCCACCGCCCACGTCCTGCACGCCAGCGGCGCCCACGAGGGACCGGTGCGGTTCGCCACCCGCAGCGGCGTGCTCATCGCGACGCCCGGCGCGGACGGCTCGATCACCCTCGACTTCCCGACCGCCCCGCTCACCTCCGTGGAGGCCCCGGCCGGAGTCGCCGAAGCGCTGGGCGCCGAGCCGGTCGCCGTCTTCGACACCGGAGCGAACGTCGGCGACCTGCTCGTGGAGCTGGCCGACGAGAAGACGGTGCTCGGCCTCACCCCGGACCTCAAGTCCCTGGGCGCCTACTCCTCGCGGGGCATCATCGCCACCGCCCGCGCCGAAAACCCTTCACAGGGCTACGACTTCGTCTCCCGCTGCTTCTTCCCGAACGTAGGCATCGACGAGGATCCGGTCACCGGCAGCGCCCACACCGCGCTCGCCCCGTACTGGTCCGCCCGCCTCGGCCGCGAGGACCTCACCGGACTCCAGGCGTCGCGCCGCAGCGGTCTGGTCCGCACCGGCCTGCGCGGCGACCGCACGCTGCTGACCGGCCGCGCGGTCACGACGATCGAGGGCGACCTGCTGCCCTGAGCGGGCGGTCGGGGTTCAGTGCCCAGGAGTGGGCAGCCACCCGACCTTGCCCGCGAGCAGGGCGTAACCGACGAAGGCTCCGATGTCGAGCAGCGAGTGCGCGACGACGAGGGGGCCGACCCGGCCCCAGCGGCGGTACAGCCAGACGAAGACCACACCCATCACCATGTTGCCGAGGAAGCCGCCCACGCCCTGGTACAGGTGGTACGAGCCCCGCAGGACCGCGCTGGCCGTCAGCGCGGTCCCCGGGCTCCAGCCCAACTGCCCGAGGCGGCGCAGCAGATAGCCGACGACGATCACCTCTTCGAGGATCGCGTTCTGCAGCGCGCTCAGGATCAGTACGGGGTACTTCCACCACACACTCGGCAGCGCCTCGGGCACCACCGTGAGGTTGAAGCCGAGGCCGCGGGCGGCGAGGTAGAAGGCGATGCCGGTGCTGCCGATCACGGCCGCGATCGCGGCTCCCCGGGCGAGGTCGGGCCAGGGCCGGGTGCGGTCGAAGCCCAGCGTCCGCAGGCTCGCCCCTTCCCGCAGCAGCAGGTGGGCGACCAGGGCGACAGGGACCAGCGCGGTGGCGATGCCGAAGAGCTGCCAGGCGAGGTCGAGCCAGGGACGGCCGGGCGCCGCGGAGGCGTTCAGGGTGGCGGCCTGGTCCTTGAGGCCGCCGGGCTTGGTGACCGAGCCGATGAAGCTGATGAGCGCGGACACCCCGCTGGCGCCCAGCGAGACTCCGAGCACCAGCAGCGTCTCGTCCCGCAGAACCCGCCGCGGCTCCCGCTCCCGCGCCAGGGAATCCGCCACCGAGTCAGCCTCCACCGGCACTCCGCCCTCCAGCCACCGCACAAACCCATAAGGCACCTACGCCCGCAAGGATCGCAGAAGCAGCACAGGCGACCGCGCACCGGGCCGGTGGGGCGTGGGGCGGGGCGGTGAGGACAGGTGAGACGAGGACGGGTTAGAAGAGGACGGCGCCGGATCTCCGGCCCTCACCCCAACGGCACCGGCTCCGGCAACCCCACCGGCCAGGTGTGCACCGGCTCGCCCGCATGCATCAGCTCCGCGTAGCGGCGGGTCGTCGCGGCCAGGGCCGCGTCGCGGGACAGTCCCTGTTCCAGGGCGCGGTGGAAGGTGGCCGCCTGCCAGGACGCCCCGTTGACCCGGCGCCGGCAGCGCTCCTCGATCACGCCGAGGTAGAGGTCCCGGTCGGCGGACTCGACGCCCCACGCGTCCAGCCCCGCGGAGGCCAGCGGCAGCAGCTCGTCGCGGACCAGCGCGACGGCGTCGACCTCGGCCGTGCCGCCGTACCGCCCCCGCCGTGGCCAGACGAACCGCGCGTCGATGCCGTACCGGCAGGCGGCGTCGAAGTTCGCCTCGGCCGCGGCGAAGGGGAGCCGGGTCCACACCGGTCGCGACTCCTCCGCGAGCGACCGCACCAGGCCGTAGTAGAACGCCGCGTTGGCGATCACATCGGTGACGGTCGGGCCGGCCGGCAGCACCCGGTTCTCCACCCGCAGGTGCGGGACGCCGTCCGCGATGCCGTACACCGGCCGGTTCCAGCGGTACACCGTGCCGTTGTGCAGGACGAGTTCGGCGAGGCGCGGAACGCCGCCGGCGTCCAGCACCGCCAGCGGGTCCTCGTCGTCGCAGATCGGCAGCAGCGCCGGGAAGAAGCGCAGGTTCTCCTCGAACAGCTCGTACGCGGAGGAGATCCAGCGTTCGCCGAACCAGGTCCGCGGTCGCACTCCCTGCGCCTGGAGTTCCGGCGGGCGTGTGTCGGTCGCCTGCAGGAACAACGGCGGCCGGGACTCGCGCCACAGCTCGTGCCCGAACAGGAACGGCGAGTTGGCGCCGACGGCGATCTGCGCGGCGCACGCCGCCTGGGCCGCGTTCCACACGTCGGCGAACCGGGCCGGGGTGACCTGGAGATGGAGCTGCACAGAGGTGCACGCCGCCTCGGGGACGATGGACTTCGAGGTGCAGATGAGGCGCTCGACGCCCTCGATGTCGAGCAGGAAGTCCTCGCCGCGGGCGGCCACGATCTGATCGTTGAGCAGGGTGTAGCGGTCGACCTCGGAGAGATTGGCGGAGACCAGGTCGTCCGGCTCCAGCGTGGGCAGAATGCCGATCATGACGATCCCGGCGGCCACCTCGGCGGCCTTGCGGTCGGCGTACGCCAGGGACGTGCGCAGTTCCTCGGCGAGCCGGTCGAATACCCGCCCGCCCAAGCGGTGTGGCGCGATGTTCACTTCCAGATTGAACATGGCGAGTTCTGTTTGGAAATCACGGCTCGCGATGCGCTGCAGTACTTGACCGTTCAGCATTTTCGGCGTGCCGTCGGGCCCCGCGAGGTTCAATTCGATCTCCACCCCCATGAGGTTCTTGGGGCGATCGAATCTCCTCTCCAGCAGCAGTCGCTCCAGTCCCGCCAGACACTCACGCAGCTTTTCGCGGTAGCGCAGGCGATCGGACAGGTCGAACTGCCCCGCAACGACCTTCTCCCCCATCGAAGTGTCCCTCCTCGGATGGGCAGGCCGTTCAACCGGCCGCCGGGTCCCGGGTCAGGAGGGATGATGCCCAGCCGAAGTGATTGATAACGCCCCGCGCGGGCCCGGCGCCCGCTACTCTTTCGAAAGGTTCCCCGCGGCACATTCACGGGGCATGCCGCAGCACGCACCTTCGGGTTTTCCTGGCCGCCTGGTGAAAAACACCGACGACATTCGGCCGACCCCGGCCGTGCGGTATTCCGAGGTCAGCGGCGCGGACCCGGGCCGGAAATCGGGAGGATTCCCGCAAATCGGCGACCGAATGGCGACCCGATAGCGCCTTGCCCGGCCTGCCGGAATCCGTTAGGCGAAACTCCGCCTGAACACGCGTCGTATAAACTCGGTGGACAAGGCGTAAGGTGGACGCCCCGGTCTGGTCCGCCCGTGATCCTGCCGCCGTTGCGACGGCCGGGAGGCCCAGCACCGCACCCTCGTTCATCGAACCGGGCACCACCATTCTCGCCACACCCGTGAGCAGACAGCGCCGTCCGCCCCACCCTCCTCGCGCCGCCGCGCCTGTCGAATGAGAGGCGACCCACATGCCGCTGCACATTCCCCCTGCCCCCGCGCCCGCCCTGCGCTCGGTCCTCACCGCCCTCGGTTCCCCCACCGCGGTGCGTGAGGCCAAAACCCCCTCCCTGCGCGCCGCTCAGGGTCCAGCGACGCCCGAACTCCCGCTTCCCGTACATGTGTTGGACAGGATCACCGCGCAGGGCCTGTCCGCGACCCGACTCGCCGGCTGGCGCTTCCTGATCCGCTGCGGGGAGCGCGCGGTGGCCGCGGCCGAGACCATGCTGACTCCAGACGGCTGGGCCTTCTCGCATTTCTTCGAAGGGCCGTACGTCGCCGCCACCGAACGCGCCCTGCAACAGGCCGAGGCACTGCAACATCCGTACCAGGCACGCCTGCTGTCCGTACCGGGGCTGTACATGCTCACCCTGTGGCTGCACGGCGACTGTGCCGCCGACGGCGCCGACGGGCATCCGGCCGCCACCGACCTGCTCGTCCCGCTGGCCCCGGCACCGCCCGGCATCTCCGCGCACCGCCCGCACCGGGTCGCGGAGTTGCTCCCGGTGCTGACCCATCGGGCGACCCCCGTCCCGACGGTCCCGCTGCTCGGCTCGCCCGCCTGAACCACGGCCACGCGTACCCCGCGCCCCGGAGGGGAAGCGGGGTACGCCTGTTTTTCCTGAGTCATCCGCCGTCATCCGTTGTAATGCGTTGTAATCCGCTGTCACCCGTTGTCATCCGTTTCCCCGGGGCCTCGCGCGAGCGATAATGCTCGTACGAGCAATTCCTCGCTCCTACGAGCCGAAAAGGATCTTTCCCCGATCCCCCCGGCGATCTCTACGACCGGACTAGTCCCATCCGGCCACCCAGAACCACCCAAAAGGACAGTGGAGTTGGAATGAACCGTCCGCGCGGGTGACGCGTCATGAACCTTTGAGTAGCGGTGCTGCGAAATCCCTGCGGATTGACGCCGAGAGGGCAACACTGGGTTCCGACCGACTTATCACAACGGGGGACGGACATGACCACGACAGAGCGAAAGATCCCATCCATGTGCCAGCACCAGCCGCCGTGCCCGACAGCAGAGTCCGCCGACCGGGAGTCCGCCCGCCTCGTGGCGCATCACCCGGAACAGGGGTGGAGCCTGCTGTGCAACGGCGTCCTGCTCTTCGAGGACACCGGTGAACTGCTGCCCGACGGCCGCGTCATCGCTCCGCACCGCCCGCTCGGCGCGGAGCACGTGATGACCGCCGCCTGAGCGCAGCACAGTGACCTAGGGGCCGGCCGCACACACCCGAGTGCGCACCGGCCCCGACGTGTGTCCGGGCGCTGCTACTGCCCGTAGTGGTACGTCAGCCCTTGGTGGCGCCGCGAGCACGCGACAGGCGAAGACGCGGGCCTACTCGGTGGCGTACCGGCCCTGGAGCGGGCCCGCCGCAGGCCGCCGGGACCGTGCACCGGAAGCCGGGCCGCAGGCGATCCGGCCGCCAGGTCGTCAGGGACCTGCCAGGAAATCCGCCCTCCGCTGGTCGGATCGCCCGCTCAGGAGTGGGATGGGAGAGAGGCCTTCGTCTGCGGGGCCCACCCGCGGGCATCCGCGAGAAACGGTGGAGTCATGTCCGGTAACGACCCCTCGTCGGCCCGTCGTGTGGTGGTCGGCGTGAGCGGCTCTCTGGGCAGCGTCACGGCCCTGCGCCGGGCGACCGCGCTGGCCCGCACCTTGCGCGCCGAGCTGTGGCCGGCGCTCGCCTGGGAACCGCCGGGCGGCGATCCCGCCGCACGCCGGTCCCCGGCCGCCGGTCTGCTGGCGACGGAGTGGGAGCGGCTGGCGCAACAGCGGCTGGCCTCGGTGCTCGAAGAGATCTTCGGCGAGGAGGGACCCGGCGTGCCGATGCACGCCGTCGTCGTCCGCGGCGCCCCGGGCCGGGCGCTGTTGGCGCTCGCGGACCGCGAGAACGACCTTCTGGTCGTGGGCGCCGGACGGCGCGGCCTGCAGCGCGCCTTCTCGGGCCGGGTCTCCCGGCACTGTCTGGCCCACGCCCGCTGCCCGGTCCTCGCCGTACCCCCTTCTCCCCTGGAGTCCGAGCTGGTGGCCGTCCACCGGCGCAACGCCTGGCATCTGCGGATCGACACGCGGGGCCTGTGAGAACAGGGGCCGAAGGCCGGAGCATCAAGGAGGTGTCGTACGCGATGACGCTCGGTGTCCGGGGGGCGGCCGGAACGGGTCCGGGAGGCGGTCGGACGAGGCGCCTCCCTCATACAGCCCAACACCCACGGCCGACGTCCCCGCCTCCGCGTCTTGATGCGCGACCGGCGGTGGGCGGGTCATTCTTAACGCAAGATTGACGCCCTCGGACCCGGGATCCGTGGGCCCGGACGTCACTCTCTGCTTACGCTGGTGCGGCCGTCCGCGTGATGGCCGGAAACCGCTGAGCCGCACACCAGGAGCACGCCGATGGCCACCACCGAACACCCCCCTCCCAGTCGCCTGCGCGCCTGGATGCTGGAGGGGCTGTCCGACATGGGCAAGCATGGCCACGTCGGCGCCGAGGCCGCGCCGGAGCCGGCGCACAAGGGCCAGCGCTGGTGGCGCGTGATGTGCCTGACCGGTGTCGACTACTTCTCGACCCTGGGCTACCAGCCGGGCATCGCGGCCCTGGCCGCCGGCCTCCTCTCCCCCATCGCGACGATCGTCCTCGTCATAGTCACCCTGGCCGGCGCCCTGCCGGTCTACCGCCGGGTGGCCGAGGAGAGTCCGCACGGCGAGGGCTCCATCGCGATGCTGGAGCGGCTGCTGTCGTTCTGGAAGGGCAAGCTGTTCGTCCTGACCCTGCTGGGCTTCGCGGCCACCGACTTCCTCATCACCATCACCCTGTCGGCCGCCGACGCCTCCACCCACCTGGTGGAGAACCCACATCTGACGGACGCCCTGCACGGCCGGCAGATGGTGATCACGCTGGCTCTGGTGGCGCTGCTCGGCGCGGTGTTCCTCAAAGGCTTCCTGGAGGCGATCGGTGTCGCGGTCGCGCTGGTCGGCGTCTACCTCGTGCTGAACACCGTCGTCGTGATCGTCGGCCTGTGGCACGTCATGACCGCCGGGCACGTGGTCACCGACTGGACCAGCGCCCTGACCGCCGAACACGGCAACGTCTTCGCCATGGTCGGCGTGTCCCTGCTGGTCTTCCCGAAGCTCGCGCTCGGCCTGTCCGGCTTCGAGACCGGTGTCGCCGTCATGCCGCACGTCGAGGGCGACCCGGACGACACCGAGGAGATGCCGAAGGGCCGTATCCGGGACACCAAGAAGCTGCTGACGGCCGCCGCGCTGATCATGAGCGTGTTCCTGATCGCCACGAGCTTCATCACAACGGTGCTCATCCCGGCGAACGAGTTCAAGAACGGTGGCAAGGCCAACGGCCGCGCGCTGGCGTACCTCTCGCACGAGTACCTCGGCGGCGCCTTCGGCACGGTCTACGACCTCTCGACCATCGCCATCCTGTGGTTCGCTGGCGCCTCCGCCATGGCCGGCCTGCTCAACCTGATGCCGCGCTACCTGCCCCGCTACGGCATGGCCCCGCACTGGGCCCGCGCCGTCCGCCCGATGGTGATCGTCTTCACCCTGGTCGCCTTCCTGGTCACCTGGCTCTTCGACGCCAATGTCGACGCGCAGGGCGGCGCCTACGCCACCGGCGTGCTGGTCCTGATGTCCTCCGCGGCGATCGCGGTGACCATCGCCGCCCACAGGGCCGGGCAGCGCAACTGGACCATCGGCTTCGCGGTGGTCTCCGCCGTTCTGCTCTACGTCACCGTCGCCAACGTCATCGAGCGTCCGGACGGTGTGAAGATCGGTGCCTGCTTCATCGCGGGCATCATCCTGGTCTCGTTCCTGTCCCGGCTGGCCCGCGCCTTCGAGCTCCGCGTGACCAGCGTGACGCTCGACCCGATGGCGGAACGATTCATTCGGGACATGGCCAGCCGCAAGATGCGCTTCATCGCCAACGAGCCGGGCAGCCGGGACAAGGCCGAGTACCGGGACAAGATCGAGCAGATCCGCGCCGACAACGACATGCCCGAGCAGGAGGACTTCGTCTTCGTCGAGGTCACGGTCATCGACCCCTCCGAGTTCGAGGCGAGCCTGACCGTGCGCGGCGACGTCCTGCACGACCGCTACCGGGTACTGACGCTGGAGCACTCCTCCATCTCGAACGCCCTGGCGGCCCTCCTCCTGCACGCCCGGGACATGACGAGCTGCACGCCGCACATCTACTTCGAGTGGACCGAGGGCAACCCGTTCGCCAACTTCCTGCGCTTCTTCCTCTTCGGACAGGGCGAGGTCGCCCCGGTCACCCGCGAGGTGCTCCGCGAGGCCGAACCGAACCGAGAGCGCCGGCCGAGGGTGCACACGGGCTGAGTCCGGCCGCACGGGTGACCGAGGGGGGCGATCCTGGATCGCTCCCCTCAGGCCGTTCCGCCCTTCATCCCGAACCGCCGCCGCGCCGGACGCACCACCACCTGGCCGTAGCTCATCCGGCCGCGTATCTCCACGCGCAGCACGACCGGCGTCCGGGCGTCTTTGGCGCTACGGGTCTTGACCTGGCCGTAGTCGATCACCAGCGAGTCGGTGTCCACGACCACCCCCGGACGCGTGAGCAGCCGCAGGGCGCCGGCGTGCAGGGACAGCTCGACGGTCAGAGTGTCGTGCGTGATCACCGCCCGGGAGAAGTCGAGCGTCACATCGCCCCAGGCCGAGTCGATCTCCAGGCGCCGGGGCACGACCCAGCCGTCGGCACGCACCGTGGAGCTGGCCTTCTGCTCGATACGCGCGACGTCCCGCACCGGCGCCACATCGGAGCCGTCGGGGAGGTCCGTCGTCAGCACGGCCAGCTCCCCGAGCGTGCGCGCGGAGAGCGCGGCGGCGACACGCTCGTCCAGTTCCTCGGCGGTGATCCGGCCGTCCCCCGCGGCACCCGACAGCACATCCACCACCCGGTCCCGGTCCGCGTGCGAGGCCCGCAGCCCGGACGGCTCACCCGCACCCAGTACTTCGACCGACATACCCTCACCCCGATCCAGACGCCCTCAGCAGGACCATCTACGCACACTAAAGCTATATCGCGTTATACCCAACGGCCAACCCCACGTCCGCGGTTCCCGGTTCTTGGCCCTATCGTGACCGGCATGCAGTCCTACACGATCGGCCAGGCGGCGCGGCTGCTCGGCGTGAGCCCGGACACCGCCCGACGCTGGGCCGACGCGGGCCGGGTGGCCACGCATCGCGACGAGGCCGGGCGGCGGCTCATCGACGGCAAGGCCCTCGCCGCCTTCTCGGTCGAGCTGGCCAAGGCGGGCGGCGGCGAGGAGGACGCCTCCTACACCTCTGTGCGCAACGCCTTCCCCGGCATCGTCACCGCCATCAAGCTCGGCGACGTGGCCGCCCAGGTGGAGATCCAGGCGGGCCCGCACCGGCTGGTCTCCCTGCTGACCCGGGAGGCCGTGGAGGAACTGGGCCTGGAGGTCGGCATGGAGGCCACCGCGCGCGTGAAGTCCACGAACGTGCACATCGACCGCGTCTGAGCCGACCCGCTCACTCCCCCACACCGGGCCTGCTCACCGGCACAGCAGGGCCGCCCACAGGTCGAGGCGGTCGCGCAGCCGGGAGAGGTCACGCCCGGTCAGCCGCTCGATGCGGTCGGCCCGGTAGTGCACGGTGTTGACGTGCAGATGCAGCGCCTGAGCGGTGCGCGCCCACGAACCGTCGCAGGCGAGGAAGGTCTCCAGGGTGCTCAGCAGTGCGGCGATGGAGGGCCGGCCGGTGTCGAGCAGCGGCCCGAGGACCGTACGGCTGTAGGCGGCGCGTACGTCGGCCGGTACCCCGGTCAGCAGGGCGTCCAGGCTGGTCAGGGCGGTGGCGTCGGTGAGAAGGGACGCGTCCGGCGCGCTGGTCCGGGCCGAGCTGAGGGCGTAGCGGGCCTGCGCCAGCGCACCCGTCAGGTCCCCGGGTCCGGCCGCGGGCGCCCCGGTGCCGCCGTACAGGACCACCCCGGGAGCGCAGCCGGCGACCAGCGGCCACACCTCGTCCAGGCCGGCGCCGAGGTCACCGGCCAGCACGGCGAACGCGCAGCCGTCCGGCAACCGGCCCACGGCCCCGGCGGCGGCTCCCGCCTGCCCGGCCACCTCGGTCAGCGCCCCTTCGGCGAACCCGGGGGTTCCGGTGTCCGCCACCAGCAGCCGGTACGGCCCGGCGTCCGGCAGCCCGCACCGCCGTAGCGCCGCTTCCACCGCCTCCGCCCGCCCCTCCGGCGCGGCCAGCAGCGCGCCGAGTGCGTCAACCGCCTGACGCTCGGCCGTCCGGCGACGTACGACCGCTTCCCGGGCGCCGCTCAGCACGGCGGCGACCTCATGCAGCAGGCGCGGCGGGGCCCCGTCCGGGTCGGGCAGGTAGAGGGACCGGCGTTCGTAGGGGGAGACGTCGTCGGCGTCGACGGAGACGGTCACCCCTGAGCCCTCGTCGGCCACGAGCGCGACCGCGTCACGGGCCGGTACGGCGGGCGCGCCGGGCGTGGCCGCGACCGTACGGCCCGAGGGCGTGAAGAGGTACGCGGCGATCCCGTCGAGGTGCGCGAATGCTGCGGTCAGGATGTCGTCCGGCCCGGCGTCCTGGGCGAGGAGCCGGCTCAGGCGTACGCGCGCGATCTCCGGCAGCGCGTGATGCCGGCTCAACTCGCCCCACTGGCGCAGATACACGGAGTCGGTGATCGCCCGGAACATGATGTGCGCCGGCACCCCGGCCACGGGCACGCCGTAGCGCACGCACGCCTCGACCAGCTCGTCCGGGACGCTCCCGTGCGTCTCCTCCCCGGCGAGCAGCACGGCGGCTCCCGCTCCCCGGAGCGCCGAGACGAACCGCTCCGCCTTGCCGGGTTCGCCGTCCGGCGACCACCACACGAGCCCACTGAGCACGACCTCCCCGGGCCGCACGAACCGGGCCGGGTCCTCCAGGTCCGTGACGGTCACGCCGCTGATTTCCCGCCGCAGCAGCGCGTCCTCGGCCCACAGCAGGCGCAGGCCGAGGGAGGTGTCCCTAAGGAGGTGTTCGACGTGCATGTACTGGCTCCTCGTACGGCCGCCCGGTGGCGAGCAGGACCCCCCGACATCTCGCATTCGCCAGGCAAGTACGAGATGAAGCATCGTAAATGCAAGGCTCTAGGTAAGGGAATGCAACTTGGTTGATCCTCCGGTCCGGGCGCCCGGCGCGTCGGCGTTTCCGTGCTCCGAACCAGTCGTCCGGACGGGAACGCGGCGGTTCCGCCACCTGCAGTCACCGTGACCGCCGCGACGGTCCGCCCGGTGCGGCTGGCGGAGGAGATCCGCCGGGAACTGGCCGGGGAGGGGCAGCGATGAAGGTCGAGATCAACGGCCGGGACTTCGGGGACGAGCCCCGCCCCGGCCAGTGCCTGCGCAGCTAACTGCGCGAACGCGGGTGGTTCGGCGTGAATAAGGGGTGTGACGCCGGCGGCTGCGGTGCCTGCGCGGTCCATGTCGACGGCGAGCCCGTGCACAGCTGCCTCTACCCGGCCTTCCGCGCCGACGACCACAGCGTCACCACCCTGGAGGGCCTACCGGCTCCCGCAGTACGCAGACGTGCCGCGCACCGAGGTGCACTTCACCAGGACCGCCGACGCGATCGGCCCGCTGGGCGCCAAGGCGACGAGCGAGAGCCCCTTCAACCCCGTCGCCCCGGCCCTGACGGAGCTGCCGCTGGCGCGCGACCGGGTGTGGCCGGCGCTGGACCGCCGAAGCGGTAGCGCCCGTCCACCCGGATCGCCGTGATGCCGCTGATGTGCCGGGCCCCGCACCGGTCCTGCGGCAGCACCAGCTGGGGTCCGGCCGCGTCCAGCGGGGCGCCGTCCATGGTCACCGCGAGCAGGACCGGCGCGTGCGCGAAGTCCGGGTCGATCTCGGCCCAGGACAGCACCGCGTGATGGCCGTCGGTGCCGGTGACGGCGATGAGGAAGCGCAGCCGGTCCTTGCGCCGGGCCGGGTCGAACCCGGGTCCCGCGTCGGCGAGCACGTCGTACAGGCGCGGGCCGGCGAACCGGTGGTGCTGTATGCCGCTGGTCGCGCACTCGAAGCTGACGTCCACACCGTGCTGCGGCCAGTGGAGCAGGTCCGGCACGGTCAGTCGGGCCGGCCGGGCCAGATCACCGGTGAGGGCGAGTTCCGCGAGTGTCATCTGGGATCACCTCCCGCAGCACCGTACCCCCGAAAGCACGCCGTACAAACGCACATGCAAGCTACAAGTCATAAGTTCGCAGCTCATGCGAAGTGACAAGAGACTTCCGCCTGGCAAATGCGGCAGTATCATCGCCGCACGGCCGGTCTTCCCGGCCATTGCAGGGCGCGACCGTTGTTCCACAGAACTTTGAGGAGTACATCCGTGATGACCCGTTCCGCGCGCCGCACTCGGCGAATGCTGCAGCTGGCCGGTGCGGGAGCCGCCGCCCTGATGGCACTGAGCGCCTGCTCCTCGTCCGACAAGTCTGACAAGACCGACAAGTCCGATGCGCCCAGCTCGTCGGCGAAGTCGAACAACTCGGCTGCCCCGAAGCTGTCCGGCACGGTCACCGTGTTCGCGGCGGCCTCCCTCAAGGAGAGCTTCACGACCCTCGGCCAGGAGTTCGAGAAGCAGCACCCGGGCACCAAGGTCAGCTTCAACTTCGGCGGCAGTGACACCCTGGCCGCGAACATCACCGGCGGTGCCCCGGCGGACGTCTTCGCCGCCGCGAGCCCCAAGACCATGAAGATCGTGACGGACAAGAGCGACGCGGTCGGCACCCCGGCCACGTTCGTCCGCAACCAGCTGGAGATCGCGACCGTGCCGGGCAACCCGCACAAGGTGGCCTCGCTGAAGGACCTCACCAAGTCCGGCCTGAAGGTCGTCCTGTGCGACAAGACCGTGCCGTGCGGCGCCGCCGCGCAGAAGGCCCTGGACGCGAGCAAGCTCAAGCTGACCCCGGCCTCCTACGAGCAGGACGTCAAGAGCGCCCTGACGAAGGTGGAGCTGAAGGAGGCCGACGCCGCCGTCGTCTACAAGACCGACGTGAAGGCGGCGGGTGACAAGGTCCAGGGCGTGGAGTTCCCCGAGTCGGCCAACGCCATCAACGCCTACCCGATCGCCCAGCTGAAGAACGGGCAGAACGCCGAGGCCGCCAAGGCGTTCATCGCGCTCGTGCAGTCCCCGGAGGGCCAGAAGGTGCTGAGCGCGGCCGGATTCCTCAAGCCGTGACCTCGCTCCACAAGACGGGCGCCGCGGCCGACCCCCGCACGGGTCGGCCGCGGCGCCGCCGCGTCGGCACGGGGGGCCGGCGCGGCGTACCACTCCCGCTGCTACTGCCCGGCGTGCTGGCCCTGGCGTTCCTGCTCCTGCCGCTCGTCGCGCTGCTGATCCGCGCCCCGTGGCGCAGCCTGCCGGACCAGCTGACCAGCACCGAGGTGTGGCAGGCGCTCCAGCTGTCCCTGGTCAGCGCCACGGCCGCGACCGCCGTGAGCCTCGTTCTGGGCGTGCCGCTGGCCTGGCTGCTGGCCCGCACCGACTTCCCGGGCCGCGGACTCGTGCGCGCCCTGGTGACCCTGCCGCTCGTGCTGCCGCCGGTGGTCGGCGGTGTGGCCCTGCTGCTGGCCCTCGGCCGCAACGGGGTCGTCGGCAAGTGGCTCGACTCCTGGTTCGGGATCACGCTGCCGTTCACCACCACCGGGGTCGTCGTCGCGGAGGCGTTCGTCGCGATGCCGTTCCTGGTCATCAGCGTCGAGGGCACCCTGCGCGCCGCCGACCCTCGCTACGAGGAGGCGGCCACGACGCTCGGCGCCTCCCGCTTCACCGCGTTCCGCCGCGTCACCCTGCCGCTGATCGCGCCCGGCGTCGCGGCGGGCGCCGTACTGGCCTGGGCCCGTGCGCTCGGCGAGTTCGGCGCGACGATCACGTTCGCGGGCAACTTCCCCGGCCGCACCCAGACCATGCCGCTCGCGGTCTACCTCGCCCTGCAGAACGACCCCGAGGCGGCGATCTCCCTCAGCCTGGTCCTGCTGGCCGTGTCGATCGCGGTGCTGGCGGGGCTCAGGGAGCGCTGGATGACGGGGGCGTGACGATGGCAGCCACCCCTGGGCGTGTGCGAACGTACGGACCCATGACCGACATCGACGCCCCCGCAGCCGATCGCCAGTCGACGGGCGAAGAGGGGCTCGACGCCCGGCTCGTGGTCGAGCGCGGCTCGTTCCGGCTGGACGTGACGCTGACGGCCGCCCCCGGGGACGTCGTCGCGCTGCTCGGCCCGAACGGCGCCGGCAAGACCACGGCCCTGCGCTCCCTCGCCGGTCTCGTCCCGCTCACCGACGGTCATCTGCGCCTCGACGGCGCCTCCCTGGAGCGCACCCCGCCGGAGTCCCGCCCGGTCGGCGTGGTCTTCCAGGACTATCTGCTCTTCCCGCATCTGTCCGCCCTGGACAACATCGCCTTCGGGCCGCGCTGCCAGGGGGCTGCCAAGGCCGAGGCCCGCGCCCAGGCCGCCGCGTGGCTGGACCGCATGGGCCTCGCCGAGCACGCGCACGCCAAGCCCCGGAGGCTCTCCGGCGGCCAGGCCCAGCGCGTCGCCCTCGCCCGCGCCCTGGCCACCCGGCCCCGGCTGCTGCTCCTGGACGAGCCGCTCGCGGCCCTGGACGCCCGCACCCGCCTGGAGGTCCGGGCCCAGCTCCGCCGCCACCTGGCCGAGTTCGAGGCGGTCGCCGTCCTGGTGACGCACGACCCGCTGGACGCCATGGTGCTCGCCGACCGGCTGGTGGTCATAGAGCACGGCCAAGTCGTGCAGGAGGGCAGCCCGTCCGGCATCGCCCGCCGCCCGCGCACCGACTACATCGCCCGGCTCGTCGGCCTCAACCTGTACCAGGGGCAGGCCGAGGGGCACACGGTACGGCTGGACACCGGGCCCTCGATCACGACCACCGAGGAGCTGTCCGGGCCCGCCTTCGTCGCGTTTCCACCCTCCGCGGTCACCCTGTTCCGGGACCGGCCCACCGGTGCCAGCGCCCGCAACCTGTGGCGCTGCGAGGTCGCCGGCCTGGAGATCCACGGCGACCAGATCCGCGCCGACCTCACCGGCGAACTCGCCCTCGCCGCCGACCTCACGACGGTCGCCGCGGCCGAGCTGGACCTGCACCCGGGCGCAGCTGTCTGGGCGACGGTGAAGGCGACGCAGACCCACGCATACCCGGCCTGACCGGACACGCGCCCTACGGTGGGTGCCCATGACACTGAGCATCCGCAACCAGCTCCCCGGGACCGTCACCGAGGTCCAGGCCGGCGAGGTCATGGCCACGGTCAGGATCCGCCTGGACGGCGGGCAGGACCTCATGGCGGCCATCACCCTGGAGGCCGCCGAGCAGCTCGGCCTCGCCCCGGACTCCCCCGTCCGCGCGCTGGTGAAGTCGACGGAGATCTCGCTCGCCACGAGTCGGCCCGAGGGCCTGTCGATCCGCAACCAGCTCCCCGGCGCGATCACCCGTCTCACGCACGGGGCGGCCATGACCTCGGTGAAGATCTCCGTGGCCGGCGGCGAACTCACGGCCGTGATCACCAAGGACGCGGCCACCGAACTCGGGCTCTTCGTGGGCTCCGACGTGATCGCCCTGATCAAGTCGACCGAGGTGGCGCTGGCGACGGCGTGACGGATGTGCCGCGGGCGACGGCACGAGAAATGGGAGAGCCCCGCCCGAATGCACGGACGGGGCTCTCACTCACCGGGACTCGCTCAGTCCTCGTACGCGTCCAGCGGCGGGCAGGAGCAGACCAGGTTGCGGTCACCGAAGGCCTGGTCGATGCGGCGCACCGGCGGCCAGTACTTGTCGGCGGCCGAGACACCGGCCGGGAAGACGGCCTCCTCGCGGCTGTAGGCGTGCTTCCACTCCCCGCCGAGCGCGGCGGCGGTGTGCGGGGCGCCGTGGAGCGGGTTGTCCTCCGCGGGCCACTCGCCGGCGCCGACCTTCTCGATCTCCGCGCGGATGGCGATCATCGCGTCGCAGAAACGGTCCAGCTCGGTGATGTCCTCGGACTCGGTCGGCTCGATCATCAGCGTGCCGGCCACCGGGAAGGACATCGTCGGCGCGTGGAAGCCGTAGTCGATGAGGCGCTTGGCCACGTCGTCCACGGTGACGCCGGTCGCCTTGGTCAGCGGGCGCAGGTCGATGATGCACTCGTGCGCGACCAGGCCGCCGGGGCCGGTGTAGAGCACCGGGTAGTGCGGCTCCAGGCGCTTGGCGACGTAGTTGGCGGAGAGCACGGCCACCTGCGTGGCCCGCTTCAGACCCTCGCCGCCCATCAGGCGGACGTACGCCCAGGAGATGGGCAGGATGCCCGCGGAGCCCCACGGCGCCGCCGAGATCGGGCCGACGCCCGTCTCCGGACCGGCGGCCGGCTGGAGCGGGTGGTTGGGCAGGTACGGCGCCAGGTGCGAGCGGACCGCGACCGGGCCGACGCCGGGGCCGCCGCCGCCGTGCGGGATGCAGAAGGTCTTGTGCAGGTTCAGGTGCGAGACGTCACCGCCGAAGTGGCCCGGCTTGGCGAGGCCGACCAGGGCGTTGAGGTTCGCGCCGTCGACGTACACCTGGCCGCCCGCCTCGTGGACCTGGGCGCAGATGTCGGCGACGTGCTCCTCGAACACACCGTGCGTGGACGGGTAGGTGATCATGAGCACGGCCAGCTCGTCGCGGTGCTGCTCGATCTTGGCGCGCAGGTCCGCGACGTCGACCTCGCCGTCCTCGGCGGTCTTGACGACGACGACCTTCATGCCCGCCATCACGGCGCTGGCGGCGTTGGTGCCGTGCGCGGAGGACGGGATCAGGCAGATGGTGCGCTGCTCGTCGCCGTTCGCGCGGTGGTAGCCGCGCACCGCGAGCAGACCGGCCAGCTCGCCCTGCGAACCGGCGTTCGGCTGGAGGGAGACCTTGTCGTAGCCGGTGACCTCGGCGAGACGTTCCTCCAGCTCACGGATGAGCGTGAGGTAGCCCGCGGCCTGCTCGGCCGGCGCGAAGGGGTGCAGCTGGCCGAACTCGGGCCAGGTGACCGGCTCCATCTCCGTGGTCGCGTTGAGCTTCATGGTGCAGGAGCCCAGCGGGATCATGCCGCGGTCGAGCGCGTAGTCGCGGTCGGACAGCTTGCGCAGGTAGCGCAGCATCGCGGTCTCGGAGCGGTGCTGCTGGAAGACCGGGTGGGTCAGGAAGTCGCCGGTGCGCAGCAGCGCCTCGGGCAGCGTGTCCACGGCCGCCGCGTCCAGCGCCTCGACGTCGCCGTCGATACCGAAGGCGGCCCAGACGGCACCCAGCTGGGCGCGCGTGGTGGTCTCGTCGCAGGCCATGGAGACGTGGTCGGCGTCGACCAGGCGCAGGTTGACACCGTTCCGCTCGGCGGCGGCGGCGACCTCGGCGGCCTTGCCGGGCACGCGCGCGGTGACAGTGTCGAAGTAGGCGCCGTGCACGAGCTCGACACCGGCGGCCGTCAGGCCCGCGGCCAGGACGGTGGCGTAGCGGTGGGTGCGCTGCGCGATGATCTTCAGGCCCTCCGAGCCGTGGTAGACGGCGTACATGCCGGCCATCACGGCGAGCAGCACCTGCGCGGTGCAGATGTTGCTGGTGGCCTTCTCGCGGCGGATGTGCTGCTCACGGGTCTGCAGGGCCAGGCGGTAGGCCTTGTTGCCGTCGACGTCGACGGAGACGCCCACGAGGCGGCCGGGCAGGCTGCGCGCGAACTTCTCCTGCACGGCCATGTAGCCCGCGTGCGGACCGCCGAAGCCCATCGGGACACCGAAGCGCTGGGTGGTGCCGACCGCGAAGTCCGCGCCCAGCTCGCCGGGCGAGGTCAGCAGGGTCAGCGCGAGCAGGTCGGCGGCGACGGCAACGAGAGCGCCCAGCTCGTGCGCCTGGTCGATGACCGGCTTGATGTCCCGTACGGCACCGGAGGCGCCCGGGTACTGGATGAGGACGCCGTTGATCTCGCGGGCCGCGATGTCGGCCGGGATGCCCTCGCTCAGGTCGGCGACGACGACCTCGACGCCGGTCGGCTCGGCGCGCGTCTCGATCACGGCGATGGTCTGCGGCAGCGCGTCCGCGTCGACCAGGAACAGGCCCTTCTTGTTCTTGCCCATGCGCCGGGACAGTGCCATCGCCTCGGCGGCGGCGGTGCCCTCGTCCAGGAGGGAGGCGCCGGAGGTCGGCAGGCCGGTGAGGTCGGCGACCACCGTCTGGAAGTTCAGCAGGGCCTCCAGGCGGCCCTGGGAGATCTCCGGCTGGTACGGCGTGTACGCCGTGTACCAGGCCGGGTTCTCCATGACGTTGCGCAGGATGACGGGGGGCGTGAAGGTGCCGTAGTAGCCCAGGCCGATCATGGAGCCGAGAACCTGGTTGCGGTCGGCGAGCTCACGCAGCTCGGCGAGCACCTCGGCCTCGGTCCGGGCCTCCGGCAGATCCAGGGCTTCGGCGTTCTTGATCACATCCGGCACGGCGGCGGCGGTCAGCTCGTCGAGGGAACCGTAGCCGACCTGCGCGAGCATCTTGGCCCGCGCCTCCTGGTCGGGCCCGATGTGACGCTGCTCGAAAGGGATGCCCGCTTCGAGCTCGGACAGCGGAACGTGGTGGGCGGTCATTGCGGAGGCCTCCTGGTCTGACGCGACCTTCGAGGGCACCACGAGACGGGTGCCCGGACGGCCTCCCCCTCTGTCATCTCAACCTGAGAGCTTCACCGGGCGCCCGAGGACGCCGGCTTTCACCGTCGGTGAGGGCGGACACCGTGGACGTCCGCCCTGCTTTCCAGAGTGACCTCGTCCGTGCGGTACGTGAGCCTGAGAGATTCCGGGGAGGATTTGCTCCTTCGGCGCCTCCGACGTGGTCGGAGGACTCTCCCGCGCGGGGTCAGCAGCCGCTGTCAGCCTACCAGCGAGGTCAACGCCCGGGCCTTCGAGTGGCCGCCTCGTTGAATGTGCTCTTTTGTAGTGCTTACGGATGAGTTGCGACCAAGTGGAGGGAGAGGGACCGTGCAGACCGATATCGATCCGCGCAACCTGATCGGCCGCAAGGCGTTCGACCGAAACGGGACCAAAATCGGCACCGTCGACGAGGTGTATCTCGACGACGCGACGGGTGTGCCCGAATGGGCTGCCATACGAACAGGCCTGTTCTCCAGGGATGCGTTCGTCCCGCTGGAGCCGAGCGAGCTGGTCGAGGGCACGCTCCAGGTGCCGTTCGAACGGAGCCTGATCAAGGACGCCCCCGACTTCGGCGTGGGCCGCCACCTCTCCCCCGAACAGGAACTCCAGCTCTACCACCACTACGGTCTGGATGTAGGTGCGCCTCCAGCGGTTCCCGACCACGACTTCGGAAAGCTGGCCGGCACGGAGGAGACCTGAGCCTGCGTATGCCTCTCCGTCTGCTTCTCGCTGTGCTTCTCCGTCTGTCTCTCCGCGTCCCCGGTTTCCGGCACCAGCGGCAGCGGGTCCGCCGGCTCCAGGTCGGGGTCGTCCACCCGGAAGGTCCGCACACGGCCCGGCTCCGAGTACGGCGTCTCGAAGCGTACGGTGACCCGCCCCAGGCCGCTGCCCTGCACCCAGCCGTGGCCGTGGGCAGCGTGCCGTATGTCGTGCCCGGCGCTCCAGTGCCGCTCGGCGGGCTCCGGCTCCTCCTCGGCGGCCTCGGGCGCGGCCTGTTCCGAGGCCTCGGCGGCCAGCTCGCCCGCGGCCTGGGCGAACAGGTCCTCCTGGGTGTAGTCGGCGAGCCCGGACACACCGACCCCCAGCAGCCGTACCCCGCCCGTGGTGTCCACGGACTCCAGCAGCCGTGCCGCCGCCTCCCGGATCACGGCAGGGTCGTCCGTGGGCCCCCTGAGCGTCTCGGAGCGGGTCAGCGTCGAGAAGTCGTACCGCCGCACCTTCAGCACGATGGTCCGCCCCGACAGCCCGGCCCCGCGCAGCCGCCCCACACACCGGTCCGCGAGCCGCCGCACCTCCAGGCCGACCCGCAGCCGGTCGTGGATGTCCACGTCATAGGTGTCCTCCACCGACACCGACTTGGTCTCCCGCTCGGCGACGACGGGCCGGTCGTCGCGCGCCAGCGCCATTGCGTACAGCGCGTGCCCGTGGGCCTTGCCCAGCAGCCGTACGAGTTCGTCCTCGCCCGCCTCGGCCAGTTCCTCGACCGTGGTGATCCCGGCGCGCCGCAGATGGTCCCCGGTGGCCGGCCCGACCCCCGGCAGGGTCCGCACCGACATCGGCCCGAGGAGCGCGCGTTCCGACCCCGGCTCGATCAGCACGAGCCCGTCGGGCTTGGCCTGCTCGGAGGCGATCTTCGCGAGCATCTTGGAGGCGGCGAGTCCCACCGAGCCGGTCAGCCCCGTGACCGCCCGGATGTCCGCGCGCAGCTTCGCTCCGGCCAGCCGCGCCGACTCCTCGTCCCAGGCCGCTCCCCCGGCCTCCAGGTCCACGAACGCCTCGTCCAGGCTCAGCGGCTCCACCAGCGGCGACAGCTCCCGCAACAGGGCCATCACCTGCTCGCTGACCGACCGGTAGAGGCCGAAGCGCGGCACGAGATACGCCGCGTTCGGTGCCAGCCGGCGCGCCTGGGCCATGGGCATCGCCGAGTGCACCCCGAAGGCCCGGGCCTCGTACGACGCGGTGGCCACCACCCCGCGCGGCCCGAGCCCGCCCACGATCACGGCTTTCCCCCGCAGGCTCGGCTTGGATGCCTGCTCCACCGAGGCGAAGAAGGCATCCATGTCGAGATGCAGGATCGTGGGCGCGTTTCTCACAACTCCGATGCTGCACCACGGCACTGACAACGCCATGGCACAGGAGGGCACCGCCGCGGACCCCGGGGCTCAGACCGCCCGGTTGCGGCGCCGCGCCAGCTCGTCCGCGGGGTTGTGGCCGACGAGGGTCTCGCCGGTGTCGATGCGCTCCCCGTGCAGCTGGGAGAGGGCGCTTTCCACGTCCCGCCACACCACGCCCACGGCGATGCCGAAGATGCCCTGACCGCCCTGGAGCAGGGCGTGGACCTCGTCCGGCGAGGTGCACTCGTACACCGTGGCACCGTCGCTCATCAGGGTCATGCGCTCAAGGTCCCGGAAACCACGCTCCCGGAGGTGCTGGACGGCCGTACGGATGTTCTGCAGCGACACCCCGGTGTCCAGGAACCGCTTGACGATCTTCAGGACGACGACGTCCCGGAAGCTGTACAGACGCTGCGTGCCCGACCCGTGGGCGGGCCGCACGCTCGGCTCGACGAGGCCGGTGCGGGCCCAGTAGTCGAGCTGCCGATACGTGATGCCGGCCGCCGCGCAGGCCGTGGGCCCGCGGTAGCCGATCTGCTCGGACTCGGAAGCCATGGACGCCGCCCCTCCACCGCTCAGCACCGCTGTCGGCCGCTGCGGAGCGTGATCGACCGCGCTGCCGGGCTGGGGGTACCCCCTGCTCGAACGCAGCTGAGAGCTTGGGGGAGGGTACGGACCGCTCTCCCCGAAACCGCGTCCGGGGGCACCCCCAGCCGTACCGTCGCCGCTGGTTCTCACGCCGACCTCCGTCCTTGACCTGCCTTCTCGACGGTAGGCAGTCACCAGGGGTGCGTCAACGATCGCCACACTCGGCACGCCGAGTGATAATCACCCTAGGAGTGGTTTCCCGTGTCCCACCGCGGGGAAAGGCTAGCCGAATGCCTGCGCGGGTATCCGTAGGACGCTCTCAATGGCCGGTGGCAATTGCCACGACCCCGGCCGCGGCAGCCTTCTCCGACCGGCCCGCGAACTCGCTGGTCCGGCGGGCCGGCCGCGGGTCTCACTGGCTGCTGGTGCCGAAGTCCTCGGGCGAGATCTGGTCGAGGAACTCGCGGAACTTCTCCACCTCGTCCTCCTGCTCGTCCGGAATCGCGATGCCCGCGTCGTCCAGCACCGTGTCGCTGCCGTAGATCGGCGTTCCGGTGCGCAGGGCCAGTGCTATGGCATCGGAAGGACGGGCGCTGACCTCGACTCCGCTGGCGAAGACCAGCTCCGCGTAGAAGACGCCTTCGCGCAGATCGGTGATCCGTACTTCGGTCAGCTCCTGGCCGACGGCCTCCAGCACGTCCTTGAACAGGTCGTGGGTCAGCGGTCGCGCGGGGGCCATGCCCTGCTGAGCGAAGGCGATCGCCGTCGCCTCCCCCGGCCCGATCCAGATGGGGAGGTAGCGGTCGCCCCCCACTTCGCGCAGGAGCACGATCGGTTGGTTGGAGGGCATTTCGACCCGGACACCTACGACATCGAGCTCGTTCACACAGCAACCCTAGGCCGTGCCCGGGACGTTTGGGTAGTCGGGCCGGGAACAGGTGCCCGATCGGGAGGCCGGGACGCCCCGCCGCTCAGGGCAGCCGCAGCCCGAGAGCGGTCTGCACGAGAGCCGTGTGCAGCCTGACGGTGAGCGCCGCCAGTTCCTTCGCGCGGGCCTCGGCATGGGCCCTGGTCTGCGGGTTCCGGTGGCGCTTCAGCGGGGCCACCACCTGGTCGACGAGCCCCGCCTCCCGGTCGGCGGCGGCCTTCATCACCCGCAGGTGGCGCGGCCCGATCCCGAACCGGCCCAGTTCCGCCACGAGGGACGCCACAGTGACGGCCTCGGCGTCGTACGCCCCGTCGGCGAGCGGAGCGATGAGCCCGTACGCCTCCCACTCCTCGAGGTCGCCCTCCTCGATCTCCGCCGCCGCCAGCAGCTGGGCCCGCCCGACCCGGGCGACCGTGGGCCCCTCGGCCGGATCCCCCGGATCGTCCTTGGTGCGCTGGCGCCCCACCAGAGGCAGCGAGACGTCCTCGCCGCGCTCCATGGCCTCCAGGTACTCACGGATGACCTTGAGCGGCAGATAGTGGTCCCGCTGCATCCTCAGAACGTGACCGAGGCGCTCGACGTCCCCGGCACTGAACTTGCGGTACCCGGACGGGGTCCGCTGCGGCTCGATGAGCCCCTCCGACTCCAGGAAGCGGATCTTGGAGATGGTGACTTCGGGGAACTCGTCGCGCAGCGCGTGCAGCACCGCGCCGATGCTCATCAGCCCACTGTCCGTGGCGGCGGTACCGCTCCCGGTACCGCCGCTCGGTGTTTGAAGCATGGACCTTCCCTGGGGTCCCCCCGGACAGGGTCCGGAGGAGGTCAGATGCTGTGCCGGCTCGCGTAGAACACCAGCCGGTACTTGCCGATCTGCACCTCGTCACCGTTCGACAGAGCGACCTCGTCGATCCGCTCCCGGTTGACGTAGGTGCCATTCAGGCTGCCCACGTCGGCCACCTTGAACGAGCCGTCCGGAGAGCGACGGAACTCCACGTGCCGACGGGAGACCGTGACGTCGTCCAGGAAGATGTCGCTCTGCGGGTGACGGCCGGCCGTGGTCAGGTCGGCGTCCAGCAGGAAGCGGCTGCCCGAGTTCGGCCCCCGCCGCACCACCAGCAGCGCCGAGCCCAGCGGCAGCGCGTCGACCGCGGCCTGCGCCTCGGGCGACAGCATCGGCAGCGGCGTCTGGCCGGTCACCTCCGCGTCGTAGGCCTCGATGCCGGAGATGGAGATCGTGGACGTCGTCTCGGAGGCACGCTCCGGCGCCACTCCGGGGCGCAGCGGCGCACCGCAATTGGAACAGAACCGGGCGTTCTCCGCGTTGCGGTTACCGCACCTCGTACACACCAGGACCGACATGGACGGATCCTCCTGCGGCTGCCCCGCCGGGGCGTTGGACGCGTACGGGTTGGGGGCAAACCCTCCACCCGCACTTGAGGTTGACGGTTGCCCGAAACCTATGCCGCCGGACCGGGCAGGGTCAACAGACGCCGCGCCCTGACCTCCCGAAATGTCACCACCCGGACCAGCGACCTGGTCCCGGAACAACGGGCGCTGACCCTCCACGTCTGGCTGGGCGCGATGGCGAGCGGTCGCGTTGGCGTTGCCCTCTCGCGCACTCTTGCCGAACAACTTCGCAAACAACTTCACGGGCGATTCCCCTTGACCGAAACAGACCCGCCCGTGGGGCAGGACGAACCCTGATTGCCTACACCGGCCGAACCGGACACCTTCACAACGTCCGTATCCGCCAAACAGTTTCCACCACGCACCACCCCTTCGGTGCGCCGACCCCCCGCAACCTCATGCCCCTGCCGGATCGCCCCCATGCACCGTCGGTTCACTGAGAGGACGACCGAGCGTAGTCAGGCCGCTTCGCCTGCCGCAAGGCGTCCACGACGATCTTGCTCGACTGCTCGACGGTCACCGTGGCCTGCTCCTTCTCCAGAGTCTGCACCACGCCTCCAGGGATGTTCAGCGCCGGCTCCAGGTCCTGCGGCTTGCCGATGACCTTGAAACGATAGGGGGCGTTGATCCTGTTCCCGTCGACGCTCACACTCTTGCCCGAGTCCGCGAAGTAGGTGTTCGCGACCACCCGCACACCGTTCACCTGGATCGCCTCCGCGCCGGCCGCGCGCAGTTCCTGGATCGCGTCGAGCAGCATGTCCGCCTGAACCGTCCCCTTCGTGTCCTCGATCGTCATCGTGATGCCGGGACCCTGCGCCGCCACGGTGCCCGCCAGAATGCCGAGTTGTCTCTCCTTCTCGGCGGTCTGCTTGCGTGCCTCCGCTGCCTGGTCGGAGCTGGTCTGCAGCTCCGACCGCTGCTTGTCGAGTCCCTGCTTCTCGTCCTGAAGACGCTGAGTACGCGAATCCAGTTCATCGAGAATGCGCACAAGATCTTCCTGCCGGGCGCCGCGCAGCGCGCTGTCGCTGTCGCTGTTCGACGCCACCTGCACGGCCAGGCCGAAACCGAGGCCGAACAGCAGCAGGGCGACGATGAGTTGGGCCCGCGTCACACGCGGCGGCCACAGGCCCTTGACCAGCCGCTGCCGGCCGGTCAGCGTCTCCTGCCGCGTGTCCTGCGACGGCTCCCCGGCCCCCGGGACGGGCGCGGGCACCTCGTCGGGCAGCTCCTTGCGCAGCCTGTTCTCGGGGCGCTCGCTCTGCTCCGGCCGCTCGTGCTTCTCGGGCCGCTCGTGCTTCTCAGGCCGCTCGTGCTTCTCAGGCCGCTCGTGCTTCTCAGGCCGCTCGTCGTTCTCGGGCCGCTCGTTCTCGTTGCTCATCGTTCTCACGCCCGGAAGACGTGCCGCCGGATCGCGGCGGCGTTGGAGAAGATCCGGATGCCCAGGACCACCACGACACCCGTGGACAGCTGCGCGCCCACGCCCAACTTGTCACCGAGGAACACGATCAGCGCCGCCACGACCACGTTCGACAGGAACGACACCACGAAGACCTTGTCGTCGAAGATGCCGTCGAGCATGGCCCGCAGGCCACCGAAGACCGCGTCCAGCGCCGCGACGACGGCGATCGGCAGATACGGCTCGACGACCGCCGGAACCTCCGGACGGACCAACAGGCCGGCCACGACTCCCACGACGAGGCCCAGTACGGCGATCACGATGTGCCCTTCTCAGATTTCTCGGTGGTCGGCTGTGCTGTACGTACGATCAGACTCGGTGCGGCGGGAAGCTTGACGTCGCCCTGCGTGGAGATGGTGGCGCGGATGCCGAAGTTCTCCTCAAGGGCATGCAGATACAGGCCGTCGGCGCTGTTCTGGAACGTGGTGCTCAGCCTGTCCCCGTCCCCCACCGCCAGGACCGTGTACGGCGGCACCAGCGGCTTGTTGTCGACCAGTATCGCGTCACCCGCCGCCCTGATCGCGGACAGGGACGTCAGCCGCTGTCCATTGATGGAGACGGCCTCGGCGCCGGAGGACCACAGCCCGTTGACCACGCGCTGCATGTCACGGTCGCGCACCCGCCCGTTGTCGGAGAACCCGGAGGTCTCGCGAGGGTTGGTACCGTCGCCGCCCGTGCTGGCTTCCTTGGCGTCGTTCACGACCAGCTTCACGCCGGGACCGTGCACCGCCGCGGCACCCGACAGGACGTCCACCAGGCTCGCGTTCCCGCCGCTGCGCTTCAGGGCCGCCCGCTGCCGCGCGGCGACGTCGTCACGCAGCTTGTCCACGGTGGATTCGAGTTTGTCCGCGCCCGAGGTCTGGCGGTCGATACGGTCGATCAGCTCCTGGCGCTCCTTGGCCACCACGGGCGCCGCCACATGCGCCTGGGCCGCACCCACCGTGACGACCAGTGCCGTGAGGACCAGGCCGGCCGCAAGGCCCAGCTTCGCCCTGACCGTCTTCGGCATGCCACCTTCGCCCTGGGACTGCCTCCGGGCGGCTGCCTGGGCATACCCGTCATCGAGGCTGTGATCCATGACGTTGGTGATCAACGACATGGAGGCGTCCGGACGCGGCCGGCCGGGGCTGCTCCGAATGGGGGGTTGCTGCGGCATGCCGCACATCGTCGCATGTCGCGGGCAGTACCTCCGAATGGCCCCACCGGCGTGCCGGACAGGCCCCCTTGGGGGTCACATGTCCGGCACGCACGCGTGCAGTGAGATTTACCGTCCGGCGCTGTCCACGACGGACGACCACTCGTCCAGCAAGGCCTGCGCGGAGGCGTCGTCGGGCCCCTCCGCCCACAGGTGCGTGACCGCCTCGGCCGGGTCGGGCAGCACCAGCGCCCAGCGCCCGTCGGTCTCCACGACCCGCACCCCGTCGGTCGTGTCGACAAAGCGGTCTCCGGCAGCCTCGACCACCCGCCGCATCACCAGCCCCTTGACGGCCCAGGGCGTCGCCAGATCCCGCTTGAGGACGTGCGCCCGCGGAATCCGGGCATCGATCTGGCTCAGCGTGAGCTGCGTCCGCGTGACCAGCCCGATCAGCCGTACGAAGGCCGCCGTGCCGTCGTAGACGCTGCTGAACTCGGGGACGATGAACCCGCCCATGCCGTCGCCGCCGAAGATGGTCCCTTCCTCACGCCCCACCCGCGTGAGGTCGTCCGGTGAGGTGGTGGTCCACGCGACCTGGGTGCCGTGATAGGCGGCCACCTGCTCGGCGATCCGGGTCGTGGTCACCGGCAGCGCCACGCGCCCGCTGCGCCGCTCGGCGGCCACCAGGTCCAGCATCACGAGCAGCGCCCGGTCGTCCTCGATGATCCGGCCCTTCTCGTCCACGAGCGACAGCCGCTCGCCCACGGGGTCGAACCGGACACCGAACGCGGCCCCGGAGGACGCCACGATCTCACCGAGCCGCACCAGCCCCTTCCGGCGCATCTCGGCCGTCTCCGTGGGCCTGGACTCGTCCAGACCGGGGTTGATGGTCAGCGAGTCCACCCCGAGCTTGCCGAGCAGGCTGGGCAGGACCAGTCCGGCGCTGCCGTTGGAGGCGTCCACGACGACCTTCAGGCCGGATTCGGCGATGCCCGTCGTGTCGACGTTCCGCAGCAGCGATCCGGTGTACGAGTCGAAGACGCTCGCCGGGAAGTACAGATCGCCGATCTCACCGGGGAACGCCCGCCGGTACTCCTGGCGCGCGAACACCCGGTCCAGCTTCCGCTGGCTGCCCTGCGACAGGTCCGCTCCCTGCCCGTCGAAGAACATGATGTCGACCGAGTCCGGGACACCCGGGGAGGTCCGGATCATGATGCCGCCGGCACTGCCCCGCGCGGTCTGCTGCCGCGCCACTGGCAGCGGCACGTTCTCCAGGTCCCGTACGTCGATGGCGCTGGCCTGGAGCGCGGAGATGACCGCCCGCTTGAGCGCGCGGGCACCTCGGGAGTGGTCACGGGCGGTGGTGACGGTGGAGCCCTTCTTCAGGGTCGTCGCGTAGGCCCCGGCCAGCCGCACGGCCAGCTCGGGCGTGATCTCCACGTTCAGGATTCCGCTCACGCCACGGGCACCAAATAGATGCGCCTGCCCTCTGGACTCCCAGATGACCGAGGTGTTGACGAAGGCACCGGCCTCGATGGTCTTGAACGGATAGACCCGGACATTGCCCTGAACGATCGATTCTTCACCGATCAGGCACTCGTCACCGATGACGGCGCCGTCCTCGATCCGGGCGGCCCGCATGATGTCGGTGTTCTTCCCGACCACACAGCCGCGCAGATTGCTGTGCTGCCCGACATACACGTTGTCGTGCACGACGGCCTTGTGCAGGAACGCACCGGTCTTGACGACGACGTTGGACCCGACGACGGTGTGTTCCCGGATTTCCGCTCCGGCCTCGACCTTCGCGTAGTCGCCGATGTAGAGCGGTCCCCGCAGCACCGCGTCCGGATGCACCTCGGCGCCCTCGGCAACCCAGACGCCAGGGGATATCTCGAATCCCTCGATATCGACGTTGACCTTGCCTTCGAGGACGTCCGCCTGGGCCTTCACGTAGCTCTCGTGGGTACCGACGTCCTCCCAGTAGCCCTCGGCGACATAGCCGTAGATGGGCTTGCCTTCCTTCATCAACTGCGGGAAGACATCGCCGGACCAGTCGACGGGGACATCCGCTTCGACGTAGTTGAAGACTTCGGGCTCCATGACGTAGATGCCCGTGTTGACCGTGTCGGAGAAGACCTGCCCCCAGGTCGGCTTCTCCAGAAAACGCTCGACCTTGCCTTCTTCGTCGACGATCGTGATGCCGAACTCCAGCGGATTGGGCACGCGGGTCAGACAGACCGTGACCAGCGCGCCCTTCTCCTTGTGGAAATTGATCAGGTCGGTGAGGTCGAAGTCGGTCAGGGCATCACCGGAGATGACGAGAAAAGCATCGTCCTTCAACGCCTCTTCGGCGTTCTTCACACTTCCGGCGGTACCGAGTGGCTTCTCCTCATTGGCATATGTGAGCTCCATTCCGAGCTCCTCGCCATCGCCGAAGTAGTTCTTGACGAGCGATGCCAGGAACTGCACGGTGACAACGGTCTCGGTGAGCCCGTGCCTTTTGAGCAGCCGTAGCACGTGCTCCATGATCGGGCGGTTCGCCACGGGCAGGAGCGGCTTGGGCATGCTAGAGGTCATGGGGCGCAGGCGCGTGCCTTCGCCTCCGGCCATCACGACGGCCTTCATGTCGGAAGCGTCCTCCTCCAAGAGACGACGGTCCAGCCGACTTCACCCGTCCAGATTGTCCCGCACTTTTCCAGTGCGGGCCATCGAAGCGCTACGTCCGGACATTCGCCAGGCTCAATCGGCCATGGTGTCCGCACGAACCAAACGGCGGACTTGCACTACGTAGAGCACTCCTGCCCACCAGTAGAGGGTTGTACCCCATCCGGCGAACGCCCATCCGAAAACAGCGGCGAGTGACGCGATCCAACCACTTCCGTCGCTGAGGAGCAGGAGCGGGAAGGCATACATCAAGTTGAAGGTAGCGGCTTTCCCCAGGAAGTTCACCTGGGGCGGCGGATATCCGTGCCGCCTGAGGATACCCACCATCACCAGCAGAACCAGCTCCCTCAGGAGCAGTGCGGCGGTCAACCAGATCGGCAGGATCTCTCGCCATGTGAGACCGACCAGGGTGGAAAGCACGTACAGCCTGTCCGCCGCCGGATCGAGCAGTCGGCCGAGACTGCTGATCTGATTCCAGCGCCGGGCGAGCTTGCCGTCCAGATAGTCGCTGACCCCGCTCAGCGCCAGCACGAGAAGAGCCCATCCATCGCTGTTGGGGCCCCCGAACTCCGGCCTGAGGATCAGCCACAGGAACAGCGGTACGCCGGCGAGCCGGGCCATGCTGAGGATGTTGGGGATGGTGAGGACCCGGTCTGTCTGGACACGGGTCTCCTGGACCTCCACCCGGGGGCCTCCTGTGCGAAACGATCCAACGATGCCCCCTGACCTTACCTCAACGCAAAAAAGCTCCGGCTCCTGGGCTGAGTGCCCAAGAGCCGGAGCTATAAAAGGAGTTCGGCGGCGTCCTACTCTCCCACAGGGTCCCCCCTGCAGTACCATCGGCGCTGTGAGGCTTAGCTTCCGGGTTCGGAATGTAACCGGGCGTTT
>NZ_JBSFVU010000020.1:0-180847 GCF_053592475.1 Streptomyces sp. NPDC002671
GGAGGCGGTGGTGCTGCCCCCGGACACGACCAACGCTGCTGCCGCCAATGCGGTCATGAGAGCTCGGTTCATCCTGCACACCCTCCAAAAGATCGCCAGATTTCGGAGCGGTCGCAGCCTAAAGCGCGGCCCGGCGGGTGAGAACCCGTCCGCAAGCCACATCCGCCTCCCAGCCTTCGGCCCGCGGCCGCAGGCCACTTCGTTCGGATGCGGCACAGCGTCGGCTGGCCGATCAGGGCGTCCACCCGGTGCACGACGGATGCTCCCCGAACCCGGTCGAGCGGCCTCCCCAGTCCACGCAGAGGCCCCCACCGAACGCTGCCGTGCGCATGAGGTGATCTCACCGGGGTGCCGCTGTCGAGACTGACGGTGCCGCTGCCGTCATCTCGGGTCACTCCGGGGGAAGGCGTCGCCGGTCGGCCAGCGTTCCGGCAGACCGAGAGCGGTGTGGACGGAGCGAATCGCGGGCTGGCGCTCGACCTGGATCCCAGCCAGTTGCGCGGTTGCCCAGGTAGGGAAGATGGGGGCAGGAAGCGAGGCGGGATCCGGGCTTTGCCAGAGAACGGGAGTGTTTTTCGTCCAGGTCCAGGGTGCTGGGTTGTTCACGACGAGCACGCCGCTGACACGACTGTGGGCATGGTCGTAGGTGGCAGTCCAGTAGCCATCGGGCTTTCGGCTGAAGGTCGATCCGCTGTCGTAGGCGTACTCGACCGTACTCCCGTACAGCGCTCTCTCGATGTCCTCATCTTCGGGGAAGTCGGCTGCATGGCCTACCGCCACGATGAATGGCAGCTCCAGGTCACCATACTTCCCACCCTTGTGTGTGACGGCGTCGAGCACTCGCTCCGATCCGTCCTCGACCGCCCATGCCGAGGGGTAGACGCCGATTGTCCTGCTGGATGGATTGCCACGTTTGCCTGGGCTGCGGGGAATCGCTTGAAACGTGAGGCACCAGCCAGCCTCTTGCCAAGTGTGACTGGGAAGCGGCACCTTGCGCTCATGGTCGGCGATGACCTGGTCGGGGTCCAAGCTTGCAAGCCATCGCGTCAGCCCGGACTTCAGCCGTCTCTGCGGCGGCGTTGCCGTACCGGTGCTGTGGAGTTCGCACGATACGAAGAAGTTCGGACTCGGCAAGCGATCGATGGCATCGCTCAACTGCGGTGGGAGCGAGTAAGACCCAGCGTCGCGCTTCTGAGCCTTCCAAATCGCCTCGACGACGAACTGCTCGTTGCCGCGCGTAACCAGGAAGTCGGGCTTATAGCCACCTGTTCCCGTTTGCCGCTCAACCTCCACGCTGCAACCGGAACAGAGCAACATCTCGTGCAGGTACAACTCCCACAGCGCAGAGTAGACGTTCGTGTCGGAGTTTCGGTCCCGCAGCCGGCTGAGCAGGCCGGGTTGAGCCTGGTCAGGGAAGCGCGACCACCATTCGTTGATCACATCCCGAACCTGGTCCCAGAACGGACCGGCGACCCTCTCGAAGAACTCGGCCTGTGGCTCGGCCGCCCGCTTCGGCGCCGCATCCGTCCGATTCCGGCTCGCGTATACACCCATGACAGACGATCGTAGGTCGCTCCGCGGGCCATTCTCATTCCATTTCCACTGCGTCCCGACGACCGCAGGGCTCAACCGAGTCAGCCGTTCTCACCCCTTCCGGGCCCCTGTTGAAGTGGCCGACCCGAGGAAGTGCCCACAGGCCGGTTTGGCCTCCAACGGGGGCACAGGTGCGAGATGCGCGAGTGCTCGGACCAAGTCCGGCGGGCGCCCTACCGCCAACCGCGTTGACCATCACCTCGCTGGCGACGCGGACGCGGTGCCCCAACCAGCAATGCTGGTTGGGCTTGCAACTCACCCTCACGCTGATCGGAGCAGGGTATCCGTCAATGGCCAGTTACCGAGACCGGTGATTCCTTGGACTATTGGCAGTCCACCGCCTCTCCCCGCTTCCCGCTGCCCGGGAAGCAATCAAACCGGAAAGGCACTGTTGATAGGAATGCCCCGTCAGAGCGGCGAAACGCCTCACGGCCACTTCAGCCCCGAGCGCATCCGCGCCACCTGGAGTGGGACGGCGAGCGTCGAGGACGCCGCCCAGGCGTTCGGCTTGTCGAGATCGAAGAGCTACGACCTTGTTCGCCGCGGGGAATTCCCCTGCCGCGTGCTGCCGATAGGCCGCACCGCCCGCGTCGTCACCGCCTCGCTCCTCCGCGTACTCGAGAGCGGCGAGCCGGAGTACAACGGAGCCTCCAGTGCAAGCCCCATTCCGTCTTGACCAACTGCACGACGACGTCCCGCTGGAGCAAGCCAGCGGGACGTCGTCGTATCACGTCCCCATCTACGCAGCACCCCCGTCGGAGCAAGCCGACGGGGGTGCTCACGCATCACGAGCGATCACAGGCGTGTCACCAACCCCGTATACGCTCTCACGTCACAAGGCTCTGACCTGGACTTACGCACTCACCCTGGACCAACTGGACCCCCGTGGACGGCTTCTACGACATGTGCCATGTCGTGCCGTTGCAGCCCGCGTCAAAGGGCAGCCCGACAGGCTTCGCTGCGGCCTCAGGCCGCGTCCCACAGGCCGGCGTCCAGGACGCGCGCCGCCTCGGTGATGCTCCCCGGCATCAGGTGCCGGTAGGTGCGGTACGTCTCCTCGATCGACTTGTGTCCCATCCACTCGGCCACGTCGGTGATCGGGATGCCACTGCCCAGCGCATTGGAGGCGAAGTAGTGCCGGAAGCCGTACATGCCCATCCCGTCCACTACTGGCAGCTTCTCGAAGAGTGCGCGAACGCGCCGGCGTTCCATCGCCTCCGTGTAATAGCCGCTCGGTCCCCGCAGCAGATACCCCTCCTCGGTCGTGCCGTGCTTCTCCTCATAGCGTTCGATCGCCTCTCGTACCGAGCGGGGCAGCGGCACCTCCCGGAACTCCCCCACCTTGCGATGCTTCAGCTTTGCAAGCCGGTGCGTGTTGGAGTGAATCTGCTCGTGCACCCGGTACACGTCGTCCGCTACCACGTCGTTGAGGCCACGGACCGGGCTTCGCCGTTGCGTAGTCCGCACCCCGACATCATCACGATCTCCAGAGCAAGGTCGTCACCCGCGACAGCCAAAGCCTGCTTCACATGGGCCAGGTCTGGAACGACCACCCTCTGGCGAACGTACTCCGGCTCCTGCACCCCCTTGACCGGGTCATCCGCCATCGCCCCCTTGTCGTGGGCGTCCCGCAGAGTCGCCTTGAGGGTGCGCAGTATGTTGACCTGATTTCCCCGGCCGACGCCGTCGGCCTCCAACTCGTCCAGGAAGCGCTCCATCACGATGGGGGCACGGATATCAGCTTCCGTGAACCCAGGCGCGGTATGGACGCCGATGGAGCTGTTGACGTGCTCGCCGGTTGAGTATTCGGTCATCCGGCGCTGCCTGGGCCGCCACGGCTTCGCGTATTCCGCGACCGTCTTCTGTCCCAGCTCCCGGCGCGCTTCCGCGACAGACCGCGCCGTGCGCTTCTTCTCCGCGTAGATCTGCGTGAGGCGTTCGATCCCGTCGTCCTGCGTATCGAAGCCGCTCTCCTCGAACTGCTTCCCCGGACCGTTGCGGAACCGGATTGTGTACGGATGCGGGCACCGGGTCGGCCTGGCACAGCCGCAGTCCTTAAGAACGAGCCCATACCGCGGGCGAGCTGACGAGCCACGTAGCGAGCGAGAGCCAGGCATCTGCGTCCTGATCCCCGCCGCGGCGGTCACCAGGTCAGCATGCCAGGACGCTTCCGCGCCCAACGCTGACCGTTTGCTGACCCGAGCGACCCGGTCGTACATCTGACCTGCACAAATGCCCAGATGCTAGATCTTGGACTTGAACATGGTACGGAACACGGAGAAACTCCCGATTTGTCTGCTCCCTGCCTGCTCTTTGCAGGTCAAGGGCGGCCTCCGGAGACTACAACGATTCGCATGTCCGGTCAGCTGTCCCCAGGTGTTTCAGGACTCACACTGACCCGTTGCCGACTTTGATGACGCGTCATCAGGCGGACTGCACCAGTGCGGGTGGGCCACGACCGCGAGGGCTCGACCTGGTGCCTCGACGACGGCAGTGCTCCCAGCCACGGTGCCCGTTTCCGCCGTTTCGCCTCCGTACCGCTCAGTTCCCTCGACCTGGTACTTGAGGAGCAGCCCACCTTGATGACGCCGCGGCGGCCGACATCAATTCCGCCGCCCTCGGCCGTCTGATGGGCCACGACGCCTTCGTCCACCAGGGCCTTGGCAGTGCCGCTCTCGTGATCAACAGCGCTCCGAACCAGCGCCTCGCTCAAACAGTCGGCGAGCTCGTCGGCCCCTCGACGGTCTTCCGCGTCATCCCTGCCCGAAGAACAGGCACATGACGCAAGCGACTTGACCTGCCCTGCCCTCGCCACACCCACCCACCGAGGCCAGGGCACTCAAGTCAGCGGCATTGGGCCTGGCCCCCACCACGTCGTGGGGCACGACCGTGGAGCGAGCGCGGCTGCAGCCCGTACAAGAGCAGGTGTGAGGAGAACCCACCGCAACGGATCAAGAATCCTCCGCGGGTATCAGGCCGCCCTCCGACTCGATCAGGTCCCCGGCGGCGGTCAACGCGTCGACGTCGGCAGTCAGCGCGTCCCGGATGTCGGCTCCGAGCCGCGCCCACCCGAAGAAGCGAGCGGCTTCCCGCAGCAGGTCCTCGCGGTGCACGCCGGGTCCTTCGTCGACCACGTTCCTGAGCACGAACTGCCGCTCCGCCACGGGAACCTCCGCCACTCGTCGGGCGCACCGCTCCGTCGGCGTGCGGGCGAACTCCGTCTCGTGGCCGGGCATGTCGTAGGCCGTACCGACGTGGACGATCTTGCCCTGCTTGAGCAGGCGGCGAAGAGCTCGGTCGATGCGGTCGCGAACCACCTGGCCGGCCCGTCCGATGCCCCACGCGAGACGGACCCGGGTGTAGATCACCTCCTTCTCGACGGGTCCTTCCACCTCGACCACGCAGAGCGCCACGTCCGCCACCACGTCGAGGGCATCCGGGTCCTGCAACTCCACGCCCCACAGGCCCCGCCGGCCGCTGGACCTGTCACGTACCTCCGCCAACAGGTCAGGGTCGACCTCCTGGTAGGGACGGCTCCAAGGCGCAGGGCCGGCGTCGACCGTCACGAACTCCACTCGCGGGACCACCGGACCGCCTGCCGCTTCCGCCGGTTCTCCGCCCCACGCGCGCATGGAGCTTTCCACGACCTCCGCCGTACGGCCACCACCGTTGCCACGGTTGCCGCCGCTGTCGTCCTGCCCCACCGGTGGTGTCACTCGCACCGCATGCGGATCCTCCGAACACGCCGCCTCCACCGCGGCCCGCAGCCGCGCCATCGCATCCCGGCGGTTCCGGTACCAGTCCGTACCCCAGATTCGGTGCAGCCGCCAGCCCAGGTCACGCAGGACCGCTTCCCTGAGCCGGTCGCGGTCGCGAGCCGCCCGCGAGGAGTGGTACATGGCGCCGTCGCACTCGATGCCCAGCGCGTACGTGCCGGGCGCGCCCGGGTGCCGTACCGCCATGTCGATGCGGAAACCGGCGACGCCCACCTGTGGCTGGACGTCATACCCCCAGCCGCGCAGGACGTCGATGACCTCCTCTTCGAAGGGGCTCTCCGGAGCCGCGTCCGGATCCGCGGCCTGCGTCTGGAGGATCGCGGGACCGTGCTGGGCGTACTGCAGGTACCGCTTGAGGTGCTGCACGCTCTTGTTGGCACTGTCCGGCAGATCGCCTCCGTAGAAGGAGGCGACGATTTCCATGCGGCGCCGCGCGCGGGTCACGGCCACGTTGAGGCGTCGCCAGCCGCCCTCCCTGTTGATGGGGCCGAACGTCGACGACAGCTTGCCCCGGTGGTCGGGGCCGTAGCCGATGGAGAGGATGATGACGTCGCGCTCGTCGCCCTGGACGGTTTCGAGGTTCTTGACGAAGAAACCGTCGAGCCGGCCCTCCGTGAAGTGGTGGTCGAGGTCCGGGCGGGCCGCCCTCGCTTTCTGCACCGCCTCCTCGATCGTCTCCGCCTGTGCCTTCGACAGCGCGACGACGCCGAGGGTGTACTCGGGGCGGGTGTCGAAGTGGTGGATGACGCGCTGGGCCACCTTGGCGGCCTCAAGGGGGTTGTCGCTGCTCCCGCCGCGGTCGTAGACGCCGTCCGCCTTGATGAACTCCACGCCGATGTCCGGCCCCTGTTCCAGCGCGCCCGGGAACGTGACCATGGAATTGTCGTAGAAGTCGTGGTTGCTGAAGGCGATCAGGTTCTCGTGCCGACTGCGGTAGTGCCAACGCAGGGGCAGCCCGCGCAGGACTCCGCTGGCCTTGCACATGTCGAGGATGGACTCGAAGCCGTCGGTGGCGTCCTCGTCCCACTCGTCGCCGTCGTCGCCGTCGCCGGCCGCGGCGAAGAACGAGGTCGGCGGCAGCTGCTTCTGGTCGCCCGCCACGATGAGGGCCTTGCCCCGGTAGACGGAGTTCACCGCGTCCTGGGGCAGCACCTGGGACGCCTCGTCGAAGACGACGACGTCGAACTCGAAGTCCGGTGGCAGGAACTGGCTGACCGTCAACGGGCTCATCATGAAGCAGGGCTTGACCAGCCGTACGACGTCGCGTGTCTGTGTCAGCAGATGCCGTACGGGCATGTGGCGGCGCTGTTTCTCCGCCTCGCGGCGGATCACCGCGGCCTGACCCACCGACGTCCGGCGAGGACGGCGGGCGTTGCAGGCGGCGATGACCTCGGCGTGCGCCGCTGCCACCAGGTCCTGGTCCGCCCTCTGGAACCGCTCCACCAGCTGGTCCCGTTCCACCGCCCGCATCGGCTTCAGCCTCTGGTCCGTGCCCAACTGGTGCTCGACCCACGCGGTGAGCACCGCACGCTCCATCGCCGCGGGGAAGTCCTCGGCGGAGACCTCGCGGCGTGCGAGCTGGTCGGGCAGTCCGTCGAGGTGGTAGCGGCGCAGCAAGGTCAGTGCGTCAGCGCAGCTGGTCCACGCTTCTGGGCCGAAGGGGTCGCGGTCGAGGAGGGACAGGACGGACTCGGCCGTGGAGAGCGATTCGGCGAGTTCGCGTCGCAGCTCCTCCGCGCGCTCGGGCTCGAAGTACCCGGCGAGTGCCTCGCGCTGGCGGCTCCAGTCGTTGGCGCGGGCCGCGACGGAGGGGTCGGCGGGCGCGGTCAGCATCAGCCGGGCCGCTGCTTGCGGCAGGGGCGCCGAGTGACCGCCGTGTGCGGCACGGCGGACCTTCTGAGACCAGTCCAGAGCGTCCAGGACCGCGTCACGGTCTGTCTCGGTCCCCCGGTAGAGGATGCCGAGAAGGCTCCGGTTCCCGGCGTCGTTCTCCGCGAAACCGGACTCGGCGGCACGGGCGGAGACGACGGCGGCCACCGCTTCCCTGGCCCGGGACAGGGTCAGCCCCTTGTCCCCCTCCATGACGCGGGCTGTGGAGCGGATGAGGTCGGCCGCGTCCTCGAAGGGCTCCACGTGTGCCCGGAGCCAGCTCGCCGCCCGGTCGAGCGGGCGAACGGCGAGTACCGTGCCGAGCGCGGCGACCTGCGGCTGCTGGGTGTACTCGTGCCAGAGGTCCAGGTCACGGCGGATCTGTGCGGTCTGCGCGAGGAGTTCGCGCGGTTCGGGCCTGCCGTCGGCCAGTACGTCGACGAGGCTGCTTCGGCGCGCGGGGTCGGTGAGCGTATCGGGCGCGAGGCGGGCGATCAGCCGGGCGGAGTCCAAGGCGGTCCGCAGGGCCTCGGTGGCGGGGCGCCCTTGCGGGACGTAGCGGCCCAGCAGCTCGCGTTGTTGTTCCGTCGCGTGCGGTCCCGGTCGCTGTCGCGTCAGGTCCAGACCGCGTCGCAGGAGTTCTCCCACAGGTTCGTATCCCGTCACGCCGTTGGGCGCCTCGTGGTGCAGGTCGTCCGCCTGCGTGTCGAGTCCCCCGTACCACGGACCGAGAAGGCCGCGGTCGGTTACGGCCTGGGCGTCGAACGCGACTGTCTCCTTCTGGGCCGCGTGCGCGGCCGTGACCGCGGCGCGCGCGGCGGCGAGCGTGTGTTCGGAACCGGGGCCACTGCCGCGGCGACCGACCGAGGCCACGGTGTCCAGCAGCGCGACGGCCTGTCGCAATGGGGCGAGGTGGGCGCGCAGCCAGCGGGCGGCGGCGTCGAGTGGCAGCTTGGTGAGGTCGGCCGCATGCGGTGCCAGCGACTCGCTGTCCAAGTACCGTCGCCACGTGGCGAGCTCACCGCGCAGCGCCGCGCCCTGCTCGACGAGTGCGGGTTGCGGCTCTCGGCCATCGGCCAGGTGAGCGGCCAGCAGGCTCCGGCGGTGGGGATCGGCGACGGATTCCGGCGCGAGTGCGTGGACCGCTTCGGCGTGCACGAGTGCCTTACGCAGTGCCGGGACGTCAGGCAGAGCCGTGCCCCGATAGCGTCCGATCAGCTCGGCGTGGGTCGAGGCCAGCGACCGTAGCTTCCGGTGCGCGGTGCACCAGGCGTCGGCCAGTGGCAGCTTGTCGTACAGCTCGCCACGCCATGAGCCGCCGTGTGTCAGCCGGGCCACGAGCTTCCGGTCGGCCCGGATGCCGCTGGACAGCATGCCGGCGAATCCCTGGCGGCCCTCCATGAGCCGGTGGACGGCTTCGGGCAGTTCGGGTGTGGAGACGGCTTCGGGCAGGAAGGTGCCGTGTGCCGCCTCCGCCGCGGCAGCCAGTTCTTCGGCGGCCGAGGAGATCTCCGCGACGGCTGCCTGGACACCGGGAAGTGCCCGGGGATCGAGCCATGCGTCGAGCGTGCGGTCCGAGGCGGTGGCCAGCTCCACGAGCGTGGCCAGGTCCTCGGCCTCGGACGTCGCCTTCGGCCGACCGCACCCGAGGCGGTCGGCCACCGAGTCGGCGTGCTCGGCGGCCGTCTCAAGGGTGTCGGCAAGCATGTCGAACCGCTCGGCCAGCTCCGCGGCCTCCCGGCCGGTCAACGGCGCGATGTCGGCGCCGGGCGGTTCCAGTGCGCCGAGGGCCTGCTCGTTGGCCGGTCGCTCCGCGCTCACTTCCGGAAGCAGTTCGGCCCATCCCGGGCCCGTGTGGTCCGTCGCGAGGGCCTGGGCGGAAAGTACCTGGTCCCGTCGGGTGAAGAAGTCACGCAATGCGTCGGCGGCGGCCCCGACCGCCGCCTCCTCCGCCCGCGCGGGGCCTTCAGGGACCAGCCACCGCTCAAGAGGGCGATGTTCGGTGCCGGCCACAGCAATCACGTCACACAGATCACGCGCTTCCCCGGGGCTGCCGGGATTTGTGAGCCCGGTGAGGTAGCTGACGCGGGTGAGGCTCTGCAGAGTCCGCTCCAGCACACCGGCGGTCTCGTCGAACTCCCCGGCGAGCTGTCGCGCTCCCTCTTCCGTGAGTCCGGCGAGGTCGAGGCCGCGCGGCGCCATCGCCGAGAGCGCCTTCTCGGCCTCTCCCGGCTCAGCCGTCAGCCTGGTGGACAGCTCCTGCCAGCGCTCGCCCACCGTCGCTCGGACGGCGGTGCGCGTGCGCTGCGCCTTGCGCAGTTCCGCCAGGAAAGCGTCGACCCGGTCGTCCACCTCGTCGGCGAAGGCATCCGTGGTCAGCCATGCTTCCGGCACGGGACTGCGCACGTCGAGCAGCCGTAGGAGCCCGATCAGACGGTCGATTCCGCTCTCATCTGTGACGGGTACTCCATCGGGTGCGAGATCCCGGTACCGGTCGACCGCCGTCGCGAGCGCGTCCCGCGCCGCCTGGGCCTGCTCCAGCACGGGGCGGGGATGCGGCAGGCCGGCCCGCAGACCACGCCAGGGGAACGTCGGATCGGCGACCGCCTCCCAGGCGTCGGAGATGGCTTTCGTCGCCTCGACGATCAGGCGCAGGTCCTCGCCACCGAGCGTCTCGGCGCGAAACGTCGCCTCCGCCCCCCTAGGGGTGTCGTCACCACGGCTCAGGTAGGCCACCGGCGCCTCGGACAGCCGGCCGACCCGACCGAGCACGTCGTGCAGGGTCCGTCCCAGCGAGTCGCGGACCTCGTTCATCGCTTCGGCGTAGGAGCTGAGCGCCAGGCGCAGTTCTCTGGCCTGCGCCAGGGTCTGCTGTGACAGTTGCGGTGCGCGCGGCTCCTCCCCGAGCGCCCGGCCCAGTTCCTGGGCCACCGCTTTGCGGCTGGTGTTGTGACTGTGGAGGGCCAGAGCGTACGAGTCGAGTCCCACCGACTTCAGCCGGTCGAGGACGACGTCGAGGGCCGCCGCCTTCTCACTGACGAACAGCACGCTGCGGCCCGCGTGCATCAGACCGGCGATCATGTTCGTGATCGTCTGGCTCTTGCCGGTGCCGGGCGGGCCGTCGAGGACGAACGACTGTCCGGCCACGGCCGCGGCGACGGCCTGCCGCTGCGAGGCGTCGGCGTCGAGCACCAGCGGGCTGTCCTCGGGCGGGCTCAGTTCGTCGATCCGGTCGAGTTCGATCTCCTCGAAGTCGAAACGGTCGGAGGCGAGTCCGGAATGCGGGCCGAGCGCCATCGCCCGTACGAGGTCGCTGCCGAGGAGCCAGCCCTCATTGTCCAGCAAGTCCTGGTACATCGACTCCTTGTGGGAGGCGAAGAGCGCGAGTACGACGCGGTCGGAGATCCGCCATCCGGGCTTGCCCGCCAGCGCGTGAGCCGCGGCGGAGAGCACCGCCTGCAGGTCCGAAGGGTCCTGTTCGGCGACCGGCGTCCAGTCGATATGGAACTGCTGCAGCTTCACTCTCAGGGCCGGGTTGAGACGTGGTTCCTCGTCGTCGCTCGCCCTCAGGCGGATCCGGCCGTTGCGCGTACGCTCGATGACCGCCGGGATCAGGACCAGAGGGGCGTCGCAGCCTGTCTCGGCTCCGTCCTCACACCAGCGGAGCATGCCGACGCCGAGGTTGAGGGTCCAGAGGCCGTAGTCGTTGAAGACCTGCGTCGCTTTGGCGCGCAAGCTGTTCAACGCGCGCAGGAGAGAAGGCGCGGTGGTCTTCTGGGTGACGATTCCGTCGGTGCGGTCGCTCTTCTTCGCCAGGACGACATCGCCGGGTCGCACACCCTCGTCGGCTGCCGGCTCCTCGTCCGGGAGCGGCGCGAAGTCCCAGCCTCGGGTCAGGCCTTCGACGAGCTCCCGCGCGGACGGGGTCGAGATCTCCAGTGTCGCCGACTTGGTGTGGCGGAAATTGAGCAGCCGGTTGCGGCCGCTCAGGTCCACCAGGGAGGTGCGCCAGTTCTCAAGCATCGCCTTGAGGCGGTCGAGTTCCTGGCTACCCCCGAAGTCACCCGAGTTCGTCACGCTGGTCCCTGATGTTGTCGCCTCCGGGCCAACGGAGCACCGGCCTCGGCGGCAGTGCCCCCTGCCGCCAACGCAAAGCACGGCCACAGACGTCCGTACTGTTCTGGTGGCCGCACAAGTCCCGCTGATCCCCCCTGGACGCAGAATTCTACGGTCAGCTCACCAATGCGTGAAGCGTTAACTACGAACGGTTTCCCAGCGCTCACGAAACCCCGGTGCGCCCGGCGCGCAGCTCCATCAGGAAGAGCGACAGGAACGACGAAGGGAACACCACCCACTCCGTCGCCCGGTCCACGACGTCGTCGGGTCCGCCCGTCCAGTGCGGACGTCTGCTTCGGGTAGTTCTCACCCCCGCGTTGGAAATTGGTGCCGCCTTCCGCAACGCCCCAGTGCTCCCCGTCGCCTTTTCCACCCCCTCCACGAACGACTCTTCCGGCATCCGCCGCCCCAACTCCACAGATTCCACGGTGCGCTTGGAGAACCGGACCAGCTCCCCGAACTCTGCCCTGCTGAGCCCCGCATGCTCCCCCAGGACCTGGACGACGGCGCCGAAGGTCCGCAGACCGTCGGAGGGATCGACTCCCGCTCGACCTCACAGCCCGTCAGGTCGTCGGCGTCACTCTCAACGGCACCGTTCGTCATACGCAGCCACCTCCAGGTACGTACGCGCACTGCTCCCCGCGATCGACTCACCCAGCGTGACGGCAAGATCCCCGCACCGGCTACCAATTGTGCCCGTACGCTGACGCACTGTACGGACCTCGCCCGTCACGCCGGCCCCATGAGCGCAGCCCTTCCCCAACCGACCGGCACCATGGCGACGTTCGCCCAGCTCCTGTCCTCCACCCGCCGAGGCGCCCGCCTCGCCCGCCTCCTCGCCACCACCCAGCTCCGCGCCTGGGACCTGTCACCCGTTGCGGCAAAGCGAGCCGAGCAGATCGTCGCCGAACTCGCCGCCAATGCGGCTCTGCACGCCCGGGTCCACGGCCGAGACTTCCGCCTCGCCCGCACCCTCGACACCACGACCGGCCTCCTCCGCGTCGCGGTCACCGACGCCAAGGGCGGGCAACTCCCCGTCGTACCAACCGACTCGGCGACAGACGGCGAGACGGGCCGCGGGCTGCTCATGGTCGGCGCCCTGGCCGACCGCTGGGGCACCGAACCGCATCCGCCGGGCGGCAAGACCGTTTGGGCGGAGGTGAGCCACCGGTCCGGCTGACACGCGACGTCCCCGCCAACAGATCACCGGCCTGTTGCGCAGCCTGGGGAAGATCCCGGAGTCGGCCGTCCAGGTCCTGAAGGCCGAATACGACGCGGGCCCCGGCCCCGCGTCCGGCTTCTCCGTCCACCCCCTCCTCGTACCACTCGTCAACGTGCTGGGAGACGAGGACGAATCGTGACTGCCGACCGGGCATCTCACGGAACGTAAGAAGTCGACGAAGCCGCGTTGTTGCTCTCCGCGCCATTCGGTGCCGCTGCAACAGCTGTGGACGCGAGACGTCACCGACGTCCGGGCGGCTTCCAGGCGGGCCAGGGCGGCTGCCGGCACTGCGCTGACCAGAGGGCAGCCGCGGGCCGAAAGACCGATCCGCTCATCGCGGTGGCCGCCCTGCGTGCGGCCGGACTCGAACCGCTGGAGCCGTACGCCACTTCGACTACGGCGTAGCGGTGCCGTTGCACGACCTGCGGCAACGAGGTCTCACCGACGCTCGTGAAGATCCGTGCTGGTGGAGGATGCAAGTCCTGTGCCACCCACGGCATCGACCTGGCAGGACCGTCGAACGTCTACGTGATCACTCACCAGGAATGGAACGCAGTCAAGATCGGCATCGGCGTCTGCACCGGCTACACCTCCCGCCTCACTCAGCGCGAACGCCAAGGCTGGCAGCTGTATCAGGTCCGTGACTACCCCACCGACGCCGCTGCCCCGGACGTCGAACAGGCCGTGCTGGGCCGCCTGCGCGAGGCAGGACTGGCCCGCTTCCTCACCTGCGACATCATGCCGAACGGCTGGACCGAGAGCTGTTCCGCAGAGCGCGTCACGGCGGCCGAGATCTGGGTCATGGTCGAAGAGGAGACCCGGAACTCGCAGGACCCGTACGCTCCCCGAGTCGGCGGCCGGCCTCGTGCCACGATCCTCATCGACGCGGACGCTGCAGCCGCCGAAATGCGGGCTTGCGGATACGAGCCGCTCGTGCCGTACCCCGGCCGCACCACAGATCGTTGGCGCTGTCGCTGTTCCTGCGGGAACGAGGTCGCCGCGCGTCCGTCCTCCATCCGGTCGGGAACGACCGGCTGCAAGAAGTGCCCCCGATCCGGTGGCCGAACCGATGCCGCGACAGCCGCCGTGGAGGCGCGTGTTGCAACGGATCAGTCGAAGCCCACCGGGAGGTGGGCCGCCACGGCGGCCAAGATCTGTCCGATGTTGGCTCATGTGCACGCCCATAGCGAACCATCGTAGATCGCTCTGCGCCCCTTTCACCCATTTTCTACAGCGTGCCGGTGCCCACTGGGTCGAGCCCGAGGCATTGCCGTTGTCCACACCGTCTTCGACGACTTCGTGCCGTCACTCGATGCCGGCGGGACCTCGGGCAATGATCAGAAGGCCCCTGCTCAGCACTGACCAGCATCCAGGGTTGTTCCGATTCCAGACAACCTGTCTGTTCCGAATGGAACAAGGCTCGTGTTCCGACACGGAACGCGCCGCAGGTCAGAGCCACCCCGGCGGATGCGTGAGCGAGCGCGAGCGCACGGTGCGGCATTAAGGCGTCACGAGCGCTGATCAGCCGCGAGACGTGACCTGTGCGTGCCGGTCGCGTACATCGGCTGTGCGAAAGATCATCACGTGTGACCGCTGGATCCGGAGTGCTCCGAGGACCGGCATTCTCGGTAGCGTGACCATCTGCTGCATGGAGTGTCCATGTGTCCGGCTGGTCCGTGCGACGGCTTCCGACGGAGAGTGATGAGGCTGCAATGAGTGAACTGACGAAGCCCGAGGTCGACGTTCCGGAGGGTGACGCTCCTACCGAGCTGACCATCCGGGACCTGATCGTCGGGGACGGGGCTGAGGTAAAGCCGGGCATGGTGGTCAGGGTCCACTATGTCGGGGTGACCTTCGAGTCCGGGAAGGAGTTCGATGCCTCCTGGGACCGGGGCCAGCCGTTCAAGTTCGCCCTGGGCAGTGGCAAGGTCATCAAGGGCTGGGACCGGGGGGTGAGGGGGATGAAGGTCGGCGGTCGGCGCGAGATCATCGTTCCCCCGCGTCTCGGTTACGGCAATCAGTCGCCCTCGCCGTTGATCCCGGCGGGCTCGACCCTGGTCTTCGTGGTGGACCTGCTGGACTCGTATTCCAGCACAACCGGGTGGAGCAACGGCTAGCACCCCTTACCGCTCCTCCCCTGCGACGTGCTGCGTCATCCCCTGGGTTGGCGCCGCCGTGCTCCTCGCTGCCGCTGCTGCTTCCGCCTCCGCAGCGTCCGAACGGTTCCGCTGCGACTCAGTGACCGCCGAAGACCACAAGGCGACCGCCTGTCTCAACGGCCTGCCCGGCGCCGCCGCCCGGACGTCTGAACCCGGCGGCCGCGCTCGGCAAACGGGGAGGTCCCCGGCGGAATCCAGCTCGTCACACTGCCGTCACCCCCCGCCCAGCAGCAGCACATTGCGCAAGCCGATACTGGCCAAGATCCGGACCATTGCCGGACCAGCCACCGCCGGAGAGCCGCACCAACTGCTGTTTCCCCTGGTCAGTTTGACTGCAACTGCCGTACCACCAGGAGACGAAGAACCTGCTGGGACGAACGTGCAGCGCCGAAGACCGGAGGCTGTCTCTCCTGTCGACTCACCTACTGCGCGGCGGCCCCTGAAGCCAAGGGCTCAGATGCCCGTATTTGGAGATCACGAGGGAGCCCTACCACTCGATCCGCTGCCTCGGCAAACCGCGGTCTGCAGCAGAGGCTCAGTCCTTGTCGACCACGTGACCTTGAGGACCTTGCATGCCCACGCAGTTCATGAACGCCAAGCAGACCGCCGAGTATCTGAACATGTCGATCACGTGGGTGTACCGAGATGCGCCCAAACTCGGACTCATCCCCTACAAGTTCGGGAACGGCCGTAGCGCCAAGCTGCAGTTCAAGATCACCGATGTGCACGCCTGGGCTCGGCAGCAGAAGCTCGGCTGAGTCCCACCACGCTCGATTCCTGGCCGCCGACGCGGCCAGGAATCCCCCGTCACGTCAGGCCGCGAGTGCCATGTCCAGCACCTGCGCCGCCTTGCCGATCGATCCCGGCAGGAGGTGCCGGTAGATCTTGAACGTGACATCGACGCTCTTGTGTCCCATCCACTCAGCAACGTCTGTGATCGGGATGCCGTTGCTCAGGCAGTTCGACGCGTAGAAGTGGCGGTTCCCGTAGAGGACCATCCCTTCCGGGACGTCCACCTTGCCCGCTGTCCTGATCCGCTTCCACTGGTTGTCCATCCCCCAATGCGGATACGGCCTGCGAGGGTCGGTCGGCTGACGCAACAGGTAGCCGTCGAAGGTGCCGTACTTCTCGGCGTACCACTCGATCGTCTCCCTGATGCGAGCGGGAAGGGGCACATCGCGGTAGTCCCCCGTCTTCCTATGCTTGAGCGGCCCGTACTGGCGCGTCGACAGAACGACCTGCTCGTTAACCCGGTACACGTCGTCGGCCACGATGTTGTGCAGGTTCACCGCGAACGCCTCGCCGTTCCGCAGACCGCAGCCGCTCATCAGGTCGACGACCAGCGTGAAGGCGTCGTCACCTGCGGTCCGTATCGCTCGCAGCTGTTCGAGGGACGGGATCACCGCCCGAGCCGGGTCGTACTGCGGCGGCTTGACGCCATCCAGCGGGCTGTCGGAGAAGATACCGAGCCGATGCGCGTCGAGGAGCACCGCGCGCAGCTTGTCGAAGGCGTTGGACTGGGTGGCCAGACCAGCACCGTTGCGTTCCATGGTGCGGATGAAGCCGTCGACCACCTTGTGGTCGAAGGAGTTCATCCGCCGGCTGCCGAGTGCCGGGTAGAGATGATGTTCCAGGAGCGAGTCGAGGTGACGTAGAGACGACGCGGCCAGGTGCCGTTGGCCGGCCTTCCACTCCTCGGTGTACTCCTCGAACCGCATCCTCCCGTACTTCTGGATCCGCTCTGCCTTCGACTGGGACCGTGGCGCCGCCTTCTTCTGGTTGTAGACCTCCATCAAACGCGCGATCGCCTTGTCCTGGGTGCCGAGGCCGGACTCCTCCGTCTGTTTGCCCGCCGCGCTGCGGTACCGGATCTTGTACTCGTGCGGGCACTTCGACCAACGGGACTCAGGGTGGTCGCAGTCCTTGAAGAAGGTGCCCATGCCGCGGGCGAGAGCGCGTGCCGCCATGTGGTGCTGACTCCTCGGCGTCCGATGCTGACCTTTTGCTGACGCCCGAGGGTGCGCGATACCTCTGACCTGGGAAGAACCGTCGATCACGTGGTATCTGGTGGAACTTCATCAGGCGTTCGCACGACGACATCGTTCAGGCCCGCGAGGACTGGATGACCGGGTCGAGATTCGGCGAAGTGCGGGGGTACGACGGGGACCCGTTGCCCGCACCCGAACTGCCGTCCGTGCCGCTCAAGCCACGGGGCCGGGCGTGCTGAGCTGGGGCTTTCCAGCCCGGCGCGCAGATAGCCGGGCGAGGTGAAACGCACCCCGCCCGGTTCACTCAGGCCGCGTGAGCATCCGGCCTGGGCGCCGGTGGCGCCTAGTCATGGGAGAACGCGTCTGGCTGCTGGAAAGGGAACGCGAGAGCGCCACACAGGCAGCCGTAGAGGCCGAACTCAACCGCATCGTCCGTGGACCGGTCCCAGGGGAGTTCGGCCGGAGCGACGTCCTCGTCAACAAGGCCGCCGTACTCGATCACGTCGCCCCGCTCCTCAGCCTCACCCACGCCGAATGGAACCATTCCTGCCGGGTCAGGAAACGGACGCCCGCCTGCGCCTCCGGACGAGCACCACAGAGGCGGCGCCCAGAGCGAAGGCAACGGTGCCCGCACCCGCCCACACGGGGGTCGACAGTCCGTCCTCATCGTCGTGGACGGCGGCTCCCTGGGTGACGGTGAGGTAGCCGGTCTTCTTCACTCGCCCGTGGTGGCTGACGACGGTGACGGGATACGAGCCCGGCTTCAGGTCGGGCTTGATCCTCGCCGGGCCCCAGAAGATCGGGGCATCCCCCTCATGGCCCTTGAGATCATCGGCCTTCAGCTTGGCCGGGGCCTGGAACGCCGGCGATGTCGCGGTCATCCGCTCCTCCTCCCCGGGGTCCGGGTACGCATCCTGCCACCTGACGTACACCGTCCTGCCCGCCGCGATCGTAGAGCCCTTGGCCCGGGCGCTGAGCAGATGGCCCCCCTCCCCGAAGAACGCGGGACCCCTGGCCTTGCCCAGATAGTCGTCGTCTCCGGGATGGGCTGAGCGGACTTCCAGCCGAGTCTCCGCTTTCCGCTTCCCATCCGCATCGGTCACCCGCACCGCGTACGTCCCGTCTTGGACGGTGTACCGCAACGGCACGTGCAGCGCGATGAAATAGCGGGTGTTGTTCCAGGACTCCTTGTTGCGTACGAGGCGGATCGGCGAGGTGAATGCCGTGGAATGGGCGGTGAAGGACTTGCCGGCCTCTCCGGGGTACAGGTCGTCGAAGTACAGACTCACCGTGGTGCCCGGCCGTCTCACGCGGTTTTCGTCCAGTTCGATGAACGGACGCCTGGGCGGCTTGACGTCGATGGTGTCGCGGGCCACCACCTTGCCTCCGGCCTTGACGACGAGCGGATACGATCCGGGCTTGGCCGACGCCGGGATGGGCGCCTTGGCGCCTTCCCCGTCAGTGTCCACCGCAGGGTCGTCCATCCGGATCGGGGCCGCGAAGACCGGCGATTCGGCCACCAGGTGCACGCCCGGCTTTCTTTCATAGTTGAGCAGATCGATACCGATGGCCTCTCCGGGGCGGGGGCCCGCATACGCCTGGGTGATCCTCGGGGGGTCTTCGCCGGCCGCGGCCGGCCACGCCAGGCCCCCACAACTCAGCACGCCGCCGCATACGCTGGCGGCCACCACCCGCTGCCAGTTCGCCCTCATGGCGCCCCCTCTCACTCGCAGTGGAAGAGGGAAAGATCAACGTTGCGGTTGTCCGGACCGGGCAACCCGGACGTGGCCAGGGGCGAGACGGCGGCGCCGCTCTCTTCGCGTTGTAGATCTCCATCAAGCTCCCGATGGCCTTTCGAGATTCGGCGAACCCGTGTGCGCTGCACCGGCCCGGGTACTCGGAACGAGGAACGCGCCTGGTCCGGCGTTCCGCGCGTTTGCATCCGTGGAGGTCAAAATGATCATCGTCGGGATCATCCTGCTGCTCATCGGGCTCCTCACCGGGATCGGCATCCTGTGGACGATCGGTCTCGTACTCGTGGTGATCGGCATCGTCCTCTGGGTTCTGGGCTCGGCCGGTCACGCCGTCGCAGGCCGTCGTCACTACTGGTGACCCCCGATTCGCGGTGGTGGCCGCAGCGCGGCCTGCGCGGCGCACTCAGCGTCCCGCCAACTCCTCTGCGAACACCTCCAGGAACGCTTCGCAGAACGCCTTCAGGTCGGCCGGCTTGCGGCTGGTGACCAGCTTGTTGGGCCCGTGGTCGCAGATCTTCACCTGCTCGTCGACCCAGGTGCCGCCCGCGTTGCGGATGTCGGTGCGCAGGCTCGGCCACGAGGTCAGCTCGCGACCCCGCACCACGTCCGCCTCCACGAGCGTCCACGGCGCGTGACAGATCGCGGCGACCGGCCGCCCCAGCTCGAAGAACTCCCTCACGAACGCGACGGCCTTGTCGTTCATCCGCAGAAAGTCCGGATTGGCGACCCCGCCCGGCAGCACCAGGCCGCCGAAGGAATCCGCGGACACCTCACCGACCACCGCGTCCACCGTGAACCTGTCCGCCTTGTCCAGGTGGTGGAAGGCCTGGACCTCACCGGACCGGGTCGACACGAGCACCGGCTCGTGCCCGGCCGCCACGACCGCCTGCCAGGGCCGGGTGAGCTCCGCCTGTTCGACGCCGTCGGGCGCTGTCAGAAACGCGATACGCATGATCGGTCGACTCTCCTTTCCGGTCGTCCCCTCGTCCTCACGCGCCGGGGTCCGGTGCGGCACCACCGTGGAGATCCGGGGGCGGTGGTGTCACTGTGCCCGTCTCCGGGTACCCCGACGGCGTCACCCATGACCACGGCGCTCACGACGGATCCGTCGGTGACGTCGATCAGGGCGGCCTCCTGCACTGTCCCCACGGATGGGACCGAAGCGGAGGGCACTGCGCCGGTTCACCGCCGTTCATCACGTGATATGAGGTACACGAATCACCGGAAAGGACAGCCATGAACCAGCCCTCCTCCGAGCCGACCGTCGAACGCGTCGACGCACGGCACCGCTACGAGATCCGGGTCGACGGCGAACGCGCCGGCCTGACCGCCTACCGCGACCGCGGTGACCAGCGCGTCTTCTTCCACACCGAGGTCGACGACGCCTACGCGGGGCAGGGCCTGGCGGGACGCCTGGTCCAGTACGCCCTCGACGACGTACGCGCCCTCGGCAAGCGGATCGTTCCGGTGTGCCCGTACGTGGCCAAGTTCCTCACGAAGCACAAGGAGTTCGAGGACATCACCGACCCGGTGACCCCGGACGTCGTCGAGTGGCTGGAGAAGCAGCGGGGTTGATTCTGCACGCTGAGGCGTCGAAGCCGAGGGCCTGGGCCAGGGCCGCCACGGGGCCCTCCGTCATGCGGGCAGGAGCGGGTTCCCGTTCGCCTCGACGAAGTCGCGGGCGGCCTGGCAGAAGGCGCGGACGCGGTGGGTCTCCACGGCGGTGCGCCAGATCAGGCGCCATTCGAAGGGGAGACCGTCGCTCATCGGGACGTAGACGACGTCGGGCCGGGAGTCGTACCGGCTCGCGTGGGTGGGAACGGGGAAGATGCCGCGCCCGGCCCCCACCAGGGCGAACATCTCCTGGATGGTCGCGAAGTCCGGGCCGCGCTCGATGGGTCGGCCGCCGGGGGTGTGGCTGGGGACGGAGAGCGCGTCGAGTTCGCCGGGGATGCCGCGCGGGCGCAGGACCTTGTCGCGGGAGAGGTCCTCCAGGCAGACCGAGTCGCGGCGCGCGAAGGGATGTCTCGCCGAGACGGCGAGGACCGGGGGCTCGCGGAAGAGGACCGGGCTCTCGCTGAGGTCGGGATCGAGGCCCGGAGCCGCGAGCAGCAGGACGTCCACCGTGTCGTGGTGCAGGAGGGCCGCGCCGCCGTCGGTGTAGCGGGTCTCGGTGATCTCGACCTGACAGGCCGGGTGCCGGGTGTGGAAGACCTCGGCGACCTGGAGGACGAACTGGGCGACCGCGGTGCCGAGGAAACCGACGCGCAGGACCCCGTCGACACCGCGCCCGGCCGCGACCGCCCGTTCGAAGCCGTCGAGGATCTGCTGGTAGGCGGGCCGCACGTCATCGAAGAGCCGCCGGCCGATCGGGGTCAGCGTCACCCGGCGGCTGGTGCGGTCGAACAGCGGCGCCCCGACCGCCCGCTCCAGCTTCTTGATCGCCTTGCTGACCATGGCCACCGAGATGTGCAGCCGCTCGGCGCTGCGGCCGAAGTGCAGTTCCTCGCCGAGCGTCAGAAAGATCTCGATCTCGCGCCGCTCCATCACAACCCCCGTTCGTGAACCCCAGGGTCAACGATCCTTGCACGCTTGGTCGTTGTTGCCGATCGCCGCTCGGCCGATGGTTGTGGGGTGGCAGGAGCGAAGGGGCCACCACCAACGAGACCGAGGAGGACTCACCATGACGCGTGAAGACCTGACCCTTGTCCTGGGCGGGACCGGCAAGACCGGACGCCGTGTCGTCCGGCAGCTGACCGGGCGCGATCTGCCGGTACGCATCGGCTCCCGCTTCGGCGGTGTGCCGTTCGACTGGGAAGATCCGAAGACCTGGGCGCCCGCGCTGGAGGGCGTGCGTGCGGTGTACGTCTCGTACTACCCGGATCTGGCAGCCCCCGGGGCGCCGGAGGCGATCGGCTCCTTCGCCGAGCTGGCGGTGGCTTCGGGCGCGCGGCGCCTGGTGCTGCTCTCGGGCCGCGGCGAGCCGGAGGCCGAAACCTGCGAGAAGGCTCTGGCGGACTCGGGCGCCGACTGGACGGTGCTGCGCGCCAGTTGGTTCAGCCAGAACTTCAGCGAGAGCTATCTGCTCGAACCGGTGCTGGGCGGCGAGGTCGTGCTGCCCGCCGGGGAGGTGGGCGAGCCGTTCGTGGACGCCGACGACATCGCCGAGGTCGCCGCCGCCGTGCTCACCGAGGACGGGCACGTGGGCAGGACGTACGAGCTGACCGGACCGCGGCTGCTCACCTTCGCCGACGCCGTCGCCGTGATCGCCGAGGCGGCCGGACGGGTCGTCTCGTACGTCCCGGTGCCCGCCGCCGACTACGCCGCCGCGCTCGCCGCCGAAGGCGTCCCGGACGAGGTCACCGGCCTGCTGACCTACCTGTTCACCACCGTGCTGGACGGCCGCAACGCGCACCTGGGCGACGGCGTCCAGCAGGTGCTCGGCCGCCCGGCCCGAGATTTCACCGCCTACGCCCATGACACCGCCGCCACCGGCATCTGGACCCCGAAGGACGCCGAATGAAGCATCTGCAGACAGGTGTGCTGCTCACAGCCACCCTGTTCACCGGACTCATGGCCGGACTCTTCGCGGCCTTCTCCTACTCGGTCATGCCCGGCCTGGCCCGGTCGTCCGACCGCACCCTCGTCGAGGCGATGCAGGGCATCAACAAGGCCATCATCAACCCCGTGTTCATGCTCCCGTACATGGGCTCGATCCCCCTCATCGGCCTCGCCGTCTTCCTGGCCTGGCGCGGCCACGGCCGCTCCGCGCTGCCCTGGCTGATCGCCGCGCTGGTCCTGTACCTGGTGGCCTTCATGGTCACCGGCAGCGTCAACGTCCCCCTGAACAACCACCTGGCGGACGCCGGCGATCCCGATCACATCAGGAATCTGGCAGCGGTCCGCGCGGACTTCGAGCACAAGTGGGTCACCTGGAACATCGTCCGCGCCCTCCTGCACAGCGCCGCCTTCGCCTGCCTGGCCTGGTCACTGTTCATGTGCGGAATGCCCGAAAGCGAACCTAGCCGCGCCTCGGTCCCGCCCGCTGCCGAGTGGGCCGGGACCCGTCCAGGCCCGAGTGCATCGAACTTCTGAGCGACGACGCTTTACCAAAAGTCGACCCGCGGCGCGCCCCGATTCCCAGGAAGTGTAGGGAACCCGGGCCGCCGCGTCGACATTGTCCCCGGCGATGTGACTACGCTCCCCACATCACTCGCTCAGCGATTCCGGCCAATATCGAGAATGCCCGGGAATCACAATCACCTCCCCTGGTTCGCCCCAACAGCCACTGCTACAGTCGGGAAGCGTCATGGGGCCGGCGAATTACCGTTTTCGGTTCGCTCATTCGCTCCGGCCAATTGCGAACGGGAGCTCGTTCACGTGACGGAAGGGGGGGATTTCAATGAAGAAGATCGTCGTGCGCAAGACCGGTGGCGTGAAACTGACGACGAACGGAAGCTCGTACTGGCCGCCGCTGTGTCTGGCGAAGTAACCAGGCGAGAGGCGCCCGGGGCCGAATCCGAGCTCCGGGCGCTGCGTATGAGGAAAGCTGCGTATGAGGAAAAGGGGGAGGAAAGGGGGTGGACATGCCACCGGGGGAACTGGCGTTCCATCCGCTGACCTTCGTTCCCGAGTCCGGTCAGGTGCTCGTCGGCCGGCCGGACGCCGACTCCTACGCCCTGTTCCCCGAGGACGGCGCGGCCCTGCTGCGGCAGCTGGCCTCGGGGATGGGCATCGAGCAGGCGGCGGCGTGGTACACGGCCACCTACAACGAGCCCGTGGACATGGAGGACTTCCTCGACACCATCTCCGACCTGGGGTTCGTCCGCTCGGCGGGCGAGCCCGAGGGGCAGCGGCAGGAGCCCGCGGCGGTGCGCTTCAGGCACCTTGGCGTCGCCGTCTTCTCGCCGTGGGCATGGGCCGGTTATGGCCTGCTCGCCGTCGTCTGCGGTGTCCTGCTCGTCCGCCTCCCCGAGGTCCGGCCGCATCCGCGCGATCTGTTCTTCACCGATTCCCTCTTCGCCGTGCAACTGGGCCTGCTGTTCGCCCAGCTTCCGTTCATTTTCCTGCACGAGGCGTTTCACGCCCTGGCGGGCCGCAGGCTGGGGCTGCCCTCGCGGCTCGGTATCGGCCACCGCCTCTATTTCGTGGTTTTCGAGACGACCCTGAACGGTCTGCTCAGCGTGGAGAAACGCAAGCGATATCTGCCGTTCCTCGCCGGAATGCTGGCGGACACGCTGGTTTTCTGCGTCCTTGTCTGCCTGGCAGCCGCGGACGCGGGAGGAAATAGCGAGCTGCCCTTTGCCGGGCGCTTCGCCCTGGCGCTGGCGTTCACTACGGCAATGCGGTTCGTCTGGCAGTTCTATCTCTTCCTGCAGACCGATCTTTACTACGTATTCGCCACCGCTCTCGGCTGTGTCGATCTGCATCAGGCGACGCGCGCGGTGATCCGTAATGCTTTCTTCCGGATTCTGCGGATGCCCGGCCGCATGGTCGACGAGGAGCAGTGGTCGGACCGCGACCGGGCGGTCGCGCGCTGGTACGCGCCGTTCGCCCTGGCCGGGGTCGTGGTGCTGATCGCCACCGCCGTGGTCGCGGTCGTCCCGCTCACGGTGCACTTCGCGGACCTGCTGATCACGCGCCTGGCCCATCCGTCCCATCCCGACGGCGACTTCTGGGACACGCTCGCCTTCCTCGCGCTGAGCGCGGTCCAGTTCGGGCTGGCCGGCTTGGTGGCGCTGCGCGACCGCGCCCGTTCCCGGCGGCCCGCCCCCGCGTGACCCCGGCTGTCCGCCCTTCCACCGCGACCCTCGTGAGGAGCAGGCCCGATGAACACGTCGTCGAACACACCGCCCGCGCACCTGTGGATCACCGGCGCCACCCGCCGGGACCGGGCCGCGAAGCTCAGGGACGCGCTGCGGCCTGCCGACGACGGGCAGGCGCCGGAGGTCCTGGCGGTGTGCAGCCATCGCCGGCTGCGCGGTCCGTACGGCGGCACCGCCGAGCTGCTGACCCGCATCGTGCCCGCCGTCCAGGCCGCCGACCCGGGCCTGGTGAAGGCCCATGACATCGAACTGCTGTCGGTGGCACCGGCGGTGGAGCATGCCGTCCAGCCTTCCCGGGAGACGCTGACGTCCGTGGCCATCCCCGAGGAGCGCACCCGCTTCTACGGCCCCGGCCGCACCCGCCGACTCGCCCACGGCGTCGTGGAGTTCCTGAACGCGTACGCCGCCTCACACGCCCCGCACTTGGTCACCGTCTCGTTCGACGCGGTCCACGAGGCGGACCCCACCGAGCAGGAACTGCTCGCGATCCTGCTGCGCCGCGCCGACCCCGCGCGGCTGCGCGTCGTGATCGGCACCGCCGGCGCCGAACTTCCGGAGCGCGCCGCCGAACTGGGCCGTGCCCTGCGGCGTTACGCCTACCCCCTGGCGGCCCCCGCGCGGCCCGCCGCCGGAGACGACCGCGCGCCCGGCGAACTCACACGCGCCTTCGTGGAGTCCGACGGCACCTCCGACTCCCCCGCCCAGAAAGCCGCGTACGACGCGGCCGAGCCCGAGGTCCGGGCCGCCCTGCACGACGCCCGCGCCGCCGTGCTGGAGCAGGCGGACGCGACCGAGTTCCGGCTCGGCGCCCTGCCGTACCACCGGGCGCTCGGCACCGACCCCGGCGGCGCGGGGCTGCGGGCGCTGATCGACGCCGCCGGGCGCTGCGTGGACATGGGCTTCTACCACGCGGTCCTCGAACTCGGCGGCCGGGCACGCGAACTCGCCGACCCCGAGCGCCAGGAGGAGCAGTACTGCGTGATCAGCACCCGGCTGACCAGCGCGCTGGCGGTGCTGGGGCAGCCCGACCGGGCCGAGGAGATCTACTTCGACCTGCGCAGCCGCTATACGACCCCGATGGTCCATCTCTTCTCCAACTACGCGCTGGGCATGCTCCACACCCGGCACCGCGCGCCGGAGCAGCGGGACCATCCCACCGCACGGGTCCACCTGCACACGGCCATCGCCCTGGCCTCGCTCATGCCCGAGGCATCCCGCTCCTTCCAGCGGGTCTTCCAGCAGAACGGGCTCGCCCTGGTGGAGATGCACCTCGGTAACCTGGACCGGGCCGAAGCGCTGGTCAGCGAGGGGCTGGCCGAGCTGGACGCCGAACTCGCCGAAGGTGAACACCTGTTGCACCGGTCGGTGCTGCTGCACAACCGCGGCCAGGTGCGGGCCGCGCTGGGCCGGCTGGAGGAGGGGCTGGCCGACTTCACGGCCGTCATCGCGGCCGACCCGAACCACCCCGAGTACTACTTCGACCGGGCCGCCCTGTACCGCCGTATGGACCGGCACGCCGAGGCCGCCGCCGACTACCAGCGGGCCATCGACGTCAGCCCGCCGTTCCCCGAGGCTCACTACAACCGGGGCGACCTGCGCGCGGCCACCGGCGACCCGGCGGGCGCGATCGCCGACTTCGGGTATGTGCTGGAGCTGGAGCCGGACCACCTGGACGCGCGGATCAACCGGGCCGCGCTGCTGCTGGAGAACGGCGACCCGGCAGGCGCCCGCGCCGACGCCGAGGAGGGCCTCGCCCACCACCCGGACAGTGCCGGCCTGCTGTGCACCCGCGGGCTCGCGGCGCTGGAGGAGGGCGACGCCGACGCCGCCCTGCGGGACTTCTCGGCCGCGCTGGACCTCGATCCCGGGCTGTACCAGGCCCTCGCCAACCGGGCGGTGATCGCCCTGGACCGCGGCCGGCACCAGGACGCGCTCGACGATCTCGACCGGGCCCTGGACCTCACCGGTCCCGACCCCGCGCTGCTGTACAACCGCGGCTATGTGCACCGGGCCGCGGGCCAACTCCGTCAGGCCGAGGCCGACTTCACCGCCGCGCTCAGCCTGACCGGCGCCGACCGGGCCGAGCTGCTGTGGGAGCGGGCGGAGTGCCGGGCGCAGGCCGGGGACGCGGCCGGGCAGCGGGCCGACCTGGAGGAATGCGTCCGCCTCGGCGACAGCGAGTACGCCGACCGGGCCGCCCGGCAACTCGCCGAAACGGACTGCCTGTAGCAGAGGCGCCGCGGAATTGTCCGTTATTCGTAACAGCGGGATCCCTTGATCGTCCAAACCCGTCCTGGCAGGTGCACGGGAGGCATCGGCACACGGGCTGGGAGCGGGGCGGACATGGGGCGGCACAGCGGGCAGGGTTGGTACGGCCGGGTGGTAGCGGCTGCGGTCGGGGTGACGGCACTGGCCGCCGCGACGTCGGTGTGGACGGCACAGGCCGGCCCGGCCGCCGGCCAGGGACAGGCCGGCGCGGGTGCCGCGGCCCGCCCCGCCGCGCCGAAGGCGGCGGCCGTGTCCGCCATCATCGCCCACGCCTCCGACCACGGCGACCACGCCGTCAACATCACCATCGACGACGGCCCGGACCCGGCCTGGACCCCGCAGGTGCTCCAAGTGCTGCACGAGTACGGCGTGAAGGCGACGTTCTGCATGGTCGGCACCCAGGCCCAGGCGCACCCGGATCTGGTCAAGCAGGTGGTGGCCGCCGGGCACCGGCTGTGCGACCACACGGTGTCGCACGACACCACCATGGACACCAAGTCCGAGGCCTACCAGTCGCAGCAGATCCTGGACGCCGAGCAGCAGATAACGAAAGCCTCCGGGGGCGTACGGCCGATGTACTACCGGGCCCCGGGCGGCGCGTTCACCCCGTACAGCCGGAAACTGGCGGCCTCGCACGGGATGCGGCCCCTGGGCTGGAACGTCGACTCGAAGGACTTCGAACGGCCGGGCACCGACGCCATCATCGCCACCGTCAAGGGCGAGCTGGGCAACGGCCCGACGCTCCTGTTCCACGACGCGGGCGGCGACCGCTCGCAGACCGTGGCCGCCCTGCGCACGCTGCTGCCGTGGCTGAAGCAGCAGGGCTACGCGTTCGGTTTCCCGGTGCGCTGAACCTCCCGGCCGGCGGCCTCACCCTCCCCGGTGACGATCGTACGCAGCGCGTCGACCACCACGGGCCAGGCCGCCGAGCCCGGTTCGATCACCTCGAAGTGCCCGCAGTCGGGCAGCTCGTGGAGCGTCGCGCCGACGCGGGCCGCGTAGTCACGGGCCATGGCCACGGGCAGCGCCTCGTCGAGCGCGCCGTGGATCACGACCGTACGGCCGGCGGGCGCGCCGAGGACCGCGGGGTCGGCGGCGGCGTACCGGTCCGGGACCTCGTCGCGTGCGCCACCGAGGAATGCGGCGACCGCGCCGCGACCGCTGCCCAGTTCGTCGGCCAGGGCCAGGTCGGCCGTGGGCGCCAGGGCCAGCACGCCGAGGAGCGGGGGCGGGGCGAGCGTACGACCGGGCGCGCCCTCCGGCAGCCGGTGCCGGACGCCGGCCCACAGGGCCAGGTGGCCGCCTGCGGAGTGCCCCGCGTACACCACCCGCGCCGGGTCGACCCGGCCGGGCGCGGCCTGCGCGGCGAGGCCGGGCAGCCGGTCGACGGCCTCCGCGCTGTCGGTCAGGGTGACCGGCCAGCCGCCGCCGTCGCCGACCCGCCGGTACTCGACGCTGACGACCGCGCATCCGGACTCGGTGGCCAGTGCACGGGCGAATCCGGCGACGTCCTGCCGGTCGTGCTCGGCACGCCAGAACCCGCCGTGGAAGAACAGCACCAGGGGTGCGGCCCGCCAAGCCCCGGGGTCCGCCAGGGCGTTGTCGTCGAGCGGCAGGAAGAGATCGGCGACCTGGTCCGGATGTGTGCCGTAGCGGAGCGGGAGCGGGGAGGCAGGGACACGGGACTTGCTCATGCTCGTACCTCGATTCGCAGTACCTCGTTTCGAGATATGAGCATACAGCAGAGCACGCCCGGCATCAGGCGTGGAAATGCCTGTGCGTCACCCGCGGTCAGGGGGACGGTGACGGCCGCTCCGGCGGGCCGATGTCGAGTGCCGCGGCGCGGACCGCCGCCGCCACCCGCGTGACCGCGTCGCTCGGCGGGTGGGGCAGTCGGGCCAGGAGCAGGCGGCGCTGCTCCTGGGGTCCGCCCCGCACCGGCAGGATGCGCACACCAGGCGGGGCCGCGGAGGCGAGCGAGGCGGGCATGGTGGTCAGCCCGCACCCGGCCGCGACGAGGTGCAGCTTGGCCAGCCAGTCGCGGGCGGTGTGGGCGATCTCGGGCCGCTCGTCCAGCCCCGGCCACACCCCCATGAGCCCGTCCTCACCGGCGGTGGAGCCGGCGATCCAGCGCTGCCCGCGCAGGTCGGCCACGTCGACGTAGTCGCCGCGGGCCAGCGGGTGGGACGTTGGCACCGCGAGACACAGCGCGCGTTCGGTGAGCGTCCGCAGCACGAGCGCGGGCGACTCGGCGTCCGGCGGGCGGAAGGGCGGCGCCGAGGCCAGGAGAGCGAGGTCGAGACTGCCGGCCCGCAGGGCGCGCACCAGTGCCGGGGTGCTGCCCTCCCGGGTGACGACAAGGAGTCCGGGGTCCGAATGACGCAGGGCGGCAAGGGCTTTGGACAGCAGCACGGCTCCGGCGCTCGGGAACCAGCCGAGGCGTACGGTCCCTGCCTGTCCGGGCAGGCCCGACAGCTCCCGCGCGGTGGCGTCGATCTCGTCCAGGACGACCGTCGCGCGGCGCATCACCACGCGGCCCGCCGCCGTCAGCCGTACGCCGTCGCGCCGGCGCTCCAACAACTCGGCGCCCGCGACCCGTTCGATCGCGGCGATCTGCCGCGACACCGCGGACTGGGTGTAGCCCAGCGTCGCCGCGGCAGCGGTGAAGGTTCCCTGTTCGGCCACCGCGCGGAAGACCCGCAGCGCGGTCAGCGACACATCCGTGAAGTCCATGACGATTACGCATACTAGTGGTGCGTAACTTTCGTTGGACGCATGATCCGACGATTCCTAACGTTGCAGTCATGAACGCATCGCGAACCAACGCAACTCGAATCAACGCCTCCCGCATCGCCCTCGTCACGGGCGCCAACCAGGGTCTCGGCCGCGCGCTCGCCGAGGGCCTCGCAGCCGGCATGGGCCCCGACGACCTCGTCCTGCTCACCGGCCGCGACCGGCAGCGGGTCACCGACGCGGCCCGCGAGGTGGCGCAACTGGCCGGCACCCGCAGCCGGGTTGAGGAGCGGGTCCTGGACGTGACCGACACCGCCGCCATCTCCGAGCTGGCCGACGAACTGCGGCAGCAGTACGGCGGGGTCGACGTCGTGATCTCCAACGCCGTGGCCCGGGTGCTGCCCGGGGATTCGCAGTCCGCGCGCGCCGACGAGTTCATCGACGTCTCCAACTCCGCCACCCACGCGATCCTTCGCTCCTTCGGCCCGATCCTGCGGCCCGGCGGGCGGCTGCTCGTCGTCGCCAGCAGCCTGGGCACCCTCGGCCACCTCGACCCCAGGCTGCACCGGCTGTTCGACGACGCGAGCCTGGAGCAGGTCGAGTACGCCGTCGAGTCCTGGCGCACCGCCGTCCACAACAGGACGGCACAGGAAGCGGGTTGGCCGGTCTGGCTGAACGTGCCCTCCAAGGTGGCCCAGGTCGCCGCCGTGCGCGCGGTCGCGGCCGAGCGCCGCGCGCGGGACCTCGCCACGGACACTTTGATCGCCTCCGTGTGCCCCGGCATGGTCGACACCGCCACCTCCCGCCCCTGGTTCAGCGACTTCAGCGAGGCCCAGTCCCCCGCCGAGGCCGCCCGCGCGGTACTCGGCCTGGTCTTCGCCGAGCGCGTCGAGCCTGCCCACTACGGGGAGTTGGTCCGCTTCGGCCAGGCTCTGGACTGGCACGCCGGCGCCCCGCTCGTCGAGCAGGACCTCGTGCTCACGCCGTGAGAGCGCTCAGGGACGGGCCGCCTCCGGGGACGGCTGCTCACGGGGACGGCCGGTGAACCCAGGGGGAATTCTTGGTCACCGAATCGCCTGAACAGCCGTTCGGTTCCGGCCGACTGCCTAGCATGAAGGTGTCCCCTCGGCCGTTCACACCGGGCGGACATCGTCCCAGCTCGTCCCCGAAAGGCTCACCATGCCGCTGCCCCGCCTCCGCAGGCGGTCCGTGCCCCTGCGGTCGGCCGCGGTGGTGCTCCTCGTCCTCGCGGTGGGCTGCGCCGGGACCCTGGCCGCCTTCCTCGGCCGACGGCACCCGGCCGACGCGTCCCGGCACATCTCCGTCGAGGTGTCGCCGAGCCGCTGCGGGCGGGGCTGGACACGGCCGGTGCCCGGGGTGCAGACCTTCGACCTGCACAACACCTCCGACGACGCCGCCGAGGTCTACCTCGAAGACCCGGGCAGCCGGACGGTGTACGGCGAGGTGGAGGGCATCGGCCCCGGGACGACGCGGCAGTTGACCGTGCGCCTGGGCCGGGGGACGTACGCCTTCCTGTGCGTGCCCGACGACGCCGACGCCGTCACCGGGCCCCGAGTCCGCGTCGGCTCGGGCCGGCGCGGCCCGGGCGCAGTCCCCGTCACGGAGCACGATCTGATCCCGCCGGCGATCGAGTACCAGAAGTGGGTCGGTGGCGGGCTCGACAAGGTCGTGGGGCTCACGCGGAAGCTGCGGCAGGCGATCGACCGCGGCGACCTCACCGCCGCCCGCTCCGACTGGCTGCCGGCGCATCTGGAGTACGAGCGGCTGGGGGCGGCGTACGACGCCTTCGGGGACGCTGACGGGCGGATCAACGGCACGGACGCGGGGCTCGCCGGCGGAGTGCGCGACAAGGACTTCACCGGCTTCCACCGCGTCGAGTACGGCCTGTGGCAGGGGCAGTCGGCCGCGGAGCTGCGCGGCCCGGCGGCGGCCCTGGCCAAGGCCGTGTCGGGGCTGCGTGACAGCTGGTCGCAGACCCGCATGGACCCGGCCCAGCTGGGTCTGCGCGCACACGAGATCCTGGAGAACACCGTGCAGTTCGAGCTGACCGGCCGGACCGACTACGGCAGTGGCAGCAACCTCGCCACAGCCCGCGCCAACCTCGACGGCACCCGCCAGGTGCTGTCCCGGCTGCGTCCGCTGCTCGCCACCCGCTATCCCCGTCTGGCCGGCCTGGACCGGGAGCTGGACCGCGCGCAGCACACGCTCGACGGCTTCCGGCACGGCGGCCGGTGGACCCCCCTGGACCGGCTGAGCCGCGCCCAGCGGGAAGGAACGGACTCGGTCTTCGGCGACCTGGTGGAACCGCTGGCCTCGGTGGCGACCCTGTGTGACCCGAGGAGGACGGTGTGAGCGCGCAGGAGCCGACCGGTGGGGTGGCGCGGCGCGGTTTCCTGCGCGGTGCCGCCCTCGCGGGCGCGGGACTTGCCGCGGGCGGTGCGGCGGCTCCGGCCACGCAGCCCGGCCCGGACGCAGCACCCGCGGCGCCCTTCCACGGCGTCCACCAGGCGTCCGTGCTCGCCGCGCCGCGCCGCGCGAGCGTGTTCGCCGCCCTGGACGTGACCGCCGGCGATCGGGCGGACCTCGCCGACCTGCTGCGCACGCTCACCGACCGCGCGCGATTCCTGACGTCCGGCGGGACACCCGCGCCGGTGGGCATCACCGCCCCGCCCGCCGACTCGGGCATCCTCGGCGACCGGCTGCCCGCCGGGGCGCTGGCCGTGACGGTCGGCGCCGGTGCCTCGCTCTTCGACGACCGGTTCGGTCTGGCCGCGCTGCGGCCCCGGCGGCTGACCGCCATGCCCGTCTTCCCGGACGACGACCTCCAGACCGACTGGTGCCACGGCGACCTCAGCCTCCAGTTGCACGCCGACGACCTGGACACCGCCCTGCACGCGCTGCGCGACTTCGCCCGGCACACCCGGGGCGGCATGCAGGTCCGCTGGCGGCTGGACGGCTTCACCAGCCCGCCCCGGCCCTCGGGCACCCCGCGCAATCTGATGGGGTTCAAGGACGGCATCGCCAACCCGGACGCGAGCAGCGCCCGCGAGATGAACCGCCTGGTGTGGGTGGACGCGGGTGCGGGCGAACCGGAGTGGGCGGTCGGCGGCAGCTACCAGGTGGTGCGGCTCATCCGGATGCTCGTGGAGTTCTGGGACCGGGTCTCACTCAGCGAGCAGGAACGCATGTTCGGACGGTCCCGGTCCTCCGGCGCGCCGCTGGACGGCGACCAGGAGCACGACACACCGAAGTACACCGACGACCCCAAGGGTGACGTCATCCCGCTGGACGCCCACATCCGGCTCGCCAACCCCCGTACGGCCGCCACCGAAGGCCAGCGCATCCTGCGCCGCGCCTACAACTACGACCGCGGCATGGACCACAACGGCAATCTCGACATGGGCCTGCTGTTCTGCTGCTACCAGCAGGATGTGGCGCGGCAGTTCGAGGCCGTGCAGCGCAGGCTCGCGGGCGAGCCGCTGACCGACTACATCAGCCCGTTCGGCGGCGGCTACTTCTTCGCGCTGCCCGGCGTCCGGGACGCGTCGGACTGGTACGGGCGGGCCCTGCTGACCTGAGCCTGTCCGGACAACTCGTCGTGGTTCGGCACCCTTTCGGGTCAACACACCGTCAAACTTTGCCCCAGGTTCCCTGACTCGCTGTTCACTCATGGGCCACCATGGCTCCGCCGACGCGCCGTACACCTCACGCAGCATCCGTGCTCGTACGACGCACAGACGTTCCTGTTCGGAGGGTGAACCACCATGGCCAGCAATGGAAGACGAGCAACGATGAGCAGCCTGGGAGTGCTCGCCGGTGCGGCGGCACTCACCATGCTCGGCAGTGGCGCGGCCGGCTGGGCGGCCACGCCCTCCGGCGGGTACGCGGCGACCGCGACGCCCATCAAGCATGTCGTCGTGCTCTTCGACGAGAACGTCTCCTTCGACCACTACTTCGCGACCTACCCGAAGGCCGCGAACACCGACGGCACGAAGTTCCACGCGTCGCGGACCACGCCGCAGAACATCGACACGCTCGCGCACGCCGGGCTGCTGACGAAGAACCCCAACCAGTACACGCCGAAGCGGCTCGCCCCGTCCCAGGCGATGACCTGCGACCAGAACCACAGCTACGGCGCCGAGCAGTACGCCGCCGACGGCGGCAAGGCCGACCAGTATGTGCAGAACACCGAGGTCGACAAGTGCAGCGGCGGCCTGTTCGGCGAGCCCGGCCTGGTGATGGACTACTACGACGGCAACACCGTGACCGCGCTGTGGAACTACGCCCAGCACTACTCGATGTCCGACCGCGCCTTCAGCTCGGCCTACGGGCCCTCCACGCCCGGCGCGCTCAACCTGATCTCCGGTCAGACGCACGGCGTGATCTCCGTGGACCCCGCCTCCGGCACCGAGAACCCGAAGCAGACCCCGACGCCGGACGCGTACACGGTCAAGTCCCCCGACGCCAAGGGTGTCGGCACGGTCATCAACGACCCCGACCCCGCCTTCGACGACTGCTCGGACAAGAACCACACCAGCACCAACGCGCTCGCCGCGATGCAGGGCAGGAACATCGGTGACCTGCTCAACGCCAAGCACGTCAGCTGGGGCTGGTTCCAGGGCGGCTTCCGCCCGACCACCGCGTGGGACGCGCAGCAGGGCCACTACGCCAAGTGCGAGGCCGCGCACACCAACATCGGTGGCGCGTCCGTGCCCGACTACAGCCCGCACCACTCGCCGTTCGAGTACTACAAGTCCACCTCCAACCCGCACCACCTGGCGCCCAGGAACGTGGACGAGATCGGCCACGCCGGACAGGCCAACCACAACTACGACCTGACCGACTTCGGCGCGGCGCTCAAGGCGGGCAAGCTGCCGGCCGTCAGCTTCGTGAAGGCCCCCGAGTTCCAGGACGGCCACGCGGCCTACTCGGACCCGACCGACGAGCAGCACTTCCTGGTCAAGCAGATCAACGCGATCCAGAGCTCCCCGCAGTGGAAGTCCACGGCGGTCGTGATCGCCTACGACGACTCCGACGGCTGGTACGACCACGCCTACGCGGCCCCGCGCAACGGCTCGAAGGACACCTCGCTGGGCTCCAACGGCAAGGCGACGGACAGCCCCGCCTGCCAGGCCGGCCCGGCGGCGTCCGGCGGCTACGCGGACCGCTGCGGTCCCGGCACCCGCCAGCCGCTGCTCGTCGTCTCGCCCTACAGCAAGGTCAACAAGGTCGACCACATGCTGACCGACCAGGCGTCCATCACCCGCTTCATCGAGGACAACTGGCACACCGGCCGCATCGGCGACCACTCCTTCGACGCCGGTGCCGGCTCGCTCGCGGGCATGTTCGACTTCGCGCACCCGAACAACAAGCAGGTGCTGCTGCACGCGGACGGCTCGGTGAAGCACATCGGCCCGATCGAGCCGGTCGCCCCGGTGGCCACGAGCATCACCCCCGGCCCGGCGATGCAGAACACCGCGTCCGCCTCCTCGTCGTCCCCGGCCGTGCCGGTCGGCCTCGGCGTGGGCGCCCTGCTGGCCGCGGGCATCACGGGCACGTACCTGACCCGGCGCCGCAGGCAGCACACGGCCGCCTGACACCGCCCACCCGCCCCGCAATGAACGACGCCCCCGGCCGCCAGCCGGGGGCGTCGCCGTTGTGCTCCCCAAGCGCCGCTGACCGTGATGCCGTTGAGGCGACGGGACCCTCCCGGATCGCTCACGGACTTCCGCGGCCTTCTTCTCCCCGGGTACGGAAAACCGCTGGCCACGGGGCGGCCCCCGTTGCTGGAATGGCGTGATGCAGGACGAAGCAACGATGGCCGTGGACCGCGGGCAGTACGAGGGCGCTGTGACTCCGTGGGAGGACGAGTCCTGGCGGGCCGCCGCCCTCGACTGGGTGGCGGACGGGCTGGCGGCACAGGGGCTGCGGGCGGCCGGGGGCTGGCGGGTGCGGCTGCGGCCGTGGTCCGTCCTGGCGCGGGTGCCCGTGGCGGGCGAGGACCCGGTCTGGTTCAAGGCGAATCCGCCGGCCAGCGCGTTCGAGGGGCCGCTCACCGCAGCGCTGGCCCGCTGGGTGCCCGGAGACGTGCTGGAGCCGCTGGCCGTCGACGCCGAGCGCGGCTGGTCGCTGCTGCCCGACGGGGGCGAGCTGTTCCGGGACGTCCTCTCCCGGACGGCCGTCGAGCCCCGCGCCTGGGAGGACCTGCTCTCGCAGTACGCGAGCATGCAGCGCGCCCTGGTGCCGTACGCGAGCGAGATCGAGCGGCTGGGCGTCCCGAGCGCACGGACCCCCGCCCTGCCCGAGGTCTTCGACGCGCTGCTCGCGCAGAACACCGCGCTGGAGACGGAGGACCGTGCGCGGCTCAGCGCTCTCAGGCCGCAACTCGTGGATTGGTGCGATGAGTTGGCCGCCGTGGGCATCGAGGACACCCTCGACCACTCGGATCTGCACGACGGCCAGCTGTTCCACCCGGCGCCGGGCCGGTTCACCTTCTTCGACTGGGGCGACGCCGCCGTCTCCCACCCGTTCTGCAGCCTCCGGGTCCCGGCCGAACGGGCCGTCGACCGGTACGGCCCCGGCGTCCTGCCCCGGCTGCGCGACGCCTACCTGGAGCCCTGGACGGGTACCGGCCGCACGGCGGCCGAGCTGCGGCGCGCGATGAGCCTCGCGTGGCGCCTGAGCGCCCTGGGCCGCGCCTGCTCCTGGGGCCGTCTCTTCCCGACCGCCTCCGGCACCGGGCCGGGAGACACGCACAGCGCCGACTGGCTGCGGGAACTCCTGGACGAGCCGCCGCTGTAGGACGCGCGGCTCACCCGAACGGCTCAACGGCCGGCTCCCGGCGGCGGGCGGCCCCCGCCCGTACCTGCGTGCGCCGATACCGGGCTGCCCGGCCCGCGTCGCGGTTGCGCGAGTCGCGCAGGGCTCGGAAGCCTGGCTGAGGTACGAACCTCGAGGCGCGGTCCGGGAGGTGTGGTGGCTCCGGAACACGGCACGTCGCCGCCGGCCGGTCCCGGCCCGGACCGGCGGCGCTTCCTGACCCTGTGCGCGGGCCTGGGCCTCGGCACGGCGACGGCCTGCACGGGCACACCTCCGCATCGGGACGCCCAGGGCACCCGAGCCGCCCGGTTGCGGCCGGAGGCGGAGCGGGACGCCCCCGGCACCACCGACTGGCGCCTGCGCTCGGCGGGCCCGCCGGACGCGGTGGCCGGGTACACGGACCAGGTGAGCGTGACGCCGGGTGAGGCGTGCGGCCTGCACGTGTCGACCACCGCCGCGTCGTTCCGTGTCTCCGCCTTCCGGGTCGGCTGGTACGGCGGTGCGCAGGCCCGCCGCATATGGACCTCGCCCCGGATACCGGGCCGCGCCCAGCCGCACCCGCACCTGCTGCCGGCCACCCGCACGGTGCGCGCCGACTGGCCCGCGACGCTGTCCCTGGACACCGCCGGCTGGCCGGAGGGGGCCTATCTGCTGCGGCTGGAGGCGGACACCGGGCAGCAGCGGTACGTCCCCCTGATCGTCCGCTCCACGGAGGCGGCGGGCCGCACGGTTCTGCTGCACGCCCCGGCCACCTGGCAGGCGTACAACCGCTGGGGCGGCTACAGCCTCTACGACGGCCCGGTGGGCGGGTACGCCACGCGTTCGCTCGCGGTGAGCTTCGACCGCCCCTACGACGGCAACGGCGCCGAGAAGTTCCTGGTGTACGAGCGGGCGCTGGTGGTGCTGGCCGAACGCCTGGGCATCCCGCTCGCCTACACCACCGGTGTCGACGTGCACCGCGACCCCGCGGTGCTGCGCGGCGCGCACGCGGTCGTCTGTCTGGGCCACGACGAGTACTGGACGCCACAGCAGCGGGCGCACGTCACGCAGGCGCGCGACGCCGGTACGAACATCGCCTTCCTCGGCGCGAACACGTGCTTCCGGCGGGTCCGGCTGGAGGCCGGGCAGGGGGCGGGCGACCGCACGGTGATCTGCTACAAGTCCGCCTACCGCACCGACCCTTGTTACGCCTCCGCCCCGGAGCTGGTGACCACCGACTACCGGCGCCCGCCCGCCCCCGACCCGGAGTCCTCCCTCACCGGCGTGCTCTACGAGGGGTATCCGGTGGACGCCCCCTACGTCGTCCACGCCGCCGATCACTGGCTGTACGACGGCACGGGCGTACGCGCCGGTGAGCGCTTCGCCCACCTGGTCGGCGTCGAGTACGACCGGGTCACCCCCGCCGCCCCCACCCCGGGCCCGCTGGAGATCGTCGCGCACTCCCCGCTGGTCTGCGGCGGCCGGCCCAGCCACAGCGACTCGGCGTACTACACGACCGCCGGCGGGGCGGGCGTGTTCGCGACCGGCACCATGCGCTGGGTGGAGGCCCTGCTGGCCGGCACCGGCGAGCTCGGCCGCGACCACGGCATGGACGGCCGCACCCGCACGTTCGTCACGCGCACCACGGAGAACGTCCTGCACACCTTCGCCAAGGGCCCGTCGACGCGGTACGGCCCGGCACCCCGGAGCAACGTACCCGAGGTGTACGGCACAACGACCTGACCATAAGCGCGAGTTGACGACCCCTCAGGCCGTCGGGGCTCCCGCCCCCGTCGCACGGAGCTGGTCTCTGCGGGCGTTGTTGTACTGACGCCAGAAGTGTTTCGCCACGGCGCAGAGAGCGGCATCGGCCTGGCACTGGCGGCAGGCGGCTACGTGCTGCTCGTACGTGATACGGGCGTTTTCCAAGGCGTCGTTGACAGAGGACATGGGGCATCTCCGGGCAGGGCGCGCGTCCACCGGACGGCGCAGAAGTTGACTGACTGGTGCAACCGGAAACTAGGTGATCATATTACTGCCGGTACTGGGAAACCCGCGGTGAGCAGCACGATCACCGGTGATCTCCGGGGGCGGCTCACCGGTGTGAGGCCCCGATCCTCGCGCCCCGCGGAGGGGGTGTCATGAGTACTCCTACTCAGAACACTCAGGGCAGCAGCCGCTGTTCCTTCGCCACGGCCACCGCGCCCGCACGCGTGTCCACGCCGAGCTTGTCGTAGATGCGCCTCAGGTGGGTCTTGACCGTGGCCTCGCTGATGAACAGGGCGCGGGCGATGGCGTGGTTGGGCAGGCCCCGCGCGAGGTGGGCGAGGATGTCGCGTTCGCGTGGTGTGAGCGCCGGGCGGGGGTTGCGCAGCCGGGACATGACCCGGTCGGCGACCGGGGCCGACAGCGCCGGGCGGCCCTGGGCGGCGGCGTGGATCGCCGCGAACAGGTCCTCGGCGCGCTCGGCCTTCAGGAGGTAGCCGGTGGCGCCCGCCTCGATGGCCCGGGTGACGTCCGCGTCGGTGTCGTACGTCGTCAGGACCAGGACGTGCGGGGCGGGCGTGAGCTCGCGCAGCCTGCGGGTGGTCTCCACGCCGTCGATGCCGACGCCGAGTTGGAGGTCCATGAGGACGACGTCCGGGGCGGCCTTGCGGGCGAGGGCGAGGGCCTCTTCCCCGCTGCCGGCCTCGCCGACGACCTCGATGTCCGGCGCGCTGTGCAGGAGGGCCAGCAGACCGGCGCGTACGACGGCGTGGTCGTCGCAGACGAGGAGGCGGACGGGGGTGCGCTCGGACGGTCCGGGCGTCCCCGGTGTCTCGGGCGGTGTGCTCATCGGGGCTCCAGGGGGATCGACGCCGACAGGGCCGTGCCCCGGCCGGGGGCCGATTCGACGGTCAGGGTGCCGCCCAGCTGGCGCAGGCGGGCGCGGATGGCGGGCAGGCCGTGCCCGCGCTGCCCGGCGACGGCATCCGGGGATGCGGGCGCCTCGGGGTCAAAGCCGCGGCCGTCGTCCGTCACGTCCAGGACGATCTGGTCGTCCAGGCAGGTCAGGGTGAGGGCGGCCGTCGTGGCGCCCGCGTGTTCCCGGACATTGGCCAGGGCTCCCTGGGCGATGCGCAGCAGGGCGGACTCGACGGGAGCGGGCAGTGTGGCGGGCGGCGCGCCCTCGGCGTGCACGAGGACGGTGAGTGTGGGCGTCGTCTCGCGCTCGGCGACCGCGCGGAGCGCCTGGAGCAGACCGCCGCCCTCGGCGAGGTCGGCCGGGGTCAGGTCGTGGACGAAGCGGCGGGCCTCGGCGAGGCTGCGCTCGGCGATCTCCGCCGCCGTGCGGACGTGGTCCCGGGCCGTGCCGGGGGCGGTGTCCCACAGCCGGTCCGCAGCCTGGAGCAGCATGCGCTGGCTGGACAGGCCCTGGGCGAGGGTGTCGTGGATCTCCCGGGCGAGGCGCTCGCGCTCGGCGAGGGTGCCCTCGCGCCGCTCGGTGGCGGCGAGTTCGCGCCGGGTGCGGACCAGGTCGGCGATGAGCGCGTCCCGGCGGGCCGACTGCCGCTGCATGACGACGAAGACGGTGGTGGCCACGGCGGCCACGGCCGGCGGGGCGAGCAGGACGTTGGGGTCCGGCCAGCCCGCCAGGCTCAGCTGGGCCGCCACCGCCAGCGCGGTCAGCAGCGCGACGAGCGGGATCGCGGCGCGCGCCGGGAGGGTACGCAGGCTGGTGTAGAAGAGGGGGACCGCGCACCAGACGAAGCTGGGGGCCATCACCGCGAGCACCGCCCAGGTGCCCACCACCAGGCCCAGCCAGGTCAGCCGGCGCAGGGTGGGGCGGGTGCCGAGCGCCGGGCCGAGCACGTACAGCGCCGCCAGCAGCAGCGACAGCGCGATGATCCAGGGGGTGCGCGGGCCCTCGGCGTGCCGGGCCAGGTAACGGACGAGGGACGCGGACAGCAGCACGAAGAACGCCGTGTGCATGACGACGGTGAGGGCGCGGGTGTCGTCGCGTTCGGGCTCGGCCACCGGTGGCACCTCCCTCGTCTCCGCGCTGAACTGGGCAAACACCCTCCATTGTTCCCCGAGCCGACTCGGCCGGGGTCATCCGATCGGATGACCCCGGGGACACCCGGTACGTCGACCGTGAGAGGCCGGATCCGGGCCGAGGATCGAAACCGGAGCGATCCCGCTCCCCCGTTTCGGGCCTCCGGCGTTCAAGCCTTCGGCCATGCCTCAGGAAGGTGCCTCGTATGCACAGCCGCAAGAAGCCGTCCCGCCGTACCCGCGTCCTCGTCGGCGGCGCCGCCCTGGCCGTCGTCGGTGCCGGTGTCGTCGGTACCGTCGCCGCCAACGCCGCCGACTCCACCGGCGCCGCCCCCGCCGCCCCCGCCGCTCCCGTCGCGGCGGCGGGCGGCAACCTCACCCAGAGCACGCACCTCACCCTCGACGCCGCGACGAAGGCGGCGCAGGCCGCGGTGGACGCCGCCGAGAAGGAGGGCCAGAAGGTGTCGGTGGCGGTCGTCGACCGCAACGGCAACGCCCTGGTGACCCTGCGCGGCGACGGGGCGGGCCCGCAGTCGTACGAGTCCGCCGAGCGGAAGGCGTTCACGGCCGTCTCCTGGAACGCGCCCACCTCGGAGCTGGCCAAGCGGCTGACGCAGGTGCCGACGCTGAAGGACATCCCCGGCACGCTGTTCCTGGCGGGTGGCGCGCCGGTCACCGCCAAGGGCGCCCCGGTCGCGGGCATCGGCGTCGCGGGCGCCCCGTCCGGCGACCTGGACGAGAAGTACGCCCAGGCGGGCGCGGCGGCGCTCGGCCACTGACGCCGATCGCATACGCCGAGGGCGCCCGGCCGGCCCCTGCGGACCGGCTGGACGCCCTCGGCGGTGGTGCTCAGCCCGACGATCAGACGAGGTCGAACCGGTCGCTGTTCATGACCTTGTCCCACGCGGCGACGAAGTCCTTCACGAACTTCTCCTTCGCGTCGTCGCAGGCGTAGACCTCGGCGAGCGCGCGCAGCTCGGAGTTCGAGCCGAAGACGAGGTCGGCACGGGTGCCGGTCCACTTCAGCTCGCCCGTGGCGGCATCGCGGCCCTCGAACGTGGTCTGGTCCTCGGACGTCGACTTCCACGTCGTGCCCAGGTCGAGCAGGTTGACGAAGAAGTCGTTGGACAGAACGCCGGGCGTCTCGGTGAGGACGCCGTGCTGCGACTGCTGGTGGTTGGCACCCAGCACACGCAGACCGCCGACGAGGACCGTCGTCTCGGGGGCGCTCAGGTTCAGCAGGTTCGCCTTGTCGAGCAGCAGGTACTCGGCCGGCAGCCGGGTGCCCTTGCCGACGTAGTTGCGGAAGCCGTCCGCGGCCGGCTCCAGCGCCTCGAAGGACTCGGCGTCGGTGTGCTCCTCGGTCGCGTCGACGCGGCCCGGGGTGAAGGGCACCTCGACGTCGAAGCCGCCGTCCTTCGCGGACTTCTCCACGGCCGCGACACCGCCGAGGACGATGAGGTCGGCCAGGGAGACCTTCTTGGCGCCGGAGGAGGCGTTGAACTCCTGCTGGACGCCCTCGATCGCGCGCAGCGCCTGGGCCAGCTCGTCGGGCTCGTTGACCTCCCAGCCGCGCTGCGGCTGCAGGCGGATGCGGGCACCGTTGGCACCGCCGCGCTTGTCGCTGCCCCGGAAGGTCGAGGCGGACGCCCAGGCGGTGGTGACCAGCTGGGACACGGACAGGCCCGAGTCGAGCAGCTTGGCCTTGAGGGCCGCGATGTCCGCGGCGTCGATCAGCTCACCCTCGCGCTCCGGCAGCGGGTCCTGCCACAGCAGCGTCTCCTGCGGGACCTCCGGGCCGAGGTACAGGGACTTCGGGCCCATGTCGCGGTGGGTCAGCTTGTACCAGGCACGGGCGAAGGCGTCCTTGAACTGGTCGGGGTTCTCGTAGAAGCGGCGGGCGATCGGCTCGTAGACCGGGTCGAAGCGCAGCGACAGGTCCGTCGTGAGCATGTTCGGCGCGATCTTCTTCGAGGAGTCGTGGGCGTGCGGGACCGTGCCCTGGCCCGCGCCGTCCTTCGGCTTCCACTGATTGGCGCCGGCGGGGCTCTTGGTCAGCTCCCACTCGTAGCCGAACAGGTTCTCGAAGAAGTTGTTGCTCCACCGGGTCGGCGTGGTGGTCCAGGTGACCTCGATGCCGGAGGTGATGGCGTCCGCGCCCTTGCCGGTGCCGTAGCTGCTCTTCCAGCCCAGGCCCTGCTCCGCCAGGTCGGCGGCCTCGGGGTCGGCGCCGACGTGGTCGGCCGGGCCCGCGCCGTGGGTCTTGCCGAAGGTGTGGCCGCCGGCGATCAGGGCGACCGTCTCCTCGTCGTTCATCGCCATCCGGCGGAACGTCTCGCGGATGTCGCGGGCCGCGGCCAGCGGGTCCGGGTTGCCGTTCGGGCCCTCCGGGTTGACGTAGATGAGGCCCATCTGGACGGCGCCGAACGGGTTCTCCAGCTCGCGGTCGCCGGTGTAGCGCTTGTCGTCCAGCCAGGTGGTCTCGGGACCCCAGTAGACGTCCTCCTCCGCCTCCCACACGTCCTCACGGCCACCGCCGAAGCCGAAGGTGGTGAAGCCCATCGACTCCAGCGCGACGTTGCCGGCGAGGATCATCAGGTCGGCCCAGGACAGGCTCTTGCCGTACTTCTTCTTCACCGGCCACAGCAGACGGCGGGCCTTGTCCAGGTTGGCGTTGTCCGGCCAGCTGTTCAGCGGCGCGAAGCGCTGCTGACCGGCGCCGGCGCCACCGCGGCCGTCACTGATGCGGTAGGTGCCCGCGCTGTGCCAGGCCATACGGATGATGAGCGGGCCGTAGTGGCCGAAGTCGGCCGGCCACCACTCCTGGGAGGTGGTGAGCACCTCCTCGATGTCCCGCTTCACGACCGGAAGGTCGAGGGCCTGGAACGCCTCGGCATAGTCGAAGTCCTCGCCGAGCGGGTTGGCCACGGCAGGGTTCTTGGCAAGGATCTTCAGGTTGAGCCGGTCCGGCCACCACTGGCGGTTGCCGCCGCCCTGGGTCGGGTGCGGGGCGCGACCGTGCACGACCGGGCAGCCGCCGCTCCCCTCCTCCGACTTATTCGCGGCGAACTCGTCGTAGTTGTCAGTCATGGCAATCCTTCCGAACTGAACGGAACTCGGTGCTCAGAAACTGCGGCCGGTGGAGCAGTCGGGGCAGGTGCCCCAGTAGACGACCTCGGCCTCGTCGATGGCGAAACCGCGGTCGTCGGATGCGGTCAGGCAGGGCGCGTCGCCGACAGCGCAGTCGACGTCGGCTACGACACCGCACGCCCGGCACACGATGTGGTGGTGGTTGTCGCCGACCCGTCCTTCGAACCGGGCCGGGTGGCCGGCCGGTTCGATACGGCGTACGAGACCCGCGCCGGTGAGGGCGTGCAGGGCCTCGTATACGGCTTGCAAAGAGATGTGGCCCACGCGGGCACGCACCCCGGAGGCGATCGCCTCGACGCCGAGGTGATCTCCGTCCCGGACGGTCTCCAGCAGCGCGACGCGGGCTGCTGTCACGCGCAGGCCGGCACCGCGGAGCTGCTCGGCGGTGTTCGGGGTCGGGGAGGCGGTCATGAGACCGAACCTACCCCCATAAACACGAATCATTCAAGAAAACGAACGATGCAATTTTGATCGCGTGTCGCCGCCGAGGATTTGCTTCTGCGTGGCTTTGCTCCACGCGGCACCGCCGGGCGCGACGTCAGGGCACCGCCCGGCGGTGCCGCGGGAGCACGCACGCATCATCCGGCGCCGAGCGGCGGACCGCGGCACGGCAGGCCGGGGCGTCCTCCGAACGAGCGAGGGCTCGCCTCCCTCTGGGGCGCCGGCCTTCGCAGCCGCGCGGAATACCCCCCGGGGTATCCCTGTTAGGCTGAGTGACAGATACCCCCGGGGGTACATCACTCAAGAGGAGTCGCAGTCGTGTTCTTCGTTGAAACGCTGGAGTTCGAGGGCCTGGGCAATCGCAGCTACCTGGCCGGCGGGGCCAGGGTCGCGGTCGTGGTGGACCCGCCTCGGGACTTCGAGCAGGTCATCGCGGCGGCGGCCCGGCGTGGGGTGCGTATCGCGCTGGTGGCCGAGACCCATCTGCACAACGACTACGTCACCGGCGGTCTGGAGCTGGCCCGCGTGACCGGCGCCCGCTACCTGGTGCCGGCCGCGGCGGCGGTCGCCTTCGCCCGGACCCCGGTCGCCGACGGCGACACGTTCCTCGTGGACGAGGACCTGGTCCTGCGGGCGATCGCGACCCCCGGTCACACCCCGCACCACACCTCCTACGTGCTGGCAGAGGACGGCCGGGAGGTCGCGGCGTTCACCGGAGGTTCGCTGCTGATCGGCACCGTGGGCCGGCCGGACCTGGTCGAGCCGCGGCTGACCGAGCAGCTGGCCCGCGCCCAGCACGCCTCCGCGCACCGCCTGGCGGACGAGCTGGACGACGAAGTCCCGGTGCTGCCCACCCACGGCTTCGGCAGTTTCTGCTCCTCCTCCCAGGCGGAGGGGCACGCGAGCACGATCGGCCGGGAGCGCAAGAGCAACGACGCGCTGACCAAGGACGTGGACACCTTCGTCGCCGAGCTGCTCGCCGGACTGGACGACATCCCCGCCTACTACGCGCACATGGCCCCGGCCAACGCCGCAGGCCCCGCGCCCCTCGACCTCACCCCGCCGAAGCCCGCGGACGCCGCGGAGATCGCCGCCCGGCTGGCCGCCGGGGAATGGGTGGTGGACCTGCGCAACCGGGTCGCCTTCGCCGAGGGGCATGTGGCCGGATCGTTCAACTTCGAGGGCGCGGGCAAGCTCGCCACCTACCTGGCCTGGCTGATCCCCTGGGGCAAGCCCATAACACTGCTCGCCGAGACGCCCGAGCAGGTCACCGACGCACAGCGGGAGCTGGCCAGGGTCGGCATCGACCGCCCGGCCGCCGCCGCCACGGGCGAGGCGGCCACCTGGGTCCGGGAAGGCGAGCGGCTCGCCTCCTTCCCGCGCGCCGATTTCGCCGACCTCGCCGAGGTGCGTCGGCGCGGCGAGCAGATGGTGGTGCTGGACGTGCGGCGCGACTCCGAACGCGCGGGCGGATACGTCGACGGCTCGGTCCACATCCCGGTCCACGAACTGCCCGGCCGCATCGGCGAGGTGCCGGACGGCGTGGTGTGGGTGCGCTGCGCGGGCGGCATGCGCGCGGCGATCGCCGCCTCCCTGCTCGATGCCGCCGGCCGTGACGTGGTCGCCGTCGACGACGGCTTCGACGCCGCCGGCGCCGCGGGCCTCACGCTCGCCAGGTCCCACGGCACTGACTGAACGACTTTCCCCGCACCACCCGCACGGAGTGATCAAACGATGTTCTCGCTGTTCTCGCGTCTTCGCCGTGGCCCCGGCCGCCTCACCCCGCACGAGGCCCACCGGCAGACCGGCGACGGGCCGGCCGTACTGCTGGATGTCCGCGAAACACCGGAGTGGCAGGCCGGGCACGCGCCCGGCGCGCTGCACCTGCCGCTGAGCCGCCTGACGGCGGGGGCCGGGCTTCCGGCAGCCGCACAGGGCCGGCCGGTGGTTGCGATCTGCCGCTCCGGGAACCGTTCCCGCACGGCCGCCGGCCTCCTCGCCGCGCGCGGCGTGGAGGCCACCGACGTCGTCGGCGGCATGACCGCATGGGCCCGCGAGGGCCTGCCGGTCACCGACGACCGCGGCGCCAGCGGTGTCATAGCGTGAGCGCGCTGATCCTGGCCCTGGTCGCCGGTGCCGTGGTCGGGCTCGCGCTCGGCGCGCTCGGCGGGGGCGGCAGCGTCCTGGCGGTGCCCGCGCTGATCTACCTGCTCGGCTTCACCCCGGCCGCGGCCACCACCGCCGCCCTGATCATCGTCACTGCCACCTCGCTCACCGCCCTGTACGCCCATGCCCGCGCCGGCAACGTGCGCTGGAGAGCCGGTGCCCTCTTCGCCGCGGCCGGACTTCTGCCCGCCGCCGCGGCCGGAGCTGCCGCCTCCCGCCTGCCACAGCCGCTGCTGACCGCCGCGTTCGCCGCCGTCGCCGCACTCGCCGCCGTGCGCATGCTGCGTCCCGCCGGCCGGGCGAGCATCGGTCCGGCGTCGGCGGTACGGCCGGCGAAGGCAGCGGGGGCCGGTGCGGGGCTGGGGGCGCTGACGGGGCTGCTCGGGGTCGGCGGGGGCTTCCTCGCGGTCCCCGCCCTGGTCACGGTGCTGGCCTTCGAGATGCAGGCCGCCGTCGGCACCAGCCTGCTGGTCATCTCGACGAACAGCATGGCCTCGCTCGCCACCCGCGGAGCCACCACGGCCGGCCTGCACTGGGCGGTGATCGGCCCCTTCGCCGGGGCCGCGATCCTCGGCGCGTGGGACGGCAAGCGCCTGGCCGCCAAGGTCACCGGCACCCTGCTGCAACGGACCTTCGCGGTCTCGCTCCTGGCCGTGGCCGCCTTCATGCTCGTCGACGCCCTCACCTGAGCCCGAGGAGCCGGAGCGATGGGGTGCACGGCACCCCACCTGTGCTCAGGCCAGCGAAAGGAAGAGCTTCTCCAGGCGGGCGCGCATCTGCTCCCGGTCCTCGGAGGTCTCCGTGTCCCCGTCGGTCAGGCAGTGCTGCAGGCCGGTGGCGATGATCGCGAAGCCCGCCCGGTCCAGGGCACGGGAGGCCGCCGCGAGCTGCGTCACCACGTCCTCACAGTCCCGCCCGTCCTCGATCATCTTGATCACTCCGGCGATCTGGCCCTGCGCCCGGCGCAGCCGGTTGACCGCCGTCTTCAGTTCCTCAGCCGCCATCGACAGTTCCACGACCCACGCTCCTTCGAGATACCCCCTTGGGTATCCTAGCGAAGGGGTAACCACTGAACAGCAAAGGAAAATCCCCGTGGCACCCACCACTTCCCTCACCGCGGACCAGGCCCGCGCCCGCCTGCACGAGCTGACCGTCATCGACGTGCGCACCCCCGGTGAGTACGCCTCCGGTCACCTGCCCGGCGCCCACAACATCCCCCTCGACCGCCTGGACCAGGCCCTGCCCGCCCTGAGGACAGCCGCCGGCCGCGGCGACCTCCTCGTCGTGTGCGCCTCCGGCGCCCGCTCCGCGACCGCCGGCGAGCGCCTGGCCGAGCAGGGGATCACCGCCGCCACCCTCACCGGTGGCACCACCGCCTGGACGCAGCTCGGCCACGACACCCACCGGCCCGCCGGCGCCACCCGCACGCCCTGGGCCATGGACCGCCAGGTCCGCCTCGCCGCCGGCTCCCTCGTCCTGACCGGGCTGCTCGCCGGACAGCGCTGGCCCAAGGTCCGCCTGCTCTGCGCGGGCGTCGCCGGCGGTCTGGTCTTCTCCGCCCTCAGCAACACCTGCGGCATGGCCAAGATCCTCGCCAAGCTCCCCCACAACCAGCCCCAGGGCACCGACCTCGACGCCACCCTCGCCGCCCTGGCCGGCTGACACCGCCGGCCCGCGGGGCAACGCTCAGGCAGCGGTCACTCGTACGGGCGTACCGGTCCGGCCGTCCGTAGCATCGCGGCGGTTGTGTCGTTCGGCAGCAGTGTGATGTTTGCCACGTGACGTGATGGATCGGCGGTGAACGGGCAACGCTCCCCTTCATGCCCCACGCGACCCCCCTGCGGCAGGTGATTCGATGAGCACGGCGACGCCCCGGACCACCCGGACGACGCCGCCCACCCGAACCGGCTCGACGGCCGGCCGGCGCTCCCCGCCGGCCGTCCTGACGCCCCTGCCGTCCCTCACGGGACTGCGGTGGATGGCGGCGCTGCTGGTGTTCGGACTGCACGTGAACAACTTCGGGTACTTCGGCGGTGGCGGCGGCCGGATCGTCTTCTGGGCCTTCGGAGCCGGTGCCACGGGGGTGTCCTTCTTCTTCGTGCTGTCCGGTTTCGTGCTGACGTGGTCCGCGAGACCCGGCGACCGCGCGCTGGGCTTCTGGCGGCGGCGCATCGCCCGGGTCTACCCGGTGCACCTGGTCACGCTGGCCGTCGCGCTCGTGATGGCGTACACGCTGGCGCACCAGCCAAGGCCGACGGCGAAGCAGGCCCTGGCGAACGTCCTGCTGCTGCACTCCTGGTGGCACCCGTGGTGGCAGACGCTGAACCCGGTCAGCTGGTCGCTGGCCTGCGAGGCGTTCTTCTACGCGTCGTTCCCGCTGCTGTTCCTGATGCTGCGCAGGCTCGGCGCGCGCGGTTCGGCCGCCGTGGGCGCGCTGGCGGTAGCGGCGGTCCTCGTGCTGGCCAGGGCGGACGCCCACGACTGGACGACCCAGTCGCTGTACTCGTTCCCCGCCGCCCGGCTGCCCGAGTTCGTCCTCGGCGCGGTCACCGCCCGGCTGGTGGTGCTGGGCCGTTGGCGCGGGCCCGGGCTGGAGGCCTCGCTGGCCCTGGCGATCATCGGCTACTTCCTCGTCCCGCAGGTCACGCCGGGCTACTCGGCCACGGTCTGCACGCTCGCCGGGTTCGTGCTGCTCATCCCGGCGGCGGCCATCGCGGATCTGCAGGGGCTGCCGTCGCTGTGGAGGTACCGGCTGGTGGTACGGCTGGGGGAACTGTCGTTCGCCTTCTACATGATTCACCTGCTGGTGCTGCGCGCCGGCACGCACCTGCTGGGCAACAAGCCGCACTTCGGTGTGCTCGCGGGGCTGGCGGTGACCGCCGTCGCGTTCACCGTGTCGCTCGCGCTGTCCTGGGTGCTGTACGAGGCGGTGGAACGGCCCGCGAGACGGCTGCTGCTGCGCCACCGGGGCAACACGGCGGACCGGCCTGCCGCGGCGCGCGACTGAGGCGTGCCACCGCATGACCGTGCGCCGGCCCCCGAGCAGGGAGCCGGCGCACGGGAGGCGTCAGTCCGCGGTGCTGCAGAAGTTGCCGAAGGCCGGGTCCAGCAGCCCGACGATGTCGATGGAGTTGCCGCACACGTTGGCGTCGACGTCGACCGGGACCTGGACCACGTTGCCCGAGAAGACGCCGGGGCTGTCTTGTGCGACGCCGACGGCCGGGTCCGGGTCCGCCGCGAATGCGGTCGTCGAGCCGCCGAGCGCGAGAACGCCTGCGACGAGGGCTGTTGCGGCGAAGGTACGTACACGCATGAGTCGCCTCACTGATTGACGAAGGGACGGGTCCATCACACCCGCCCCGGCCGCCGCGCGCCTGTTCTGCTGGTCCCGGTGGGTGACGCCGGTCCGCCTACGGGAACTGGGTCACCTTGGAGGGGACGGTGCTCGTGCCCGAGGTGGGGGCGCCGGTGTCGTTGACGACGTGGGCGTACTGCCCGTTGCCGCCGAGGGAGATCACCAGCAGGTCGTGCAACTTGATGCCCGGGGCCGCCGGGACCTGGAAGCCGTGGGCCTGCACGATCGAGGGATCGGCCGTGTAGTTGCAGTAGCTGCCCAGGCCCCACGCCTCGTGCGTACCGACCGAGTCGGCGACCTTGTAGGCCGCGTAGCCGACGATGCCGTCGTGGGTGATGGCGGCGGCGTTCGGGGCGTCGTAGGCCTTCTCGTTCTGGAAGAAGATCGTCCGGCCGCGTTCTCCGCTCCAGTACACGTCGTACTTGTTGAAGTGTTCAATGAACAGGCCCGTGGCGAGCACGTCGTTGCCGTTGACCCGGAGGCCGTAGTCGGCGCGGTTGGTGTCCCAGCCGACGCCGCTGCCGTGGTCGGCGCGCCAGATCCAGGTGTGGTCGATGATGACATCGTCGCTGTTGACCACCACGGAGTTGGTGGCGAGACCGGGGCCCGCGCCGCCGATACGGAAGAACACGTCCTGCATGGTGGTGGGGTTGGCGGAGTGGTCGGCGGTCGCGCCGGGCGTGCCGATCCGCAGCAGGGTGTCGGAGTTGACCGAACCCGCGTCGATGAGGAACCCGGCCAGCTTCACACCGTCCACGTCGGCCACGTGCATCGCGTCGATGCCGTTGTCCGGGACCAGGGTGGCGAGGCCCAGGCCGAGGACGACGGTGTTCGCGCGGGTGACATCGATGGTCTGGTCGAGGTGGTAAACGCCGGGCGTGAAGAGGAGGTTGAGGCCCTGGGCCAGGGCCGCGTTGATGGTGGCGGCGGTCGCGCCCGGCTTGACGACGTAGAACTGGTCGAGCGGGAGGGAGGTGCCCGCGTCGGCAGGCCAGGAGACTCCGCGGACGTTGGTGCGCTTGGCGGGGACGAACACCTTGTACGTGGAGCCGTCCAGGTAGAGGAACGGCTTCTCGCGGGAGATCGGGGTGGTGTCGAGGGTCGTGTACGGGCCGCTGTCGAAGTTGGTCGCCGGGGCGCCCTGGACGCCGGAGAAGGTCATGTTCCAGACGCCGTTGGTCCAGCCGCCGACCGAGCTGTCACGGGTGTACCACTGCTGCTGGGAGTACGGGCCGACGGTGCCGTCGATCTTCGAGTCGGCGATGTAGCCGCCGGAGGCCCAACCGTAGCCGTTCGGGGCAAGGTTGAGCCCGCCCTGGACGTGGATACGGCGGAAGGGGGCCGCCTGGGCGACCGCCCAGCGGTCGGTGCCGTTGGACGGCTTGACGGCGAGGTTCTCCGCCGAACGCCAGAAGTTCTGCGTGGCGTTGCCGTTGAACCAGCCCGCGTCCACGGTGACATCGCCGTTGATCTGGGTGTCGTCGGGGTTCATGCCGAGCCCGGAGATCGAGGTGTAGAAGCCGATCTGGGCGTTGATGCCGTTGTAGGTGCCCGGCTTGAGCAGGAACTGGTAGCGGCCGGTGCCGAATTGGCTCGACTCCTGCTGCTTGAAGACGTCGTCGAACTTCTGCTGGAGGTTCGGGGTGGAGGGGTCGACGACGATGACGTTCGGGCCGAGGTCACCGCCGCCCTGGACGGGCGGTACGCCGGTGGAACCGGTGTGCACGGCGACCTCCCACAGGGAGTAGCCGTACCCGGTGCCGCGGGCGGTGCCGTAGATCCGGACGTAGCGGCCCGAGCCGCTGACGTCGTAGGAGGCCGTGCCGCCGCCGGCGCCGGTGACGCTCTTGAGGGTGCTCCAGTTCTGGCCGTCGGCCGAGGCCTGGATCTGGAAGTCCTTGCCGTACGCGGTCTCCCAGTTCAGGTCGACCTTGCACAGGTCCTGCACCGACCCGAGGTCGACCTGGAGCCACTGCGGGTCGGCGGCCTGACTGGACCAGCGGGTGGAGGTGCTGCCGTCGAAGGCGGCGGAGGCCGGGGTGCCGGCGTTCTCGGTGGAGGAGGCGGTGGCGGGCCTGCCCTGCGCGGCGTTGGCGGTGCCGCAGGTGGGCTGGGTGGAGCTCGTCGAGCCGAAGACCTGGAACTCCCAGAGGGAGTAGCCCCATGGGGTCGCGCGGTGCACGCCGAGCATCCGCACATAGCGGCCCTGGCCGGACACGTCGAGCGTGTCGACGCCGCCGTCACCACCGGTGACGGACTTCAGGTCGGTCCAGGAGGTGCCGTCCTTCGATATCTGAACCTTGTAGTCCTTGCCGTACGCGGTCTCCCAGTCGAGCACCACCTGGGTGACGGAGGCGGTGGAGCCCAGGTCGACCTCCAGCCACTGGTCGTCGGTGGCGGCCGAGGACCAGCGGGTACCGGTGTCACCGTCGACGGCCTTGGCGGCGGTGGTGCCGTAGTTCTCCTCGGACGACGCGGTGGCCGTCTTCCCCTGCGACAAGGGGGTTTCGGCCGCGGCGGCCGGTGGGTGGGTGGTGGGCAGGGCGATCAGCGCCGCCGTTGCGGCGAGCGCGATGCCCAGGCTTCTCAGTTTCATGCTGCGGCTCCATGGCTCCATGCGGAAGTGGGGTCAAGATGCCGACCCCAAGGCTTAGTTCATGTTTTGATTTAAGTGATGAGACAAGCGGGCCACAAGACTTCGGAACCTGAAACCTCGAAATTCAGCGGCGCTGGCGCTCAGCCAGCTCCAGCAGCGCGGCGTGCGTGTCCTGGTCGGCCGCCACGATCAGTCCGCCCGCGCCGGTGTGCAGGGGCTGGCCGTGGATGCCGGTGACCGTGCAGCCGGCGGCCCGGCACAGGGCGATCCCGGCCGCGAAGTGCACGCTGTCGCGCAGGTCGCCGTCGGTGACGTAGGCGGCCCTGCGACCGGCGGCGACCCAGGCCACCGCGAGGGTCGTGGAGACCACCCGGGGCCGGAACCGCTGCACGAAGCCCGGTTCGGCCAGCAGGCGCACCGCCTGGAAGCCGGGCGCGTTGGGGAAGGGCGGGTCGAGGTTGATGTCCACCAGCCGGGAATCCGGCGACGGCGCCAAGTCCTCGTCCTTGCCGTCGAGACGGAGCCGGGCCCTTGTGCCGTCGGTCCAGAACACCTCGCCGCTGAACGGGTCGGCCGTCGCGGCGGCCGTGATGTCCGTACCGCTCCGCAGGGCAACGTTCACGCCGACGAGCATGGTGCGCACGGCGTAGTTGAGGGTGCCGCACAGCGGGTCGACCAGCCAGCGGCGCCGCGCCTCGTCGGCTCCGGTGCGTCCGCTCTCCTCGCCCGTCACGGCGTCCTCGGGCCGGGCGGCGCGCAGGACGTCGAGGATGGCCTTCTCGGCCGCGAGGTCGGCCGCCGTGGCGAAGTCGCCGGCGGACTTCTCGAAGCGGGCCAGCGGCTCCCCGTACATCTCGCGCACCACGGCGGCGCCCGCCTGCGCTGCCGCCACGGCCAGTTCGGCGTCCGATGCCGCCATGTCGATCTTCGTCATGCGTGCAGGATAGCCAGCCGGGTGCGGGGTCAACTCGGCCTCTGCAGCCACGGGTTGTACGGCCGCCCGGGCGGGCGGCCGTACGTGCGTCAGATCCCGTCGATGGCCCAGCGCTGGAGTGCCGAGCCGGTGTCGGGCTGCTGGGTCGCCTTGGCGCCGTCGGCCGTGGTGGCCGTGGTCAGGAGCAGACCGCTCTTCTGCGAGGCGAGGGTGTAGCCGGCGCCGGGCACTGCGGTGACGAGCCAGCGCTGGTTGCTGCCGCCCGTGCACGTCCACTGGATGACGGCGGCGCCGGCGGAGGTGGAGCCGCCGGAGACGTCCGCGCACAGGTGGGACTCGGCGTTGCGGATCTCGTAGGAGCCGTCGGGCTGGCGGGTGAACTCCCAGCTCTGGTTGGCGCCGCCGTTGGGCGTCCAGGTGACGAGCTGGGTGCCGGCGGCCGTGGAGTGGTCGGGGTCGTCGAGGGCCTGGCCCGAGGTGCGCAGGGTGTGGGCGCCGGTGATGACCGGGGTGCCGGGAGCCGCTCCGGTCGAGGTGAGCGAGAGGGTCTGCTCGGCCGCCGTACGGCCACCGCCGACCGAACTGCCGCTGCTGTCCGTCCAGTTGCGCACCGGGGTGGTCTCGGCGAGGCGGCCAGAGGCTCCGGACAGACCGAGCACGAGGCCGCTGTAGCGGTTGACGAAACGGTAGGTGCCGTCGGCCGGGCTGCCCGGGATCACGAACCACTGCTGGCCGACCGTGGGGCCGCCCGCCGGCGCCGCCGTCACCGTGGGCCGCGAGCCCCAGGCGCGGCCGGCCTTCGTGGTGGAGTCGACGCCGAGCAGCCCGCCGCCGGACGCGTTGGCGATGGTGAAGGAACCGTCACCGGTCGGGGCGAAGACCCAGGACTCCTCGGCGGCGCCGGTGGGGCTCGCCACGGAGGTGGTGCCGGAGCCGCCGGGGACCCGGGCGAGGACGCGGCCCGCCCCGCTCGCGATGCGGTAGCTGCGGGTGGTGTCCATGGGCGGTGCGGCGGGGGCGGAGGAACCGATCGTGACGTCGACGTACTCGCCGGAGGCGTTGTGGGAGCAGCCGAAGGCACAGTACGAGCGGAAAGTCCTGCCGACGATGGTGGAGCTGGTGCGGTTGGCGCGGTCGAGGAACCAGCGGTACCAGGAGGCGTTCGTGTAGCTGCCGGTGTCGCCGATCGGGTGCCACTGCTGGGTGGCCAGGTCGTCGGTGGCATACAGGTACTGCGGCGAGTTGCCGCTCTGGTCCACGGCCTGCGGTTCGCCGATGTAGAGGCCGAGGTAGGCGTCGTAGGCGATGTTCATGACGAACAGGGGCGAGGTCGGGGGCATCTTGCCGGCCGCGATCTGCTCGGCGGCGGTGCCGGTGTTGGTCGGGTCGTACTCGTCGGCGACGGGCGTGTAACCGGTGGGGTGGCCGGTGTCGGCGGGGACGATGTTGCTCTCCCGGCCGCCCGTGCCGGGCTGGGACCAGGTGCCGCCGTACCACTTGCGCCAGGAGCCGGGCGCCATCTTCGCGGAGATCGGGGCGCGGGCCACGTGCTCGTAGAACGCCTTCCAGCCGCCGCTCTTGTCGATGATCCGCGAGCCGTAATAGACGTAGAAGTAGCCGGAGGCGGCGTCGACGAAGAGCCGCTGGTCGCCGTCGCCGTAGGAGTACGTCTGGTTCGGGAAGGCCGTGGTGTCCCCGCGCCCGGTGCTGTACGGGGACGTGATGACGTGGTCCTTGATGGTCCAGGTGCGGCCCTGGTCGGTGGAGACGGCGTAGTCGATGGCGTCGTAGTGCAGTCCGTCACCGAAGGGCTGCGGGGTGAACTCGTTGTGCACGAGGCCGTACCAGGCGCCGGTGTCGGGGTCGACCCAGACGCCCGACAGGTCGCAGTAGTTCTTCTGCGCGTAGCCCGAGCCGCTCGGCGCGTACGTCGCCTCGCGGCCGGTCGGGCTGTTGTTGCAGCGCCAAGTGGTGTCGCTGTTGCGGTCGTTGGAGTTGGCGGGGTTCACCGACCTGCTGAGCGTCTTGTCGAAGGTCGCGCTGTCGAAGTCCGTGCCGGTGTAGAAGTCCCAGGTGCGCGGGTCGTTCGCGCCGTAGAGCGCGGCGGACTGCTGGTAGTGGAAAGTGCCGTCCTTGTCGGTGTACGGCGTCGCGGGGGTGTCCGTCGGGTGGGTGAAGGGCACCGGTGTGCCCACGGTCACGCTGTAGGTGGCGGCGGACACGGGGGACGCGGTCGCGGCGGACACCGGGGACGCTGTGCCGCCGCCCAGGACCAAGGCGACGGCCGTCGAGATCGCTGCCGCGGCGCCGCCCGCTCTGCTCAAGAGTCGCACGGGTGCTCCTTGTTGCCGAAGGGCCGGTTGCAACCGGAACGATCCGGCCCGGCGGTTTCCGCGGCAATGGACTCCGGTGCTCCGCCTCTTGCACTTTCGCGGAGCGAAGGGCGGGGCGCTCTGTCTTCGCGAGGGGACTGTGTGCTTGCGCAGGCGGCTGCGCGGAGGCGGGGGCATGCTGGAGGGCAGAGGGTGATGCGGAGGTTCGCCATGCGGTGCTGGGTCGGTGGGTGCGCGGCGGTCGCGGTGGTCGCCGTCGTCGTGCTGGCGGGGTGCGGTGCCCCTGCGGGGCGCGGCACGGGCGGCGGACCGTCCGGCGCGCGAGCCACACGGCCGTCGTCGGCGGTGCCCCCTTCGGCAGCCTCCCCAGCGCCCTCTGCCTCGGCGCAGCAGTGTGTGAGCGGCGAGGTGGAGGTCGGCGTGGCTCCGGGCGACCCGGTGCGCCGGGCGCTCTGCGTGCGGCCCGGAACCGTGGTGACCCTCGTCCTGGAGCCGCGCGTGGACGACAAGCGGTGGGTGGACGTGCACAGTTCCGCGTCCGCCCTGGTCCTGCCGGCCGGGTGGCAGGTGGCGACGGCCGGCGGTGCCCGGGCCACCCTGCGGTGCGCGGGCACCCGGTTCGGCAGCGCCGAGGTCACCGTCACCGCGAAGGCGCCGGACGTGGCCGGTGCCGCCCGCACGGTCTTCACGCTGGACGTGACCGTGGTGCCGTATGCGCGGAACGGGTGACCCCGAACACACCGGGGTCACCCGTTCCGTACGGCCTTACGGCCTGCGCTGTGCTCAGTCGAGGTCGCGCAGCCTGATCGTGTAGATGCCGCGCCCGTGGGTGGCCGCGTACAGCGTGCGGCCGTCGGGGCCCGTCTTGAGCTGGAGGACGGCGACGGCCGGGAGGCTGCCGACGCGCTGCCAGGCGGTGTGGCCCGGCGCGCGGTAGACGACGCCGAGGTCGGTACCGACGACGAGGCCGCCGTCTGCCGTCACGAGCGCCGAGTTGGTCGGCACGTCAGGCAGGTTGGCCGAGATGTCGTGCCAGGTGGTGCCGCCGTCGTTGGACTCGAAGACGTGGCCGACGCCCGCGCCGGGGCCCTCGGTCCAGTGCCGGGAGAATCCGTTGACCGCGAGGAACACGTGGTCGGCGTTCTTCGGGTCGATGGCGAAGCCGCTGAGGTAGCGGTTGGGCACGGTCCCGTCCACCGGCAGGTTGATGTCGTGCCAGCCGGTGCCGTCCGCGTTGCCGACGGCGATGCCGCGGGCGAAGCCCTGGTTGTTGCAGGGGCCGCACCAGGCGGCGTAGATCTTGCCGCCGGAGGCGGCGACGGCGGTGGCGACGCGGCCGGGGCCGAAGTCGTGCGCGCTGGTCCACTCGGAGCCGCTGCGGATGGCGTAGCCGTGGGTCTGCACCCAGACGTGACGGCCGCCCGCGACCCACGTCGCGCTGTTCTTCTGGTCCGCGGCGAGCGGGGCGATGAAGCGGGCCTCGCTGGTGGCGTTGTCCGGCGGGGCGACGCCGTACGAGGTGACCTTGCTCGGGTCGGTGGTCCAACTGCCGTCGTTGACCGCGCAGTTCTGGGTGACCTGGACGGCGAGGTAGACGTACTCCTGGGCGATGTTGCAGCCGTTGGCGGGGTCGGCGAGCGTGTCGCCGCCGTCGCCGCCGAAGTTGGAGCCCATCACCTTGTCGTCGCCGCGCAGGACGGACTGGCCGTTGTCCTGGAGACCGCCGGTGACGGCGAGGCCACCGTGGTCGAGGTCCTTGCCGATGCCGACCGAGTAGTACTGGAGGGTGTCGATGGTGCCGTCGTTCAGGGACGTCCAGTCGGTGCCGTGGCCGGAGGCGTCCTGGGAGCCGGCGACCGGGCGCTTGTAGACGCCGCCGTCGTTGCCGACGTACACCCAGCTCTTGCCGTGGTAGCGGCCGATGGCGACACCGTGCTGGTCGGGGTGGGTGGTCTGGTGGCAGTCACCGGTCTGCTTGGCCGGGTCGATGCTCCAGCAGGAGAAGCCGAAGTTCCAGTACGGGCCGACCGCCGACCAGGTGCTGCCGCCGTCCTTGGTCTCGTGGACCTCTTCCAGGCCCGCGTACAGGTGCTGCGGGTCGCTCGGGTCGACGGTGAGGAACTGGTTGTACCAGGCCTGGACACCCGGCATGTAGCCGCTGGAGGTGAGGGCCGAACCGTCGGCGGCGAGGTCCTTGTAGTCGGCGATCTTCGTCCACGGGCCGGTCGGCGAACCGGACTTGGAGACGAAGATGCCTTCCAGGCCGCTGTCCGGGTTCTCGGCCATCTGCTCGGGCGACTGGTCGATGGCGTAGTAGCGGGAGCCGTCGGCGGCGCGGGCGAAGGTGACGTTGCCGACGCCGCCCGGGTCGGCGGGGAGGTCACCGAGGCCGCTGGTGATCCGCGTCCAGGCGCCGCCCGTCTTCGTGTAGAAGCCGTTGTAGGCGTCACCGCTGCGCCAGCCGACGGCCAGGACCACCTTGGACGGGTCCTTGGGGTCGATGGCGATGTCGTTGGTGATGTTCTTGTACGGCGCGCTGGGGTCGCCTGCCTTCGAACCGCCTGGCAGATAGTCGGGGTTGGGCGCGAACTCCAGCTTCCAGGGGCCGCTCAGCCGCTTCGTGGAGTGGCTCCACACGCCTTCGCTGGTGGCCGCCCACACCTTGCCGCCGCCGAAGCGCAGGTGGTGGATGGTGGTGCTCTCCAGCTCGTCGCCGCCGACCCGGCGGCGCGGGGAGAAGGTGTCGTCGTGCGGGTCGGCCAGGACGTAGACGCCGCTGCCGAGGTAGGCGTCCGCGTTGGTGGTGGCCTCGCCGGTGCCCAGCCACAGCCGGCCGCCCCGGTCCAGGGCGAGGGCGCCGGTGGTCTGGGCGGGCAGCCGGTCGCTGATGGGCTGCCAGTGGCCGCCGCCGGTGCGCGAGCGCCACACGCCGCCGCCGGCGCTGCCCGCGTAGACGTAGCCGTCGTCGTCGGCCGCGACCGCGGCCATCCGGCCGGTGACGTTGCCCGCTCCCCCACTGGAGTTGGAGTCGATGTCGCGGTAGCGGGGGTCGTCGGAGTTGTACGGCAGGCGGGTGAGGTGACGCCAACTGCCGTCGGTGTCACGAAGGTTGTTCATTCCCTCCCAGGCGGCGCCGTAGGCGCCCGGGGCGACGACGCCGGGCGAGGTGCGGGCCTCGGCGAACTGGTCGGCACCCTCGGCTATCTCGTCCGCCTCGTTGCCGTCGTCATCGTCCGCCGCCAGGCTGGGCGACATGTGGCCCGTCGAATGCGCCCGCTCCTTGGCGAGTTGACCGAGGACGCGGACACCAAAGGGGCTGGTCGTGCGGCCGGAAGCGGTGGACGGGGGTATCGCCACCAGCGCTGCGGACGCGGTGAGTGCGCAGACGGTGATCCACCGTCTGCTGCGGGTTGGCAAGGGCACCAGGACCTCCAAGAAAAGGCATCGCCAAGGCCGACGCTGGAGACCTGATCACGCGTAGTCACGCACGTCCAACACTTGGCCAAATCTTGACGCGTACCCGCCAGTAAGCCAGACGCAGGGCGGGCCGAAGGCCGCTGCTCATACGTCGGCGGTATTGACATGAACCTCCGCCGACCCGAGGCTTCGTGCGTGAAGTTGCTTGATTGGTGCTTGTTTTGAGCGCATACGAGCACCAGGCCAGGGCAACCTCAGCAAGAACACTCAGTCCGCAATGGTGCGATGGGAGCTGTTCCGCCGTGCGAAGACTCCGACACCGTGTGCCGTGGCCGGCCTGGATTCCGCTGGGGCTGGCGACCGCCCTGGCCCAGGCCGTGCTCGTCGCCCCGGCACCCTCCGCAGCCGCCGACACCACGTCCGGCGGCATGCTGGACTCCGCCCACAGCAGCGTCAGTTGGCAGAGTCCGGTCTACGCCAAGGGCACCGGCGGCGGCACCGAGAGCTGCCCCGACGCCGCCGGCGACCCCGACAACAAGGTCTGCCACCGCTTCGACCTGACCGTGTCCGTGCCGGACGGCTACTGGGACGACAACCCCGAGGGCGGCGTCCCGCTGTCCATCAAGTGGGAGCGGCCGTCCGACGACTTCGACCTCTACATCTTCGACGACCACGGCAAGCAGGTCGCGTCCAGCGCCGGCACCGCCGACCCGGAGGCCACGGTGATCCCGCGGGCGTCGGGGACGTACCACGTGGTCGTCGTGCCGTACGACGTCCACGACAACTCCTTCACGGGCACCGCGTATCTGCCCGCGACCACGGACGCCGGTGACCTCACGTCCTTCTCGGGCGGCGACGGCAGCTACACGATCGGGGCCGGGCAGCTGACAGCCCGCGCCGACTTCCTGACGGATGGTCGACTCCGGCTCCAGGCCGACCCGTCGGGTTCGCTGAGCGATCCGGCGGGCACCGCCATCGTGCGCGATCAGCCCACCTTCGAGCGGCACACCTCGTCCTTCGACGCGGGCGACTACTACGGCATCCGCTCCCCCGAGGCCGTCCTGCGCGTGTACAAGAGCCCGCTGCGGTTCGGGCTGTACAAGCCGGACAACCGCACCCGGATCTGGCAGGAGGACAAGCCGCTGCGCTGGTCGACCGGCGGGATGCGGCAGAGCCTGGAGCGGGGCGCGCACGAGCAGTTCTTCGGCGGTGGCGAGCAGAACGGCAGCTTCTCGCACCGCGGGCAGACCATGTACGTGGCCAACAGCTTCGACTGGAACGAGGGCGGCTACAACAACTCGCAGCCGTTCTACCTCTCCAGCGCTGGCTACGGCGTCTTGCGCAACACCTTCGCCCCAGGCGTGTACACCTTCAATTCGCCGGTGACGACGGGCCAGCAGGAACGCCGCCTGGACGCCTACTACTTCCTCGGCGACGCCAAGCAAGTGATCGGCAAGTACACGGCGTTGACGGGCCGGCCCTTCATGCCGCCGGTGTACGGCCTCGAACCCGGCGACTCCGACTGCTACCTGCACAACGCCAACCGGGGCGAGCGGCACACCCTGGACGCGCTGAAGATCGCCGACGGGTACACCGAGAACCAGATGCCGCTCGGCTGGATGCTGGTCAACGACGGCTACGGCTGCGGGTTCGAGAACCTGGAGCAGACCGCCAAGGGGCTCCAGGACCACCAGGCCCAGCTCGGCCTGTGGACGCAGGACGGCATCGACAAGCTGGCCGACCAGGTCAAGGCGGGCCAGCGGGTGGCCAAGCTCGACGTGGCCTGGGTCGGCAACGGCTACAAGTTCGCGCTCGACGCCTGTGACGCCGCGAAGAAGGGAATCGAGGACAACAGCGACGCCCGCGGGTTCGTGTGGCTTCCGGTGTCCTGGGCGGGCGCGCAGCGCTGCGGTGTGCTGTGGAGCGGCGACCAGAAGCTGTCCTGGGACTACATCCGCTGGCAGATCCCGACGTACGCCGGGGCGACCATGTCCGGCATCGCCTACAACACCGGTGACGTGGGCAGCATCTACCGGCACGACGCCAAGATGTACGCCCGCGACCTTCAGTGGAAGGCGTTCCTGCCGGCCGTCATGACGATGGACGGCTGGGCCAGCGACATCACCACCAGGAAGCCCGCCGACCAGCAGCCGTGGCGTGACGGGGAGCCGTACACCTCCATCAACCGCAAGTACCTGCAGCTGAAGGAGCGGCTGCTGCCGTACATGTACACGCTGTCCGCCGAGGCGGCGAAGACGGGCGTGGGCTCGGTGCGTCCGCTGTGGCTGGAGTACCCGGACGACCCGAACACCCTTGGTGCGCAGGCGAAGTACGAGTTCCTGTCCGGCCGCGACTTCCTCGTGGCACCGGTCTACCAGGACTCGGACACCCGCGACGGCATCTACCTGCCGAAGGGCACCTGGACCGACTACTGGACCGGCCGCACCTACGAGGGTCCCACCACCCTGAACGGCTACCACGCCCCGCTCGACACGCTCCCGCTGTTCGTGCGGGAAGGTGCGATCGTGCCCATGTGGCCCAAGGGGACGACCAGTTGGCAGACCCGCGACCGGCACGAGCTGGACTGGGACCTCTACCCGTCGGCGCACGGCACGAGCCACTACACGCTGTACGAGGACGACGGCGTGACGCGTGACTTCGCCAAGGGCGCGGCGGCCTCCCAGCGGGTGTCCGTGCACACCGGCGCCGGGGAGACGACGGTGACGGTCGGCGCGAGCAAGGGCGAATACGCGGGCAAGGTGGACGCGCGGACGTACCGGTTCACCGTGCACGGCGACCACGCGCCCGCGCGGGTGCTCGTCGACGGGCGCCAACTGCCGGACTCCGCCTGGTCGTACGACGCGGGCACCCACGTCACGACGATCATGACGCCGAGCCTGCCGCTGGACCGCGACTTCACCGTTCAACTGGTCGACGGAAGGTAAAGAAATCGCATGGTCTAGTCCAAAGGGAAACTTGGTCTAGTCCAATCTATTGACGTGACCGCAACAGCTCCCGGAGGGTGGGGGCTCCCCACCCCCACCCTCCGGAGGCTCCCCGTGAGACGTCTTCACGCATGTCTGGGCGCGGCGGCGGCCGTCACGCTCGCCGCCGCGGGCACCACCGCACTCACCGCGGCCGACGCCTCGGGCGCGACCACCGCGCTCGCGAACCGCTGGTACGCCGCCGCCCCCTATCTGATGCCGCTGGACAACGACCCGCCGGACGCATCCGCGATCATGGACGCCACCGGTCTCAAGGCCTTCCAGCTGGCGTTCGTCCTCGCCCCCAACGGCGGTGGCTGCTCGCCGACCTGGGGCGGCACCGCCGCGGTCTCCTCGGACACCGCCGTCCAGTCGGTGATCGACACGATCCGCGCCAAGGGCGGTGACGTGTCCGTCTCCATCGGCGGCTACGGCGGCACGAAGCTGGGCCAGGCCTGCGCGGACGCGGCGTCCACGGCAGCGGCGTACCAGCAGGTCATCACCAAGTACGGGCTGCACGCGATCGACTTCGACCTGGAGGAGCCGGAGTACGAGAACACGGCGGCCGTCAAGAACGAGATCGGCGCCGCGAAGATCCTCCAGCAGAACAACCCGGGTCTGTACGTCTCCGTGACCACGGCCGGCACGGCGGACGGCACCGGCTGGTTCGGCAAGCAGATGCTGCTGGAGGCGAAGGCGCAGGGCTTCACCCCGAACAACTTCTCCATCATGCCGTTCGACGGCGGCTTCAACGGGGCCGCGAGCCAGACCGGCGCGCTGACCAACTTCAACGCGATCCTCCAGTCCACCTTCGGCTGGGACCAGGTCACCGCGTACGCACACGAGGGCTTCTCCGGCATGAACGGCCGCAGCGACACCGGTGAGTACTTCACGCAGGCCGACTTCCAGACGGTGCTGGACTACGCCACGAGCCACAACATGGACCGCTTCACGTTCTGGTCGCTGAACCGCGACCGCCAGTGCACCCCGGCCGACAACGGCGGCCGTACGTCCGGGACCTGCTCCAGCGTGCCCCAGAGCTCCTGGGACTTCGCCAAGTACTCGGTGAAGTTCGCCGGAGTCACCCCGCCGAGCCCCACGCCCACGCCGACTCCGACGCCCACTCCCACCCCCACGCCGACGCCGACGCCGACGTCCTGCAAGGCCGCCTGGAGCGCATCGGCGGTGTACACGGCCGGCAACGAGGTCTCGTACAACAAGCACAACTGGAAGGCCAAGTGGTGGACCCAGAACGAGGTGCCCGGCGCCTCGCAGTGGGGTCCGTGGCAGGACGAGGGCGCCTGCTGATCGATCGCCCCGGCCCGCCCTGTCACGGCTGACACGCGGTGCGACCTGCGCGACTGGTGCAAACGGCGGGACGGTCGTAGCGTCGAGGTGCACGCGCTCGGACACGGCACGACGGGTGGGAGCGACCATGCGCGGATCAGTGACGGGAACGGCGATCACCCTCGCGGCAGGGGCCCTGCTCACGGCGGCCATGACCACGGCCTCGGCCGGCCCGCCTTCCCCGACGCCGACGCCGACGTCCAGGCCCCCGCGGCCCGTGCTGGTCGACTGCTTCTGGCAACGCAACATCCGCCCGGCCGACTTCATCCTGGCCTGCGGCGACGGCAACAGCCGTCTCACCGGGCTCCACTGGACCCAGTGGAGCCCGGGTGCGGCGACGGCCACGGGCGTGAACTACGTCAACGACTGCAACCCGTACTGCGCGGCCGGGACCTTCCACGGCTACCCCGTGATCGTCCGGCTCGACGAGCCCAAGCCCTGGAAGAAGCACCCGTCCGTGCAGCGCTACGGCCAGATGAGCCTGACCTACACCGGCCCCCGGCCGGACGGCTTCAAGCAGGTCATGACCTACCCGCTCTGGGACTGACCCCGCGGCAGTGGGCCGCGCGGGCGAACCCTGCGGCCACGGAGGCCTGCGCCTCCGGCTGACGCTGCATCATGGTGGTGATCCAGTACGTCGACGCCTCGTGCGCCGTCCGAAGAGAGGTCGCCCTTGCCCAGACTTCCCCGCCTGGCGGGTGCCGCCACGGCGGCCCTCGCCCTCGGCCTGGTCGTGGCCGCTCCGGCCGCCGGGCAGGACCGGCCGTTCACCGAACCGCACATCGTCGCCCACTTCGACCTGGCCGCCGGGCAGACGCCCGAGAACATCGCGCTCGAACGCGACGGCTCGGCCGACCTCACCCTGGCCTTCGCCCGACAGGTCGCCCGTGTCACCCCCGACGGGCACACCCGGATCCTGGCGACGCTGCCGGCCGAGGCGAACCCGAACTCCCCGCTCGTGCACGACGCCGTCGTCACCGGCATCGCCCGGTCCCACGACGGCACGCTGTACGTCAACTACGTGACCGGCACCAGCAGGACCGGCATCTGGCGCCTCGACCCAGGCGGCGGCGCCCCGGTACAGATCGTCCAGCTCCCATCGACCGGTTACCCCAATGGCCTGGCCCTGGACGAGCGCCGGGGCGTGTTCTACGTGGCCGACTCGGCGCTCGGCACCGTCTGGCGCGTCCCGCGCTCGGGCGGTACGGCCACGGCCTGGGCCACGGCGGCGGACCTCCACCCGCTGCCCTCGCCGCCGGCCCCCGGCTTCGGCGCCAACGGCATCAAGGTCCACCGGGGCGCCGTGTGGGTGTCCAACACCGACCGGGAAACGCTGCTGCGCGTCCCCGTCGGCGACGACGGCTCCGCTGGCCCGTGGAGACCCGGGCACGCGGGCTCGCGGGCATCGACGACTTCGACTTCCCCGGCCACGGCAGCACCGCGCTCGTCACGCTGAACACGAGCAGCCGGCTCGTCCTGGTCCGCCGCGACGGCAGCAGCACTGTCCTCCTCGGCCGGCAGGACGGGCTGTCCAACCCGACCTCGGTGGCCGTACGCGGCCGGACGGTGTACGTGCCGAGCGCCGCGTACGAGACCCGGCAGGACGCGAACCTCCTCCTCGCCCGGCTGCGGCACTACATCGCGCGCTAGCCACAGGACTAGCCACAGGACCGCTCGCCGCGGCCGGGTGCGCCGGCCGCGGCGAGTCGCGGGGTCAGCCGATCTCGGCCAGCAGGTCGCCGCCCTCCACCTGCTGGATCTTGTTGATGGCCAGCCGGGAGACCCGGCCCGCCTTCGGCGCGGTGATCGTGGCTTCCATCTTCATCGCCTCGATGGTGGCGACGGTGGCACCGGCCTCGACCTCGTCGCCCTCGGCCACCGCGAGCGTCACCACTCCGGCGAACGGCGCCGCCACGTGGCCCGGGTTGGCGCGGTCGGCCTTCTCCGTCACCGGCACGTCGGAGGCCGCCGCCCGGTCGCGCACCTGGATGGGCCGCAGCTGGCCGTTGAGGGTGGACATCACGGTGCGCATGCCGCGCTCGTCGGCCTCGCCGATCGCCTGCAGCTCGATCAGCAGCCGGACCCCGGGCTCCAGGTCGACCGCGTACTCCTTGGCCGGGCGCAGGCCGTAGAAGAACGCCTTGCTGTCCAGCACGCTGGTGTCGCCGTGGGCCTGGCGGTGCGCCTCGAACTCGCGGGTCGGGGCCGGGAACAGCAACCGGTTGAGGGTCGTCCGCCGGTCCTTGAGGAGTCCTGCGCGGTCCTCGGCGGACAGCTCTGGGGCGGGCTTGGCCGCGGCGCGGCCCTGGAGCGCCTTGGTGCGGAACGGCTCGGGCCAGCCGCCGGGCGGGGTGCCCAGCTCGCCGCGCAGGAAGCCGATCACGGAGTCGGGGATGTCGAACTTGTCGGGGGTCGACTCGAAGTCCTTGGGCGAGACTCCGGCGCCGACCAGGTGCAGGGCCAGGTCGCCGACCACCTTGGAGGACGGGGTGACCTTGACCAGGCGGCCCAGGATGCGGTCGGCGGCGGCGTACATCGCCTCGATGTCCTCGAAGCGGTCGCCGAGGCCGAGGGCGACGGCCTGGGTGCGCAGGTTGGACAGCTGGCCGCCGGGGATCTCGTGGTGGTAGACGCGGCCGGTCGGGGAGGCGAGGCCCGCCTCGAAGGGCGCGTAGATCTTGCGCACGCCCTCCCAGTACGGCTCCAGGTCGCCGACGGCCCGCAGGTCGAGGCCGGTGGGCCGCTCGGAGTGGTCGGTGGCGGCGACCAGCGCCGACAGCGAGGGCTGCGAGGTCGTACCGGCCATGGAGGCCACGGCCCCGTCGACCGCGTCGGCGCCCGCCTGGATCGCGGCGAGATAGGTGGCGAGCTGGCCGCCCGCGGTGTCGTGCGTGTGCAGGTGCACGGGCAGGTCGAACTCGCGGCGCAGCGCCGAGACGAGCGTGGCCGCGGCCGGGGCGCGCAGCAGACCGGCCATGTCCTTGACGGCGAGGACGTGGGCGCCGGCCTCGACGATCTGCTCGGCCAGCCGCAGGTAGTAGTCGAGGGTGTAGAGCCGCTCGGCCGGGTCGGAGAGGTCGCCGGTGTAGCAGAGGGCGACCTCGGCGATCGCCGTTCCCGTCTCGCGTACGGCGTCGATGGCGGGCCGCATCTGGCCGACGTCGTTGAGCGCGTCGAAGATGCGGAAGATGTCGATGCCGGTGGCGGCGGCCTCCTGCACGAAGGCGTCGGTCACCCCGGTCGGGTACGGCGTGTAGCCGACGGTGTTGCGACCGCGCAGCAGCATCTGCAGACAGATGTTGGGCACGGCCTCGCGCAGCGCGGCCAGCCGCTCCCACGGGTCCTCGGCGAGGAAGCGCAGGGCGACGTCGTAGGTGGCGCCGCCCCAGCACTCCAGGGACAGCAGCTGCGGCAGGGTGCGGGCGACGACCGGGGCGGCGGCCAGCAGGTCCTTGGTGCGCACGCGGGTGGCGAGCAGGGACTGGTGGGCGTCGCGGAAGGTGGTGTCGGTGACGCCGAGGGTCGGCGACTCGCGCAGCCGGCGGGCGAAGCCCTCCGGGCCGAGGTCCACCAGCAGCTGGCGCGAGCCCGCGGGCGGCTCGCCGGCCGGCAGCGGGGGCAGCTTGGTGACCGGGTCGAGCAGCCGGGGCCGTTCGCCGTGCGGCTTGTTGACGGTGACGTCGGCGAGGTAGGTGAGCAGCTTGGTGCCGCGGTCGGCGGAGGACCGGGCGGTGAGCAGGTGCGGGCGCTCCTCGATGAAGGAGGTGGTGACCCGCCCGGCCTGGAAGTCCGGGTCGTCCAGCACGGCCTGGAGGAACGGGATGTTGGTGGCCACACCGCGGATGCGGAACTCGGCGACCGCGCGCCGGGCCCGGCCGATGGCGGCCGTGAAGTCCCGTCCCCGGCAGGTGAGTTTGACCAGCATCGAGTCGAAGTGCGCGCTGATCTCGGTACCGGCGTGGGTGGTGCCGCCGTCGAGGCGGATGCCGGAGCCGCCCGGCGAGCGGTAGGCGCTGATCCGGCCGGTGTCCGGGCGGAACCCGTTGGCCGGGTCCTCGGTGGTGATACGGCACTGCAGTGCGGCGCCGCGCAGCTTGACGGTGTCCTGGGACAGGCCGAGGTCGGCGAGGGTCTCACCGCCGGCGATGCGCAGCTGGGACTGGACCAGGTCGACGTCCGTGACCTCCTCGGTCACCGTGTGCTCGACCTGGATGCGCGGGTTCATCTCGATGAAGACGTGGTTGCCGTCGCGGTCGAGGAGGAACTCCACGGTGCCCGCGTTGCGGTAGCCGATCTCACGGGCGAACCGCACGGCGTCGTTGCAGATCCGCTCGCGCAGCCCCGGGTCGAGGTCGGGCGCGGGCGCCAGCTCGATGACCTTCTGGTGGCGGCGCTGCAGGGAGCAGTCCCGCTCGAAGAGGTGGATGACGTTGCCGTCCCCGTCGGCGAGGATCTGCACCTCGATGTGGCGCGGGTCGACGACGGCCTTCTCCAGGAAGACGGTCGGGTCGCCGAACGCGGACGCGGCCTCGCGGGACGCCGCCTCGATGGACTCGCGCAGCTGGGCCGGGCTCTCGACGCGGCGCATGCCGCGCCCGCCGCCGCCCGCGACGGCCTTGACGAAGAGGGGGAAGCCGATCTCGTCGGCGGCACGCACCAGCTCGTCGACGTCGGTGGAGGGCGCGGAGGAACCCAGCACGGGCACGCCCGCGGCGCGGGCCGCGGCCACCGCGCGGGCCTTGTTGCCGGTCAGTTCCAGCGTGGCCGCGCTCGGGCCGACGAAGGTGATGCCCGCCTCCTCGCAGGCGCGGGCCAGTTCGGGGTTCTCGGAGAGGAACCCGTAGCCCGGGTAGACGGCGTCCGCGCCGGCCCGGCGGGCGGCTCCCACGATCTCCTCGACGGAGAGATACGCCCGCACCGGGTGTCCCGGCTCCCCGATCTCGTACGCCTCGTCAGCTTTGAGCCGGTGCAGCGAGTTGCGGTCCTCGTGCGGGAACACGGCGACTGTGCGCGCGCCGAGTTCGTAGCCCGCCCGGAACGCGCGGATCGCGATCTCTCCACGGTTGGCGACCAGCACCTTGCGGAACATCCTGGATTCCCTTCAGCCTGCGCCGGCGACGAACACCATGGTGTCAGCCCCGCCCTGCCGTACTTGGCGGCAACCATAGGGTGTGCCCGCACCTGTCGAAGTGCGAAAACCGTCACATTGACGTGGGGTTTCGTATCCGTTGCCGGATGGTTGGACGCGGCTGTGCTGTGGGTTACGAGAGACCGGCCAGGACCTTCTCCTAGCGTTCGGCGGAGGTCATGGAGACCTCGCGCGGCGAGGTGTGTCCGGGGCGGCCGGCAACCGCCTGGGCCGGCACCGTCACGGGCTTCGCGGGAGCGGGAGCGGGCTCGGCCGCCCGCGACGACGGCAACAGGGCTCGTACGACGGCCCGCAGCCACCCCCGGCGGCCGTGCAGCATGCCGAAGACGATGGCCGCGCCGACCGCGATCAGATGCTCGCGGCCGGCCAGATTGGGCACCGCGATCGACTCCCACACCATCGACCCGCCGGTCAGCGTGAACACCACGGGCGCGCGGCGCACCACCGCGAGGTAGGTGAACAGGCCCACGACGGCCGCGGAGGGCCCGGTGTCGAGCACCTTCCCGCACTCGGGCGGCAGCCCGAATCCCCACCAGCCCGGGCCGAGCGCGATCATCACGCGCGCGGTGAGGGTGCCGGCCAGCGTCGTGACGTAGGCGATCGCCAGGGTCCGGGCCCGGCCGAGGGCCAGTTCCGCGAGCGCGAAAGCCAGGAACAGCTGGGTGATGCCCGCCCACACCGGCAGATCCAGCGCCGGGACGTACAGCGACACCGGGGTGCGCAGCAGGGACACCCACAGCGGCAGGTCGGCGTAGACGCCGCCGAGCCGCTTCACCCACAAGGCTCCGGTCGGGCGCTGGGCCAGGTCGTGGAAGAAGACGACGCCGAACGTGGCGACGAACCCCAGCAGCAGCCCGGCCAGACCGCGCCGGGCGAGCCGGCGCACCGGGTCGACAACGATGGCATGCCACTCGGCCCGCAGCGTGCGCCCGGTGAACCGGGCGAGGCGTGCGAGCGCCGGACGGAGCAGCTCTGTGTGCCCTTGAGTGGTCATGTGGCACGGCAGCCCATCGCTTCCGGATCCCCCGTCACACGCATCGCCCCCTTGTGCCTCGCTCCCGACATTCCCGCCGTGCGAGGTGTTGTCTCCATATCCACCCGTTTCAGGCGCAATCGTATAGATATGCGGATCTTCCCCGGTCGATCCGCCCTGCTCTGTACGGTTCTGTCGCGCTGTACGGTTCTGTCGCGCGCGAGCCCCCTCGGCTCGCCGCGGCGGTTCGGCTCAGGCGCCCGTCCTGGTGAACACGGTCACGGGTACGCCCCTTCCCCCTCCGTGGGCCCCGCAGGATCGCGCGACCCGATCCGTCTCAGTTCAGCGAGCGGGCAGGCGGGCGTCAAGATCCGCTCCCGGTGCCGTCGGGTGTGGGAAGACCCACAGGTGCGCGAGGCGGGAAACGCGGGGGTCGGAGGCAACTTCGACCGCTTGGAACTCGTCCTCCTAAGAACAGGACATGTCCTCCGGAGTGCGGGAGGGCGTGTCCATCCGGCGTTGCCTTCCCGCCTTGACTTCGAGCGCGCTCCAAGTCGTAGCGTCGCGGACGTCCGACGGCTCACGCGGGTCGCGTCACCCGGTCTCCCCCCCCGGGATGCCCGGTGACGGAATCCGTCGCTTGATGGATGAGGGACCCCCGTGCCGTACGGGACCAATGACGAACGAATGTGCAGGGAAAGGCTGGGACACCAGATGCGACAGCGCAGTCTGCGGGAACTCCGGATATCGGCCATCGGGATGTAATGCAAGTAACCACTAACACTCGGCGTCGCCGACCTCTCCTGCGCCGAGCCTGCAACACAGAAAGCCCCGCCGTGCTGGGAGGCTTCCGGACCTCCTGCGCGGCGGGGCGACAAACGGAAGCCTGCTACCGGAACGCCCCTTTCGGAACCGTGCGTTGGGCATAGTCATGCAGCACGCTCAACACACCCCGTGTGAAAAGAAACCGACCATGCGCGTTTCTTAGAGACCGTCTCAACTGGCGTGATCACTAGGCTGTCAGGCGTGATGGCGATGGTGGAGCGTCTGGTGTCGGATGGGTTGTGGGAGTTGTTCCAGCGGGTGGTACCGGCTGCTCCGGTGCGACCGCAGGGTGGCGGTCGGCGCAGGTATGGGGATAGGCAGGTGCTGGCCACCATCGTGTTCGTGGCCACAACGGGGTGTACGTGGCGACAACTGCCGCCCGGCTTCGGCCTGTCCGGGCCGACCGCGCACCGGCGGTTCACTGAATGGAGCCGGGCCCGGGTCTGGGGCAAGCTCCACCGCCTGGTCCTGGACGAGCTCGGCTTCCGCGGTGAGCTCGACTGGTCTCGGTGCGCGATCGACTCGGTGAACATGCGGGCGATGAAAGGGGGGATTTGACGGGTCCGAATCCCGTAGACCGCGGCAAGATGGGCTCAAAGATCCACTTGGTCGCCGAGCGGACCGGTCTGCCCCTCTCGATTGGCATCTCCGCCGCAAACACCCACGACAGCCGGGGGCTCGAACCCCTCGTCCGCGGCATCCCGCCCATCCGCTCCCGCCAGGGACCGCGTCGACGACGGCCCGCCAAACTCCATGGCGACAAGGGGTATGACTACAACCACCTGCGGCGGTGGCTGCGCTCTCGGAACATCACGCCGCGCATCGCCCGCAAGGGCATCGAGTCCTCCCAGCGCCTGGGCCGCCACCGTTGGACCGTGGAACGGACGGTGGCCTGGCTGGCCGGGTGCCGCCGTCTGCACCGCCGTTACGAACGCAAGGCGGAACACTTCCTCGCCTTCGCCGGCATCGCTGCGGCTCTCATCTGCTGGCGGCGCCTCTCACGGCAGGCGTGATGCGGCGGGCTGCCACTACGGCACGTTCCAGGCGGAGATGAACGGTTGCCCGTCCTCAGTGGCCAGGAAACTCAGAGTTCCGGGATGTGGGTGGCCCAGTAGTCGGCTGGCCGACGCGTCCAGGCCCAGCCACCGCACGGTGAGCACGCGCGCTAGATGACCGTGAGCGACCACGGCGACGTCGCCGTCGTTCAGCAGCGGCCGGATCCGGTCCAGCACCGCGTCCGTGCGCGCGGCCACCTGCTCGAGCCGCTCACCGGGATGGTCAACGTCGCCGGGAATGACGCCGTCCCGCCACAGGTCCCAGCCCGGCCGCCCCTCGCGGATCTGCGCGGCGGTCAGGCCCTCATAGCCGCCGTAGTCCCACTCCACCAGGTCGGGATCGGGCCTGACGTCGGTCAGTCCCGCCAGCTCGGCCGTCCGCATGGCGCGGCTCAGCGGGCTACTGAACACGCTGACCAACGGGCGTCGGGCCAACCTCGAAGCGAGCGCCTTGGCCGATGCCTCACCCGCGTCAGTCAGCGGAACGTCAGTGCGCCCCGCGTGCTGGCCCGACAGGCTCCACTCAGTCTGGCCGTGCCTGATCAATATCAGCTCCCCCATGAGCGAGCACGCTATCTGATCATGGGACACGGTGGGCCCGATTGCCCGTCTTCGCTCCCGCCATCTACCGCCACCAACTGGCGAAATGAGACGGCCTGCTATGCCGGAGACCCGCCCCGCCGAGTCTTCCGGGACTCAGCGGGGCGCGGTGCTGTCAAGCGACGAAGGCGACGTAGGTGCCAACGGTCAGGCCGGAGAATGTGAGCAGTTGGCGGGGTTTGAGGCAGGTGAACGCGGCGTGCATCCCGATACCGGTGGCGACCGCGAACGGCATCGTCTGCGGGATGAGCAGCGCGGGCGGCAGTGCGATCTCAGCCGTGATGACGGTGACCGCGACCGCGCGCCAGAGGCGGACGTCCCGGTCGGTGAGGTTGCCCGCGTGGCGGCGGACGAGGCCGGGAACGGCGTACTGGCGCCGGTAGGAAAGCTGGTCCCTGACCTGGGTGTAGGTGTGGATCCACTGGGCGAGGTAGAGGCCGGTGCGGAACTGAGGGGAGCGGAGTTTCTGCCAGGCGCTGTTCCAGTAGATGTCAGTGGTGATCAGCACGAGGAGACATTGCGACCACGTGTTCGCGGTGCTCAGGCCGTGCTCGACGTGCAGGCCGTGGCCGAGGTCTTTGGCGAGCAGGAGGCAGGTGCCGGTCAGCAGGGTATAGCGGATGGCGTTGGGGCTCTTGAGGTACAGCAACTCCATCGCGGCGCCGACCAAGACCACCAGCAGCGCTAGGCGGGGGACGAGGCCGAGCGCCAGGGCGAGGGCGGCGGCCGTACGGACGATCAGCGCGGGCCGGTAGACGGTGATCAGGAGGCGGGCCCGGGCGGGGCCGAGGCGCTGCTCGGCAAGGTGGGCGCTGAGCGATCCAGGGGTGAAGCGGTCCCAGCCGCCCTGGCCGAAGGCGAGGATGAAGCGCAGGGTGAGCACGGTGCCGAAGGTGATTCGGAAGGATTGGAGGTGTCCGGGGTCGGTGGGGTGCTGGAAGCCGGAGGCGGCGGCGTCAAAGAACCACACGGCTGGCCCTCACCTCCACGGGCTGCTCACCGCGGGCGGACAGGACGCGGCCGTGTCCGTCGATCCGGTCGTACCGGCCGCTGCGTGTGAGGTGGTTGAGGATCGTCTGGAGCTGGGGCGGCCCGAGGATGAAGCTCCCCGGGGACAGGTAGTCGTAGACGTTCACGGGCTCGGTGTGCCCGTCCATGGTGGTGCCGGTGAGCGAGATGATCGTGAAGGTGGCGCGGCAGAACATCCGCCAGCGCAGCCAGCGGCCGGGCAGGCGGGTGAAGCCAGTGATCATCCATGCCACCAGGCCGAAAGTGACGGCGATCTGGACAGCGGACAGCATGGCAGGAACCTCCGGGCAGGGAGGGTGAAATGAAGGGGGGTGTGCCCCCTTACGGGGCACCGGGTCAGCGCTCGGGCTTGGGGGGCCGCTGCATCAGCGCAGCCGCGGCCTCTGTGAGGGTGACCTTCTCGTGCAGCAGCGCGGAGACCACGGAAGTGATCGGCATCTCGACGTCGTGAGCGTGGGCCAGGGCGAGGACCGCCTGCGCGCTCTTGACGCCCTCGGTGGTCTGCCGGGTGACGGCCGTCGCCTCTTGGACGCTCAGGCCCCGGCCGAGGTGGGTGCCGAAGGTGCGGTTCCGGGACAGCGGCGAGGAGCAGGTGGCCACCAGGTCACCGAGGCCGGCCAGACCGGCGAGGGTGGCCGGGTGGGCACCCATGGCGGTGCCCAGCCGGGTAGTCTCCGCCAGCCCGCGCGTGATGAGCATGGCCGTCGCGTTGTCGCCCAGGCCCATGCCTGAGGCGATGCCGACCGCGAGGGCGATGACGTTCTTCACCGCGCCGCCCAGCTCGCAGCCGATGACGTCGGTGCTGGTGTAGGGCCGGAAGTACGGGGTGTGGCACGCCTGCTGGAAGCGGCGGGCGGCGTCCTCGTCCAGGCAGGCGACGGTGGCCGCGGCCGGCTGGCCCTCCATGATCTCGCGCGCCAGGTTCGGACCCGACAGCACCGCGACCCGGTCCGCACTCACGCCGGTGACCTCGGCGATGATCTGACTCGCGCGCAGCCCGCTACTCTGCTCGATCCCCTTCATCAGCGACACGATCACGGTGCCGGATCCGATATGTGGCGCCCACGTGGCGAGGTTGGTCCGTAGGGTCTGCGCAGGGATCGACAGCACCAGGAAGTCCGCGCCGTCCAGCGCGGCGGCCGGGTCGGTCGTCGCCATCACAGCGGCAGGCAGCTCGATGTCCGGGAAGTAGCCGACGTTGCGGTGCCGGGCGTTGATCCCGTCGGCGATCTCATCCCGGCGGGCGTGCACCACCACGCTGGTGCCGGCGTCGCCCAGGATCTTGGCCACGGCCGTACCCCAGGACCCGGCCGAGAACACCGCCACGCGGGCGGGGCGGTTCTGGCTCACTGCGGGGTCCTCTCGGTGGACACGGATCCACCGCCCTGGGGGCGGCTGGGCTGCGCCATCGTACCGGCCGCGTAGGGCGCGGCCGGTGACGTGCTGGCGCGCCGCAGGGTCAGCAGGACCGCGCGGCGGCCGGGAAGTACGGGAAGCATCCGGTCCGCCTCGATCAGCATGTTCTGGGCCGGAACGTCGCCGAGTTCGCGCCGCAGCTCGTCGGCGTGCCGGATCCACAGCCGGTAGAGCCGTTCCCACATGGCTGGCTCGGTGGGCCGCTCGTCCACGTGCTCCAGGATCAGCCCGGCGGCGGGCGCCTCTTCCTCCCAGGCCGGCTTCACGTCGGGTCGCAGGCCGCGGGTGAGAAGCAGCCGACCGCCGGGCGCCAGGACGCGGCCGAGTTCACGTAGTGCTGCTTGCCGGTCTCCGGCGCGGCCGAGGGCATCCACGCACACCGCGCCGTGGGCGCAGCCGTCGGGCAGGCCGGTGGCGTCCAACCGGGCGACGTGGAAGGCCGCTTGGTCGGCGGGAACGAAGTCAGTGCGCCGGGCTGTGGCCTGCGCGACGGCAACGGGAGAGATGTCGAAGCCCACCAGGCGTACGGCCAGGGAGCGGGCCAGCCACAGTCCGATGCCGCCGTTGCCGCAGCCGGCGTCCACCAGGAGCTGACCGGGCCGCATCCGCAGGCGCGCGGTCAGCAGCCCCAGCAAGGGCCAGTCACACGAGCTGGAGGCGTTGACCTCTATGGGGTAGTCCTCGTCCATCGCCTCGGCGTACAAGCGGGCGACCAGTGGGGTGCGTGCCCGCGCGGCGTGCAGCGCATCGTACTGGGACGCGAGCTGCTGGGACTGTGGGGTGGATGGGGTGACGGAGTGGAGTGTCATCGCGGCATCGCCCTCCTGATCCGTGATCGGGTGCCGGGACAGATGACCTGGACCGCGTAGACGGGGGTCCACGCGTCCGACAGGTCAAGGGCCATCGGTTCGTATCCGGTGATGAGTTCGACCCGCCGCGCCACGTCCCGGACCTGGTCGGCGAAGCCGCCCGGGACCGAGGCGAAGTGGGTGGTTGTCTCCGGCCACACGGCAAGCCCTGTTCGCTGCTGCGGGCGGAAGGGCGGGGTGTCTAACCAAGCGAGGTCGCTCGGGAGGTCATCCCGCGTTCCGGCGATGGCCGTCAGCCGTGACTGCGCCGCCTCGGTCACCGCCCGGGTCAGGGCGATGACCGGACTGCTGTGGCACCCGCCGCCGGCAAAAACGACCGGGAAGTCCTCGGACCACAGGTAGGCCAGGCACACCGGGATCCCGTACGGGCCGTCTACGAGCGCCAGTTCCAACGCCATCCCGGCGGCACTCAACCGGTCGATCACCTCCCGGCCGTAGGGGTCATCGACTGTCGCCGGGTCGATCACCGTCCGCCGCTGGCCGCCGCACTGTCCGTCCTGGAACAGCACATCCCGTTCCACGACCTCAAACAGCGCGTGCAGCAACGCCTCGCCGCGGGTGTTCCCGCACGCCAGACCGGTGCTCGTCGCGCGCAGCAGATCCGGGCTCCACTCAGGCCGCTGCGCCCGGCGACGGACCAGGTCGACCGGCAACAGCACCTTCTGGCCGCTCATGAGGCCAGTTCCCGTGGTCCACTCCCACACCATCCGGGCAAGAGTGTCCTCGGGGTACGAGACGGTGAGCGGCAGCGCGGAGACCGGATAGCCGGGGGCGACCTCCACGGCTGAGCCACGTGCCGCGATCGGCAGCGGCTGCTCGGCGTGCCACAGCTCGATCGCCTCCATCACGGCCGACAGCTTGGCCAGCAGGTCGGTGGCGCCCTTGCCCTGGGACGTGCTCAGGGTCATGGACGCGGGCCGGATCGCCGTCCAGACCGGCAACCCGATGCAGTCCAGATCCGTCAGCCGGGCCACGCGGGTGATCCCGTACGACGGCAACAGCCCCGCGAGGGTCTGCCACGTCTCCTCCGCAGGCCGGGCTCGCATCGTGCCCGGCAGTATCACCAGGTCGTCAGCGGGCAGCACTGGCCGCCTCCCTTTGCTCAGACGACTCGGCCAGATACCCGGGCACCAGCCGCTTCGCCGCCTCGACCGCCCGCGCCCCGCAGACCAGCCCGCGGGCAGAGGCTTCCTCGTCGAGCAGGTGCTCAGGGCACCGCCACACCCGCAGCAGCATCTGGCGAGCGAGGTCGTCCCGCACTGCCGCGATCGAGAATCCAGGCCGGCTGCGGCGAACCTCGGCCAGGGCGTCGGCGTAGCGGGCGACCGCCGCACGGTCCTCGAAGGTTTCGTCGGCCAGCAGCAGCACCACCGCTGCCTCGTCGCGCAGGTCCACGGTTGGGTGGAACACCCGGTGAGCGGGCAGGGTACCGCTGGTGACCTGCGCCAACCGGGTCCTCAGCGGCAGCCCGGGGGTTCCGCCAGCGGGGCGCCAGGAGAGGTGTTCCAGGTAGGACGCCCACCTCGCCCGGAATACGGGGTCGAACACCTGCTGGTAGATGAGCCGGTCTTCGGTGGACAGGTCCAGCCCGTCAACGCGGGCGCGGGCGAAGGTGTTGGACCAGCGGCGGAAGTAGGGCGTTTCCCACGTGTGCGGGGATGGCGGGGCAGTCTCAGCCGGCGGGAGGCCTTGGAGTGCCGTGCTGACTGCGGCGAGGGCATCGACGCGCTTAAGGTCGCCGAAGTGCTGGTCGCGCTTGGTCTGGTCGGCCATCCAGTCGGCGAACTCCGCCTCGCCCTGGCGGCGGCACACGGTCCGCACCGCGGCCCACGTACGCTGCGGGTAGTAGACCGCGCGCAGCGCCATCAGCAGGCTGGCGGCCCGCTCGCCGGCGAGTACCTCAGCTGACCGGGCTAGGTCCAGGACATGCCGGAGGTTGACCACCGGCCAGGTCAGCGCGTCCCACTCCCCATCCGGGGCCTGCCCGACCGCGACCTCGTCGTCGCCGTAGATGTCTCCCTGGGTGTAGGCGGTGTAGATGCTGCCGACCCCGAACATTCCGTAGGGCGCCAATTCGGCCGCCCGCAGCGCGCCGATGCTCGCCGCCCCGATCACCCGGACGCCCCGGCCCATCGTGGCCAGGATCTCCTTATGGCGGAGCGCCGGAGCCTGGTGATACACCCCGTCGATGATCACCGCAGTGTCGCCGACGCGGATCGCGGGATCGAACAGGTCCCCGTGCCGCCCCGGCGGCCACGCCCGCACGCCGGGTGCGGCAAGCTGCGGCTCGGATCGTGACAGCGTCGGCCCGACGAACACGTGAATCACTGCGACCTCCATACGGTCGAACGCGAGGAGGCGCCCCTCCCCGGACCCCAACGGGACCAACGAGATGGGAGAGGCGCCACGGGATCAGGCCGTGTACGGGTCGTCGTCCTCAACGTCGACGGCGACCACCACAGGGCCGGTGATCTCCTCGGGCTCCTCCGCCGACACCGAGGTGACGGCGACTTCGGACTTGGAAACGGACATCGTTGATTCCTCCTAGAGCCTTCGTGGATGAACCCGTCCCGCCAGCGACTTGCGGGACGCCGACGGGACGGGCGTGACCCGCCGCTCCAGGTCTTCCGGGACACCGGAGAGGCGGGGGCTTAGTGCGACCCTGACCCTGCGGTCGCCATGGGGCCCCTGGACCCGGGGCTGGGTGATGCCGCTCAGAAAGCGGGGCGCGGACGCTCGGCGCACGCGGCGTGAATGCGACTCGTCAGGGCGCCGCCGGAGTTGCTGACCCGGTCGTAAGTGACCGTTTCGTCGGTGGCGCGCATCGACCGGTCGCAGGCCACGCATACGCCCTGCCCGGTGAGCGCCTCGAAGTGGTCGCACAGTGCTCTGAGCGTGCGGGCCAGCTTCCGTGCGTACGCCGCTGCACCGTGCGGGTCCGCGCCGGCCCGAGCGCTGAGCTTGCCACGTGCCTCACCGACGCAGGCGATCGCGCAGTACCGGGGGACGCTGTCCTTGGGCAGTCGCCCGGCTTTCGCCTCCACCTCCGGGATCAGCAGCTCCAGGTGGCCTCGCAGTATCGAGGTGAGCGTGTCCAGCTCTCGGGGGGCCGGGGGAAGCGCTTCGGGCCCGTCGTCCGGCCCCAGCAGCAAAGCCACGATCTCGCGCATCGTTGCGATGTCCACCAGGCCGGTGTCGTTGCCCTGCTTCACTGTGGCGTTCACCGGCGCACCGCCCGTCCGGACAGGCACCGGGAGCACTCACAGGGCGGGAAGGCGGTGCTCATCACCGGCTCCGGCGACAACTGGTTCCCGTACGTCACGGTGACCGTGCCCCGGTCCTGGCTGATCCTGCCGTAGCGGTCCACGGAGTAGACCCGCATCGTCATGCCGCTGCCCCGTGCGCTGGCCCCGGGCAGGGCGGTACCGTTCGTCATGTCGACGCTCCCTCGCTGGTATGAGCGTTGGCCACTCCCGGGACCGTTCGCGCGGTCGCCGGGCCTTGCGTGGCACCTGCCGGGCGCTGTCGACTCGGCGCCACCCGGGACCGGCAGCCGCAAGAGCGGACCTGCCAGACTCGGGTAGTGCCAGAGACGACGACTTCGCCCGCCGCGCGCATGGGCCTGTTCACGGCGCCGCAGTCGAAGCACGCCTCGCCGTGAAGGCGGACGATGCTCACACGGCGGTCAACGACCGTCGGCGTGAGCAAGCGTGTTCCCTGCATTTCCCGTGCCCATCTGTGGTGCCTGCGCGTGGCACTCATGCTGAGGGTGAGGGAGCATCACAAGTACCCCGGCAAGGGGTACTTGGCGACGGATGGTTCTCAGGTGGCGGCGCACCACTCCGCGAAGGACGTCAGCGTCTCCGAGTCGGCGCGACGCAGGCGCCTCAGCGTCGAAGCGTCTTCCCGGACCCAGGGATGGTCACGGGTGTGCTGAGGTGCGATCTTGCGGGCGACTTTCAGCGACTCGAAGGCGCCGTCGGGCATGCCCGCCCAGAGCTGAGCGCGCGCCAGTTCGATGTAGAAGCCGGAGCGGCGCTCTGCGACAAGGGTGGTCGGAGGCTTCCATTCGTGTGTGATGTCCAGGGCGGTACTCACATGGTCACCGCCCAGGCTCACCGCGACCGACACCTGATGGATCCGCACAGAGTCGGGCCCGAAAGCGGTGCCGTAGTACACGTCCTCCTGCACCTGCTTGGCCAGGCGCTCGGCGTCGCCTAGCGGTGGTTTGTTGACGGCGGGTCAGGGCCGCAGTAGGCCGGTAGCAGAGGAACGTCGCCTCGCCGCCTGGGGGCTTGTGATGACCCGTCGTCTGCCGTGTCCGCCCGCTCCTGGCCCGCTGGAAGCCTACGCCGCACGCTTTGATGACCTCCTCTCCACCCTGGCACAGCGCCGGGGGTTCCGCGAGTACCTCACGGGGCTGCTGCTGCCGCGGGACCGCAACAAGACGCTGACATGCCTGGCCGGCTCCGAACCCGTCGTCGGCGCCCAGCACCCCTCGGTGCAGAGGCTGCAGTTCTTCCTGTCCGAGTCGACCTGGGACCACGAGCAGGTCAACGCCCGCAGGGTGGAACTGCTGCTGGCCGACCCCGCAACCGCGCCCCACGCGGGCGGGGTGCTGGTGATCGACGACTCGGGTGACCGCAAGGACGGCAAGGCGACCGCCCACATCGGCCGGCAGTGGCTGGGCCGACTGGGCAAGACCGACAACGGCATCGTCACCGTGACCACCTGCTGGGCCGACGAGAACCTCTACTACCCGCTGCACGCCGTGCCCTACAGCCCCGCCCACCACTTCCCCAAGGGCAAGAGCGACCCCGACTTCCGCACGAAACTGCAGATCGCCGCCGAACTGGCCCGCACGGCCAAGGCCGCCGGAGTGACCTTCCGAGCCGTGGCCGCCGACTGCGCATACGGCGACCAAGACGGCTTCCGCAGGCAACTCGACGCAGCCGGGTTACCGTTCGTCATGGCCCTCAAACCGAGCCACGGCACCTGGGCCTACGGCAAGGACGCCTACACCCCCGCCGACGCCGCCCGCGCCCTGACCTGGACAGACCCCGAGCATCCCGGCGACTGGACCGCCGTCGAGCGGACCTTCCGCGACGGGCACACCGAGACATGGTGGGCCGCCGACGCCCACCTCGGCTGGTGGGGACCCGACGGAAACGTCCGCCTGGTCGTGGCGACCACAGACCCGGACACACTGCCCACGCAGGCCACCTGGTACCTGGCCACCGACCTGCCCCGCCCGGGCAGTCCCCGCGAGGCCGACAGCCCAGAACCGGCCGCCGACCTGCACGAAATCGTGCGGATCTACGGCATCCGACACTGGATCGAACAGAGCTACAAGCAGGTCAAGGACGAACTCGGCTGGGCCGACTTCCAGGTCCGCTCCGACACCGCCATCCGCCGCCACCAGACCCTGGTCACCTGCGCGTTCTCCTTCTGCTGGGACACCTGGTTCACCCAGCCCCCACCCCCGGAGCCCGCCGTCGCCCCAGCGGTCCCACCTGCCACGCCGGCGGGACCGGCTGAGAGGGGGCCCAAATGGAACCCACCAGCCCCACCCGGCCAGCTGGCCCAAGGCCATCCGCGCCGTCCGGGCCTGGCTCAACCCCTGGGCCACCCTCCAACGCTTGTGGCGAGCCTGGAGCAACGCACCACCGCCACCCGAACTCCAAGCCCTGATCAACGCCGTCGGCGCAGGCCACCCACTTGATCTCTACTCCCCGGTCTAACAAACCACCGCTAGGTGCGCGGCCGCGGCGTCCGCGTCCTTGGCCCGGCCGGCGATGACGGCGGCCCTCATGTGCAGCGCCCCGCGCGCGGCCTGTTGCGCTGCCGTCGACGGTGCGGGTGCCGCGTCGATAGCCTGACCGAGGGTGCGCAGGCCTGCAGCGTGAGCGCGTGCCGCGAAGAACGTCTCGGTGCGCACGTACGCCACCGATGCAGTCAGCAGGGGGTCCTCAGCTGCCGCCGCCGCCCATCGCATCAGTTCGACCAGGCGGGCCGAGAGGTCGTGCGCGCCAAGCTTGTAGGCGGCCGCGTCTGCACAGCGGTAGGCGCTCACCAGCAGCTGCGCCAGCTCAGCTCGCCCCGCGCCAGCTGCCATGTGGTAGGCCCGTGTCAGCTCGGTCAGCAGGTCCGGCAGATCACGGACGATCCGCGTGTACTGCGCGCCGAGCCTCCACTGCACTGCCGTGTCGACCGCTTCGCGCAGCTTGGCGACCGGCCGCACCGGCCCGTCTTCGGGGCAGTCGTAGGCGGCGATCGCGGCCGAGAGTGCCGGAAGGGCATCCCGCGCCTGTGAGTGGGCGGGCCCGCGGTCGTGCCGTAGGCGCGCCGGATCAACTCCGAGAGCGTCGGCGATGGCTTGCAAGGTGTCGTCAGTGACGCCCCTCTCGCCACGCTCGATCTTGCGGATCGTGCCGAGGGCGACGCAAGCGGCATTGGCCAGTTCCTGCTGAGTCATCTTCGGACGAACGACGCTCCGGTAGTAGGCGATCCGCCGGCCTACTCCCCCGTCGGTGATTGCGGACATACTGACTCCGTTCGGGCATTCACTCCGAACGGTACCCGCGTCGCACGCCGCGCGTACCCGAGACGGCCCTGCCAACTTGGCGGGGCCGCCTTCTTGTTGTCACCCGACGATATGCACCAGGTCCATGAGGCCACCGATGCGCCAGTCCGCCGCAGCGATCGTCTCCGGCGCATCCGCCCACAGATGCCCCCACGGACCGCGCCGCACATGGGCCGTCCTCAGTCCGGCCGCCCTGGCCGGGTGGACGTCGTTGGCGGGGTGGTCGCCGACGTACACGATGCGGTCGGCCGGCGCCTGAGCCACCTCGATGACCCGCTGGAAGAACGCTGGCTGAGGCTTGGCCACGCCCCACTCTGCTGATGTGGCGATCAGATCGGCAGGCAGGTCCAGGTCGCGCAGCAGTTGGCCGGCGCGGGCGGTCTGATTGCCGGCGACGATGACCCGGGCGCCCGCCTGGCGGAGAGAGGAGAGAGCTGGCCGCACGTCGTCGTAGAGGTCGCCCTCGTCGAGGTGCTCACCTCGGCCTGCCGCCTCGCGGGCCCGGTACTCCGCATCGAGGTCGATTCCCGGGCGCAGCAGCCGGACCGCTTCGGCGTTGTCCTGCCCGGCGGCGACCACAGCTCCGACCAGGGCGGACAGCGTGTGCCTCGGGACGTTGAGCCAGTCCGCCCACGACGCCCAGTAACGATCGTCCCGGGCGAGTGTCTCGCCGACGTCGAACACAAAGGTCTCAATCACGGGGGCGAGCCTACGGGGAGCCACAATGCGCCAAGAAAATCGAACACATGGTTGAATTCGGTCATGAGCCCGATCCCCGACGACCTGACCCACGCACACGAGTAGTGTTCCCCCTCCATGGGCCCCGCAGGCTCGCGCGACCCGATCCGTCTCAGTTCAGCGAGCGGGCAGGCAGGCGTCAAGATCCGCTCCCGGTGCCGCCGGGTGCGGGAGGGCGTGTCCATCCGGCGTTGCCTTCCCGCCTTGACTTCGAGCGCGCTCCAAGTCGTAGCGTCGCGGACGTCCGGCGGCTCACACGGGTCGCGTCACCCGGTCTCCCTCCGGGATGCCCGGTGACGGAATCCGTCGCTTGATGGATGAGGGACCCCCGTGCCGTACGGGACCAATGACGAACGAATGTGCAGGGAAAGGCTGGGACACCAGATGCGACAGCGCAGTCTGCGGGAACTCCGGGTATCGGCCATCGGCCTCGGCTGCATGGGAATGTCCGCCTTCTACGGCTCCACCGACCAGGACGAGGGCATCGCGACCATCCGGCGCGCCCTTGAAATCGGTGTCAACTTCCTCGACACCGCGCAGCTCTACGGCCCGCTGACCAACGAGTCGCTGGTCGGCGAGGCGGTCCGGGGGCACCGCGACGAGTACGTGATCGCGACGAAGTTCAACTACCGCATGGACAACGCCGTGCCCGGCGACATGAGCACGATCGGCCCGCAGGACGGTTCCGCCGAGCACGTCCGCAGCTCGATCCACGGCTCGCTGGAACGGCTGGGCACCGACTACATCGACCTGTACTACCAGCACCGGGTCGACCCGAACGTGCCCATCGAGGAGACGGTCGGCGCGCTGGCGGAGCTGGTCGCCGAGGGCAAGGTGCGGCACATCGGGCTGAGCGAGGCGAGCGCGGACACCATCCGGCGCGCCCACGCCGTCCACCCGATCACCGCCGTGCAGAGCGAGTACTCGCTGTGGTCGCGGGACGTGGAGGCCGAGGTGCTGCCGGCCTGCCGGGAGCTGGGCATCGGGTTCGTGCCGTACTCGCCGCTGGGCCGCGGCTTCCTCGCGGGCCGCTTCACCTCGGCCGACGAGCTGGACGAGAACGACTACCGCCGCAGCACCCCGCGCTTCACGGACGCCAACATCGAGGCGAACAAGCGGCTCGCGGCGAAGGTGAAGGAGATCGCCGCCGAGAAGGGCGTGACCCCGGCCCAGCTGGCGATCGCCTGGGTGCTGGCCCAGGGCGAGGACCTGGTGCCGATCCCCGGCACCAAGCGCCGCACCTACCTGGAGCAGAACGCCGCCGCGGTCGACATCGAGCTGACCAAGGACGACCTCGCCCGCATCGACGCCGAACTGCCCGAGGCGGCGGGTGAGCGCTACGACGAGGCGGGAATGCGGTCCGTGAACCGCTGACCTACCTGCTGACCTGCGCCCGGTGGCCGGGCCACCGGGCCGGGAGCACTCTGGTAGGCATGAGGCCCCGGCAGGCGGTGGCGGCGCTGCGGCAGCGGTGGCGACGATGGCAGTCCTCGGGCGCGCTGCTGCTGCTCCCGATCGTGCTCATCGTCGTGATCACGGTGGTGGACACCCGCGCCCCCGCCGATGTTCACCTCGGCCCGACCCTGGTCATCGCGCCGGCGCTGACCCCGTCGTTCGCCGGTCCCCGGACCACCGCGTTCGTCGGGGCGCTGGCGGTGGCCGCGCAGATCCTGATCGCCACCGTCCACGGCGGGCTGGGCACCACGAACCACATCGTGCAGATCATCACCCTCGCGGTGCTCTCGGCGATGACGGTGGTCTACAGCGTCCTGCGGCAACGGCGGCAGGCCCAGCTCGCGCAGGTCCGCACGGTCGCCGAGGCCGCGCAGCACGTCCTGATGTGGCCGCTGCCCGAGGAGATCGGCCCGCTGCGCATCGCCTCGCTGTACCTGGCGGCGGAGGACGAGGCGCAGATCGGCGGTGACCTGTACGCGGCGAACCGGTCCGACGGCGTGGTGCGCATGCTGATCGGCGATGTGCGCGGCAAGGGCCTGTCGGCCATCGGTGAGGCGGCTTTGGTGCTGGGCGCGTTCCGGGAGAGCGCGCACCGGCACATCCCGCTCCAGGAGCTGGCGGCCATGCTGGACCAGAGCGTCGCCCGCTACTCGGCTGACCTGGAGCCGCCGGAGGAGGCGGGCGAGCGGTTCGCCACCGCCCTGCTGGTGGACATTCCGGACGAGGACCCGGTGACTCAGATGACCAGCTGCGGCCATCCCCCGCCCCTGCTGCTCAGCCCCGGGCATGTCGTCACGGTCCCGAGCCTGCACCCGTCACCGCCCCTCGGGGTGCAGGGCGGCACCGAGCACACGCTGGACGTGTTCTCCTTCGAGCCCGGTGACACGCTGTTGCTGTACACGGACGGGGTGGTGGAGGCCCGGGACAGCCGCGGCCGGTTCTATCCGCTGGCGGAGCGGGTCGCGCGGTGGACCGACGACAGTCCGGAAGCGCTGGTGCACCATCTGCGGCGCGATCTGCTCGCCCATGTCGGCGGCCGGCTGAACGACGACGCCGCCCTGATCGCACTTCACCGCACGCCCGCCGACCGGCGCCGCCACCACGGCCTGGCGGTCGGGACCGAGGTGTTCCGGCACCGGGCGGGGTGACGGCGCCAGGCCGGTGCCGGTTCCGGACGGGGGACGGTTCCGGGCGGGGTGACGGTTCCGGACCCGTCCGCCCCTGCGTTCAACATCCTTTGCGCCAAAGTTCAGCCGGAGGTGGCCCACCCGGTGAGGCCGTTGCGAGACTCTGCGCCCGCTTCTGCCTGCTCCCAGCCGAGTGAGGTTCCCATGCCCGTACGACCGTCCTTACGACACCTGCTCGCCGGTCTCGCCCTGGTGCCGGCGCTCGCGTTCCCAGCCGTCGCGCACGCCGGCCCCGGCGGCACACCGGCCCGTTTCGACCTCCAGGCGCACCGCGGCGGCATCGGCATGACGACCGAGGAGTCGCTGGAGGGCTTCGGCAAGGCGATGCGGCTCGGGGTGTCCACCCTGGAGCTGGACACCCATGTCACCAAGGACCTGAAGGTCGTCGTCAACCACGACCGGCAGGTCAGCGGCGTCAAGTGCCGGGACACCGGACCGGTGACGCCCGGCGACCCGATGTACCCCTATGTCGGGAAGTACATCAAGGATTTGACGCTGGCTCAGATCAAGACGCTGGACTGCGGCTACCAGCAACTGCCCGGCTTCCCGGAACAGGAGGTCGTCAAGGGCTTCCGCATGGTGGAGCTGAAGGACGTCCTGAACCTGGTCAAGAGCTACCACGCCTGGCAGGTCAAGCTGAACATCGAGACCAAGGTCGAGGCGGGCGCGCCCGAACAGACCGCGCCTCGCGAGGTGTTCGTGCGCCGGGTGTACGAGGAGATCCACCGCTCGGGCATCGAGCGGCAGGTCATCATCCAGTCCTTCGACTGGGGTGCGCTGAAGCTGATGCACCAACTGGCGCCCAGGTGGCCGCTGGTGGCGCTCACCAACTACGACTTCCTTCAGGTCGGCAAGCCCGGTGCGTCCCCCTGGCTCGGCGGGATCGACGCCGACGACTACGGCGGTGACTTCGTGAAGGCCGCCGCCACGATTCCCGGGCTCACCACCCTCTCCCCCAACTACGGCTTCCCGCAGTCCGGAAAGATCGGCGACCCGGGCTTCCGCTTCTATCCCGACGCGACGATGATCGCGGAGGCGCACGAGCGCGGGCTCAAGGTGGTCCCATGGACGTGCGACGACCCGGCCACCGTGGAGGCACTGATGGACCTGGGCGTCGACGGCATCATCACCAACTACCCCAACCACGTGCGGCAGATCATGGCCGACCGGGGCATGCCGCTGCCGCGGCCGTACTACCCGCGCGCATCGGACTGAGCGGACCGGACGACCCTGCGGACGACCGCCCGGAAAGCCCCTCGGGCAACCGCGAGCCCCGCCCCGAGTGGGGCGGGGCGGGGCTGCGCGCCGTGTCGCCGGCCGGTCAGCGCACCGGCTTCTCGGTAATCTCCAGGGTCTTCAGGTCGGACAGGACGTCGATCGGGCTGACCTCCGCGCCGGCCCCGTCATCCCAGGCGAGCGTGACCCTGCTGGTGGCGTGGCCGGCACCGGAGCCGGTGTAGGCGACCTTCCACTTCACCGGCACCGGTGGTGTCCTCGCTGGCCCACACGGCGGCGGCGAGCAGGGTGCTGCACTTGCGGACGGACATGTGCGTGATTCCCCCGGTTTCTTCGCAGCCGATTTTACTCCGGCCGTCGACGACCCCTAAGAGCGTAATTTCCGTCCGCCGGTTCCGCCGCTTCATATTCTTTCGGTCAACTTCCCTCAGGCCGTGGGCGGTTGCCTCCCTCGACGAGCCGGGCGAGGTTGTCCAGGGCCATGCGCGTGCCGAGTTCGTTGTCGGCACGGGGGATGGCGTCCGGGATGCCCTCGTGGAGCATCTCGACGTCCGTCCCGTCCTGCGTCGCGGTCAGTGTCGTCGTCAAGGTCATCGTGCCGCGCAGGGCGTCGTCGCCGGTCTCGAACTCGAACACCTCGACGACGAGGGCGCCGGGGACGAGCCGGGCGAAGTGGCCGTGGTAGGTGTCGGTGTGCCCGCCGGACTTGCCGGCGCCGCTGCCGTCGTCGTAGGTGAGGGAGACGCGGAAGGCACCGCCCTCGCGGGCGTCGAAGGCGTGGACGTGGGCGGTCATGTTGTCCGGAGCCCGCCAGGCCGCGACGGAGTCCGGGTCGAGCAGGGCCCGGTAGACGGCCTCGGTGGGCGCCTTGACCCGCCGGGTGACTCGCGTGGCGTACATGGCCTCACGCTACCGACCGGGCGCACGGCCGTGCCTCACCTGATCGTCTTTCCACACCCGTTCGTTCGATCTCTGCTCGGCAGAAGCAGCAAGTGCGTCGCTTGTTGCACATTTCAAGCGGCCCGTTGCGAGGTGTTGTCGCCGGGTGCCACAGTGGACGCGCTGCTCCGGCCGACCATGGAGCAGGCGAAGCAGCCGGGTTGGGGAAAGCCGGGCCGCATCACGGCCTCGCCGGAGGAGGGGCGTCGTCTGCTGCGCGTGCGGCCGGCGGCTGCGGACCACCCGGAGGCGAACGCATCGGTCGACTCCCTGGGCCCGACCGCCCCAAATCCGGCCGGACCCCGCATCCGGACCACCCCCCACTCGCACGCACCTCGTACGAAGGATCCGAATTCATGCACCTAGCAGTACCGAACCCCGACCTGCCCGCCGACCCGTCCTGGACCCGCACTCACCCGAAGCCCGGCCCGCAGCGACTCATGAGCTGAGGCCCACGGCGAGCCGCCTCGGCACGAGCCCCGCGGGCTTCGGCGCGGGCGTCGTGCCGGGGCGGCTATCGTCGCCTGTGTGAGACTCCGTCCCCACCAGCGAGAAGCCGTGGACCGGGTGGTCCGAGCGCTCGGGCTGCCGGCCGGCGGGACCGTGCCGCCGCAGGGGCTGCGTACCCAGGTGGTCATGGCGACCGGCTCCGGCAAGACCCTGGTCGCGGTGCGCGGCGCGGAGGAGCTCCAGGCGGGCCGGGTGCTCGTGCTGGTGCCTTCGCTGGATCTGCTCGCGCAGACCGAGGAGGCCTGGCGGGCGGGCGGCCGTACCGGCCCGATGATCGGCGTCTCCTCCCTGCGCGGCGACCAGGCCGCGTTCCCGAACACCACGGGCGTCGGCGAACTGGTCGCCTGGGCAAGCCCGTTCGACAAGATCACCGTCTTCGCGACGTACGCCTCGCTGGGCCTCGGCACCCTGGAGCGCGCGCACGCGGCCGGCCTGCCGGGCTGGGACCTGATCGTCGTGGACGAGGCCCACCGCACGTCCGGCCGGATCGGCAAGCCGTGGGCGGTCGTCCACGACAACACCCGGATCCCCGCCCTGCGCCGGCTGTACATGACGGCCACACCGCGGCTGTGGCAGCCGGAGGGCGACCAGGAGGAGGGTGCGCCGGGTGAGCTGGTCGCCTCCATGGACGACGCCCCGGACGGGCCCTTCGGTGCCCGGTGCTACACGCTGACGCTGTCGGAGGCCATCGACCGCGGGATCTGCGCGCCGTACCAGGTGGTGTGCGTCGACGTCACCGACACCCGGCTGCAGGCCGCCCAGCTGCTCGGCATGGAGGGCCGTACGGACGAGGTGCGCGGGGCCCGGCTGGCCGCCCTGCAGACCGCGCTGGTCAAGGCGGCGGGCACCGAGGGCCTGCGGCGCACCCTGGTCTTCCACCACCTGGTGCGGGAGGCGGAGGCCTTCGCGGCGGGGCTGCCCGAGGTGGCCGAGCGGCTGCACGCCGAGAGCCCCCGGCGGTATCCGGGGCGGGTGTGGGCCGAGTGGCTGTGCGGCGATCATCCGGCGCCGCACCGGCGCCGTGTCCTGGACGAGTTCGCCCGCACCCGGCGGCGCGCGTTCCTCAGTTCGGTGCGGGTGCTCGGCGAGGGCGTCGACACCCGGCACTGCGACGCGGTGTACTTCGCCGACGTCCGCGGCTCCATGCCCGACCTGGTGCAGGCGGTGGGCCGGGCGCTGCGGCTGCGGCCCGGCGAGGGCAAGACGGCCTCCCTGGTCGTACCGGTGCTGCTGGGGCCGGGCGAGACCCCGGACTCGATGCTCTCCAGCCGGGCGTACGCGGGCCTGGCCCGGCTGTTGGAGGCGCTGCGCGCGCACGACACCCGGATCGTGGAACGGCTGGCCGAGCCGCAGGCACCGAGCCGCTCCCCCAAGGGCCGCGAGCTGGGTGGAGAGGGGGAGGAAGGGCCGCCCGGCGTCAGTGGCCCCGCGCGGGCGCTGCTGAAGTTCTCCACGCCCCGCGATCCGGCGCAGCTGGCCGCGTTCATCGAGCTGCGTGTCGTGAACCCCGAGCGCGCCCACTGGCGGCGCGGGGTCGAGGCGGCGGCCTGCCATGTCCGGGTGCACGGGGATCTGCGGGTGCCGTTCACGTTCAGGGTGCCCGAGGCCGATGAAACCAAGGAAGGCGCGGAGGCCGAGGAGACGGGCTGGCCGGGTGCGCTCGCGGGCTTCCCGCTCGGTCAGTGGATCGCCGACGCCCGCCGTTTCCGCGCGCGCGGCACGCTCGACCAGGACCGGGTACGGCAACTGGACCAGCTCGGCATGATCTGGTCGCACTCCGACGTCGCCTGGGAGGAGGGGCTGGCCGCCGCCCGCGCCTGGGCGGCCGAGCACGGCCATCTGCTCGCCCCGCACGACGCCACGCATCAGGGGTTCCGGGTCGGCATCTGGCTGAAGAACCAGCGGGCCCGCAGCGGCGAACTCCCGGACGAGCGACGGGAACAGCTCGACGAGATCGACCCGTCCTGGTGCCCGGCCTGGCCGGTGGAGTGGCAGCGCTGCTTCCATCTCACCCGGCTGCACCTGGCCGAGGGCGGCCGGCTGCCGACCGCTCCCGGCGAGGCCGTACGGCAGGGCGAGGACCTGGGACGGTGGGTGCGGGCGCAGCGGCTCGGCTGGGACGGGCTGAACGTGGGCCGGCGGTGGCTGTGCGAGCACGTTCTGGGCTTCGGGCCGGCGGGAGACGAGGAACGTCCGAAGCCGCGGGTCTCGCACGCCGACAAGTGGGCGCTGAACCTGGCCGCCGCACAGCAATTCCGTTCCCGGGAAGGCCACTTGGTCGTGCCGCGCGGGCACGTGGAGAGCGTCCGCACCGACGACGAGGAGCGGCCGGTCCGGCTCGGCAGATGGATCAGCAACCAGCGCAGCCGGGCCGCCGCCCTGACCCCGGAGCGCGTCCGCGAGCTGTCCGCCCTCGGCATGCGCTGGGCCTGACGGGGCTCAGGGCGTCGTCTCGCGCCGGTCAGGACTCCGTGCCGGGTGCTGGTGGGGTCGGCGTGGTGGAGGATGTGGCCACGGGCAGCCCGTCGAGGCCCGGACAGGCCAGCGCCGTGGAGTTCCCGGCGCGCACGCCCGCCCAGGCCGCGTCGCGGCCGACGCCGGCCGGGGTGACCAGTCCGAGCCCGGTGACGGCCACGGGGGCGCGCCGTGTGGGAACGCGTCGCGGTGATCGTCCGCGACAGCGCGTTCGGCCCGTCCCGAGCTGACGCGGCCACCCTGATGCCCGAACCTTCCTGACGCACCGTCAGCACCGGTCGGGTACCGGTCGGGTACCGGTCGGGTACCGGTCGAGTACCAGTCGTCAGCCCGGCGTTCCTTCGAGGGCCAGGACCGCGCTCGACCATGCGTCGGCGAGCGCGGCTTCCAGGTCGTCCAGGGGCCGTTCGCAGGTGTCGAGCCGGAGGGCGGCGCCGATGTGCACATGGACGCGGGGGCGGCGCAGGGGTGCGGTGGCCCAGCCGGCCAGCCGCTTGGCGCGGCCTCCGGAGGAGACGCGGCGGGCGCCTGCGTGTCCGATCGGGAACACCGGGGCTCCGGTGGAGACCGCGAGCCGGACGACGCCCGACCTGAGGCGGCCGGGCGGGCGGGCGTGGGACGTGCGGTAGCCGGGCAGGCCGCCTTCCGGGTAGATGAGGACGCTGCGCCCGGCGGACAGCGCGTCGGCGGCCTGCCGCAGGACGTCGGGGGCGCGACGGCTGCCCCGGTGCACCGGCACGTGGCCCTCCCGGATGAGGGCCCAGGACAGCAGGGGCACCCGCCACAGTCCCGCGGTGGCGAGCACGGCGGGCCGGTGGCCGAGCCGCTGCAGGGTGCCGACGAGCAGCACCGGGTCGAAGAACGAGGTGTGGTCGGCGGCGAAAATGCGGCCGGGGCCGGGCGCCTGATCCAGATGGGCGGCGCCGCTGACGGTCACGTGGCTGAAGACGGGCACCAGGGCCCCGGCCCATGCGGACGGCATCGCGGGGTGCTCCTCTCCGGGACCGGACCGGTCCCCCGCCGATCATCACCGGCGGCTTGGTCCCGCGCATTCCGGAGCTGACCCGAATGCCTGTTTGACGTGCGGCGCCGGGACCGGGGCGGCCCAGTACCCCTCAGGAGCCGTCCATCAGCCCGGCCGCGACCGTGGCCCCCAGCTCCCAGCAGGCCTGCACATCGGCCTTGTCCGGGGTGCCCGTGACGGTCACCGGCTCCGCCGTACGACGCCAGCCCAGCCCGGTGGTGACGGCCTCGATGGCACGGACGGCACCCGTCACGTCGTTGCCGCCGTGCACGTAGTAGCCGAAGGGGCGGCCCCGGGTCTCGTCCAGGCAGGGGTAGTACACCTGGTCGAAGAAATGCTTCAGGGCGCCGGACATGTAGCCGAGGTTCGCCGGTGTGCCGAGCAGATAGCCGTCGGCTTCGAGGACGTCGGACACGGTCGCGGACAGGGCCGCCCGCCGCACGACACGGACGCCCTCGATCTCCGGTGTCGTCGCGCCGGAGACGACGGCCTCGAACAGGGTCTGGCAGTTGGGGGAAGGGGTGTGATGGACGATCAGCAGTGTGGACACATCCGGCACCCTGCCCTGAGCGCGCCGCCCCTCGCAAACGGCACGGAATCCGGGAGCGTTGTGGGCTGCGGCCGGGGGTGCAACGATGCCCGGCACAGGACGACGGGAGGAACTGTCTTGGCCGAGCACACCGAGAACTCCGCGAACGACGACCGGTTGCCCGCCGCCGTGGTGTTCGACGCGCTGGGGCTCGCCTACGAGAAGGCGTTCGCCGCGTCCGAACCGCACCGGGCCTCGCTGCGGTGGCTGCTGGACGGGCTGGAACCGGGCAGCCGGGTGCTGGACGTGGGCAGCGGGACGGGCCGGCCGACCGCGCAGACCCTGACCGAGGCGGGCCACGAGGTGCTCGGAGTCGACGTCTCCCCGGTGATGGTCGACCTGGCCTCCCGCCAGGTCCCAGGGGCTGTCTTCCAGCGCGCCGACATCCGTGAACTCCCGCTCGCCGACGGCTCGTTCGACGCGGCCTGCTGCTACTTCGCGCTGCTCCAGATGTCCCGCGCCGAGCAGGCCGCGGTCCTCGCCAGGCTGGCGCGCGCGGTACGGCCCGGCGGGCTGGTGACGCTGGCCACCGTCCCGCTGGACATCGAGGACGTCGAGGCGGTCTTCATGGGGCAGCCGGTGCGCGTGACGAGCTTCGCCGCCGAGGATTTCACCGCGTTGGTGGCCATGGCGGGCCTGACGGTGCTGGGCGAGGACCATGCCCTGTTCACCCCTGCCCACCCCGACGCCGTACCCGAGCCGCACCTCTTCCTGCGCTGCCGCCGCGACGCTGACTGATATTCCGTACGACACTGTCGGTGCCTTCGGTTACAGTGACCGCCCTGAACAGAAGGGGAGATGAAGGTGCAGGTCAGGGTGGGGTCCATGGGCGGGCGAGCGGTGCTGGCGGTGGCGCTGGCCGCCGTGCTGGCAGGCTGCGGGCAGGGAGACGACAGCGGCCGAAAGGCGGCCACGAGCGCCTCGCCGAGCGCGGCGGGCGCGGCGGCGAAGGACGCGGCGTCGAGCGGTGGCACCATCGGCGCGGCCGGGTCGGCCTGCGAACTGCCGGTCAGCTTCGACATCGCCCGGCACTGGAAGGCCGAGTCGATCGACGCCGCGAAGAAGACGTCGAAGAAGTCGGGCGGCTCCGGCGGCGATCTGGCCGACGCACTGGACGCCATCATGCGTCAGGGCCCGGTCACGGCCGCCTGCGAGATCGACGCCAAGCCCGCCGGCAACATCGGCTTCATTCGGGTGTGGACCGGAAAGCCGGGCGACTCCGACGCGGGCAGTGTGCTGCGGCGGTTCGTGGCCGCCGAGGGCGGAGTCAGCAAGGAGAAGTACCACGCCATCAAGACGGGCGGCGGCGTCGCGGGCGTGGAGGTGGAGTACCTCTACACGAGCAAGCTCCTGAACGAGACGAAGAAGGAGACCGCCTTCGCGGTCAGCACGCCCGACGGCCCGGTCGTCGTACATCTCGGGGGTCTCGACACCGAGGAGCACGAGGCGATGCGACCCGCGTACGAACTGGCCAAGCGGACGCTGCGTACGGCGTAGGCCGGCTGGTCGTCCGCCTCGGTGCGGACCGACGGTCAGGTCGGCCTGGGCGGTGAGGGTCCCTTCCTGGCGGCGGGGGAATCCGGATCCGCCGTCGGGCTTCCGGGGCCTTTGACGGCGTCCAGCAGGCTGCGTCCCCGCCGGTCCACGGCGCGGGTGACGGATTCCTGCAGTATGCCGAACGCGAAGGCCCAGGCGCCTATCCGGGTGGAGGTGTCCAGGCTCGTCAGGCCGGGGATGAACTGGGCGCTCACCAGCATTATTCCGGTGGCGGCGATGAGAGCGCCGATGGGAAGCCGCAGGAAGGTCAGTCCGCTCGCCACGTGATAGGGACCCGAGGTCCCCCGCACGTTCCTCAACGATGCGGCACCGCCCACCGCGGCTCCGCACACACCGAGGAATTCGAGGAAGTAGACGCTCCCGGACTGGGGTGTGCTGCCGAGCGAGCAGACCAGGCCGTGACCCGTTCTCGCCGGAGAACAGAAGCGCGCGGCCACGTCCGGGCTCAGGCTCGCCCACAACCCGAGCCCGACCGCCAGGATCCAGAGGGCAGCAGCGGCCACGAGCACGATCTGGGTGAAGCTGCGCACTCTGGCCCGCTGCGCCTCCTCCGACTGGTAGGCGGCGTGCAGGGTGATCGCGGCGAGTTCCCTGAACGGGCCGGGGTGGGCGGGCTCGGCGCCGTGCGCGCCGAGCTCGTGCATCACGGCTTCCATCTGCTGCAGGAGCGTGTCGTCCTTCTCGAGGTGCAAGCGGGCGTGCGACAGGGTGTAGAGCCCCTTGTTGTAGAGCTCGGCGTCCGGCGCTATGCGGAGGAGGGCCACCTCTGCCTCGTGCGCGTTCGCCAGCGCCCGGTCGGCGGACGCCCCCGACATCCGTCTGAGCAGGCGATGGTCTTCCAGCACGCCTTGAGCCGCCGTCAGATGGCTCTGTATCTGCAGCACGATCTCCTTGTCCGCGTAGGAGATCCCTCCGTTGGCCTCGCGCAGGCCCACGAACTTGTTCAACATTCCCTGGAGATGCGCCACATGTGCGTTGATCCGCTGGTACCAGGAAGATCCGCGGTGCGGAATCTCGACCTTCCTGACGTCCACGTGGGCTGTGCCGTCCTTGTCCACCATGAGTGATCCTCCCCGGCAGGCCCCTCCTCCTTCCTCTTCCAGTCGACACCCGGCCCGCTCACCGGACAACTCCTGCCCCCGCCGGCCCACCGGAGGTCAGAACTCCGCTCCCGTTGCGGCCTTCCGGGGACGGCGAGACCATGGACATGAACTCCGGGCTCGTGTCTGAACGGAGCCCCAGCAACACGTCCGTCGTCCGGGCGTCCCGAGCGACGCGTCCCCATTCGCAATACCCCCGCGCGCCTCGCCCTCCGAGGCGGCCTGGGCGTGCGTGGCCTCACCGCTTCCAGAAGGTGCCATGGCCATCTCGGACGAACAGCTGGCACAGAACAAGAACATCACCGTCGCGCAGGTACAGCAGCTGCGCAGAAGCCGGGGCGTGACGAGCGAGACACTCGAAGCACTCTCCGAAGGTGCCGTACGCCGGGCCTTGCGCCGCCTCAACTACCCGGATCTGCCCAACGCCCGCCGTGAATACCGCCTGAAGCAGGAACGCGGTGACAGTGGCGGCATCCCCCTGCACGCCCGCGGCAGGGCCATCGACCGGCTGCGTGCCGTGCTGGAGAGCAGGGCCGGTGCGCCCGGTCCGCTCACCGCGGGCGTACCGACCGGTCAGGCCCCCGGCGCACGTACCCACGGTCCGGCACCCACCGCGGGCATGGCGCTCCGGGCGTACCGACCGGTCAGGCCCCCGGCGCACGTACCCACGGTCCGGCACCCACCGCGGGCATGGCGCTCACCCACTGGGAGTGGCTCGGGCCGGGGAACATCGGTGGTCGCACCCGCGGCATCGTCATCCACCCCGAACAGCCGGAGAAGTTGTGGGCCGCGAGTGCCGGCGGCGGGGTGTGGCACAGCGAGGACGCCGGCAAGCAGTGGGCGCCGGTCGACGACTTCCTGGGCAACCTGGCCTGCTCCAGCCTGACCATGGACCCCTCGGACCCGGACACGATCTACGCCGGCACCGGCGAGGGCTTCAGCAACTCGGACGCCCTGCGCGGCAACGGCGTCTTCCGCACCACCGACGGTGCCTCCTGGAAGCCGATCACGGCCACGCAGACGGAGGACTTCCAGGCCGTCACCCGGATCGCGGTCTCGCCCACGGGGGAAGTGGTCCTCGCGGCGACGGAGACCGGGCTGTTCCGCAGCGCCGACCCGGCCCGGTCGACCTGGACCAAGGTCCTGGACGACCCGCTCGGCATCGTGCTGTTCGACCCGCGCGACGGAGACCGGGCGCTGGCGGGCGCCCTGGACGCGGGCGCGGCCTGGGCGAGCCAGGACGGCGGGCGCACCTGGCAGAAGGCCGGCCATGGCACGGGCCCCTGGTCAGGCCGGGTCGAACTCGCCTACGCGGCCAAGGATCCCGCCGTCGTCTACGCCTCGGTCCAGATGACCAGCGGCCGCATCTGGCGGTCCACGGACGGCGGGCTGACGTACAAGGCCACGGGAACCCTGGACGCGGACGGCCGTATCGCGGACTACCTGGGCGACCAGGGCTGGTACGGCAACGCGGTGTGGGCCGGCGATCCGGACGACGAGAACCTGGTCGTCGTCGGGGGCATCAACCTCTGGCGCAGCACCGACGGCGGCGAGCACCTGGCCGAGATCAGCACCTGGTTCGATCCGCGGTCCGTGCACGCCGACCACCACGCGATCGTCTCGCACCCGGGCTACGGCAAGCACAACCGGACGGTGTACTTCGGCAACGACGGCGGCGTCTTCATGGCGGCCGACCTGACCAAGGTGGGTGTGGAGCCGCAACCGCCGTTCGTGAAGGGCTGGACGGAGCTGGACAACAACTACGGGGTCACCCAGTTCTACGGCGGAGCCGGGCACACCGGCACCGGGCGCATCATCGGCGGTGCCCAGGACAACGGCACCATCTGCTTCGACCCGGCCCGCGGCACCGAGGACTGGCGGCAGATCTTCGGTGGCGACGGCGGCTGGTGCGCGGCAGACCCGAACGATCCCAAGGTCTTCTACGGGGAGTACGTCTTCCTGGGCATCCACCGCAACACCGACGGCGGCAGCAGCGACGACACGAACGGCGACCGCTACATCACCGGCCAGTTCTTCAACGACCAGAAGCAGGACTGGGACTGGAAACCCGTGCCCTTCCGGATCCCCGACGCCATGAACCAACAGGCCCTGTTCATCGCGCCGTTCGTGCTCGACCCGAGCGTCCCGGACCGGATGCTCGCCGGCGGCCTGTCGCTCTGGCGGACGGACAACGCGAAGGAGACCAACACGCCGACATCCGGGCCCAGTTGGCGGCAGATCAAGCCGAGCGCGGGCCGGCCGATCAGCGCGATCGCGGTGGCACCCACCGACTCGGACGTCATCTGGGTGGGACACGACGACGGCAAACTCTTCCGCACGGCGAACGGCACCGCGCCGACGCCCGCCTGGGACCGGGTCGGGGCGACCGGGCAGCAGCGGCTGAACCCGCAGCGGTTCTGCACGTGCATCGCGCCGCACCCGACGGACCCGGACACCGCGTACGTCACCTTCGGCGGCTTCGCGCCGGACAACCTGTGGGTGACGCACGACGGCGGCGGCAGCTGGCAGGACCTCTCCGCCCAGCTGCCCGACGTCCCGCTCAGGGCGTTTGCGTTCCATCCGCGAAGGCCGGACTTCGTCTACTGCGGCACGGAGATCGGGCTGTTCGCCAGTGAGGACGCCGGGCAGAACTGGTCGCCGACGAACGAGGGGCCGACCAACTGCTCGGTAGACCAGCTGTTCTGGATGGCCGAGACGCTGCTGTGCGCCACGCACGGCCGTGGCATGTTCCGGATCGACCTCTCGGGCGTGCAAGGGTGAGGGGAAGGAGACGGCGATGACACCGAACATGCGCACACGAGGCCGTCTGGAGGCGATCGCCGCCTGCGTGAGCGGGCTCCTCTTCCTCCTCACCCTGGTCTGGCCCGACTGGATCGAGCGGGTCTTCGGCGTCGACCCCGACGCACACAGCGGGGCCGTCGAGTGGGCCGTGGTCGCCCTCGCGCTCTGCGCGACGATCGTGTTCTCTCTGCTCGCCGGCGGCGAATACCGCCGGGCTCACGCCCTGTCTCCCAAACCCAGATAGGGACATTGCGTACTTCAACCTTCACACGAGCCACACACGTTGGCTACGTTGACGTCTCATGGTGACGGACAGCGGCGACGAGGTGCGCCAGCGGATCGACTCCCTCTACGACCAGGCCGAGACCGCGACGGGGAACTACAACGCCACCCGGGCGGCGACGGCGGCGGGGACCCGCTCGCGAGGCATACCGCCGGCCAAGCGGTCGGACCGGCAACCGGATCCGGCACTCGACGAGGTGACTCGGCAGTGGTTCGACGCGGCCCGCGCCAAGCTCGGCCCGACGGTTCCGGCCGTACTGCCCGCCGACCGGATGCTCAGCGGCGGCGGGGAGGAGCGCAAGGAACCCGGGTTCGCACGACCGGAGTTGACGGCAGGGCGGGCGGATGCGCGCGCGCTGGCCGAGCTGACAGGCCGGTCCGCCGTTCCCGAACTGCCCAGCTCCGCCAGGCCCGCGCTCCCCGCACCATCGGGCGCGCCATCGGCCGCGACGAGGGCGCTCCCCGTCGCCGCACCGCACAGCCCCGCCCCCGCAGCCTCGAAGGCGGACAACCAGCGCAAGATCGCCACCGCGCGCGACCTGCTGTCCCGCCACACCGCGGCCCCCCTGCCCGACCCCGACCCCACCCCCGCCGCGACTGCCGCCGTCCTTCCCGCCGCCGCGGCCCCCGAGTCGGCCTACGCCCGACGTGCCGCCAAGGCGCTCGCCTTCGCGCGGGCCCAGCTCGGCAAGCCGTGCGTGTGGGGCGCGACCGGGCCCGACTCCTACGACTGCTCCAGCCTCACCCAGGGAGCATGGAGGGCCGCCGGAGTCACGCTCCCCCGTGCCGCATACGAACAGGCGCTCGCCGGGACGCCGGTGCCGCTCCCCCTCATCGAGCCGGGGGACCTCGTCCTCTTCTTCGAAGACGACCGCCACGTGGGCCTGCACATCGGCGACGGCATGATGATCCACGCTCCGGGACCGGGGTCGTACATCCGCGAGGAGTCGATCTACGGCGCCGGTGAGGGCGCCATCCATCGGATCGTCAGGCCGGCGTGACGCCCGCCAAGGCGGACCCAGGGGGTGGGCATAAGACACCCCTGGGGAAGTCATAAGATCACCTTATGAGGTCATAGACCCGACCCCGGTACTAACTTAGGTCTGCCTTAGCTTAGGCTACCCAGTCGAGTCGCCCGATCACTCGAAGGGAACCTGATCATGCCGCGCCCCCTGCGGGTAGCCATCGTCGGAGCCGGCCCCGCCGGGATCTACGCCGCCGACGCCCTGCTCAAGTCCGGGGTGGCCGCCGAACCCGGCGTGTCCATCGACCTCTTCGAGCGGATGCCCGCCCCGTTCGGCCTGATCCGTTACGGCGTCGCACCCGACCACCCGCGCATCAAGGGCATCATCACCGCCCTGCACCAGGTGCTCGACAAGCCGCAGATCCGCCTGTTCGGCAATGTGGACTACCCCACCGACATCAACCTGGACGACCTGCGCGCCTTCTACGACGCGGTGATCTTCTCCACCGGCGCGACGGCCGACCGCGAGCTGCCGGTCCCGGGCATCGACCTGGACGGTTCCTACGGCGCCGCCGACTTCGTCTCCTGGTACGACGGCCACCCGGACGTGCCGCGCACCTGGCCGCTGGAGGCCGAGAAGGTCGCCGTGCTCGGCGTCGGCAACGTGGCGCTCGACGTGGCCCGGATCCTGGCCAAGACGGCGGACGAACTGCTGCCGACCGAGATCCCCGCCAACGTCTACGACGGCCTGAAGGCCAACAAGGCCCTGGAGATCCACGTCTTCGGCCGCCGCGGCCCGGCGCAGGCGAAGTTCAGCCCGATGGAGCTGCGCGAGCTGGACCACTCCCCCAACATCGAGGTCATCGTCGACCCCGAGGACATCGACTACGACGAGGGCTCGATCGAGACCCGGCGCGGCAACAAGCAGGCCGACATGGTCGCCAAGACCCTGGAGAACTGGGCGATCCGCGACATCGGCAACCGGCCGCACAAGCTGTTCCTGCACTTCTTCGAGTCGCCCACGGAGATCCTGGGCGAGGACGGAAAGGTCGCCGGCCTGCGCACCGAGCGCACCGCCCTCGACGGCACCGGCAACGTCAAGGGCACCGGCGAGTTCAAGGACTGGGACGTCACCGCGGTCTACCGCGCGGTCGGCTACCTCTCCGAGAAGCTCCCCAAGCTGCCCTGGGACCTCGAGTCGGGCACCGTCCCGGACGCGGGCGGCCGGGTCATCGAGGAGAGCGGCGCCCACCTCCAGTCGACGTACGTCACCGGCTGGATCCGGCGCGGGCCCGTCGGCCTGATCGGCCACACCAAGGGCGACGCCAACGAGACGGTGGCCAACCTGCTGGACGACTACGCGGGCGGGCGCCTGCACACGCCGGACTCGCCCGCGCCGGAGGCCGTGGACTCCTTCCTCGCCGAGCGCGGCATCCGGTACACCACCTGGGAGGGCTGGTACAAGCTGGACGCCGCCGAGCGCGCGCTGGGCGAGCCGCAGGGACGCGAGCGCGTGAAAATCGTCGAGCGCGAGGACATGCTGCGGGAGAGCGGGGCGTAAGTCCTCGGCACCACGACCGCACCACAACTCGTGGAGAACGCACCACAACTCGTGGAGAACAGGGCCCGCCCCTGGCGGATGGGCGGGCGGGCCCTGCACGACGGACCATTGTGGGGGCCCGGCGGGCGGCCGGGCATGAGTGAACGGCAGTCGCCTGACGCGCACCGCGCGCCCCCCGGGTGAGCGGCGCGCTCCCCGTGCGCGCGGCGCACACCCCCACAGACCCGCGCGCGGCGACACCACACGCCGCCGCGGGCCCCCGCCGACGCTTCGCGGGCCCGGGCGGTGATACTGGGAAGCACACTCGCCCCCATCAGCAGATTGACTCATGTCGAACTCCGCCACCGACCGCGCCACCATTCCGCAGACCCTCTGGGCGGCCCGGGGCCGCCACACCGGTGCCGACGCAGCGGACGTCGTCCGCCGCACCTTGTCCCGGCACAAGGAGAGCGGGGACATCGACGACTTCGCGGAGCCGCCCGCGCCCGAGGACTCCGCGCGGCGGATCTTCGAGGCGCGCTGGCGGGCCGGCGGCACGGTGACCGTGCGGGCCCGGCTCACCCTCGTACCGCGGCCCGGCCGTCCCGGCGGAGACGAGTGGACGCTCGTCGCCGAGGCCGAGCGCCCGTGGGACGAGGCGTGGCCCTCGCCCGCCACCCTCTTCTGGCCCGAGGCCGGACCCGCGGACGGCGACGACGGCTCCTGGGACCATCACCCCACGCTCAGCGGCGTACGGTTCCGGCAGGTCAACGCGCTGCCCGCGGACGACAAGGAGATGCGGCGCCGGCTGCGGGACGCGGCCCGCGCGTCCTGGTGCCTCAACGTCGTCGTGCACGAGGCGATGACCCCGGACGAGCGCGGCCGGCTGCCGCTGGCCCGGCTGCTGCCGCCGGGCCTCAGGCACCGCGTGGTGGAGCACCGGGCCGCCCCGCAGCAACTGCGCGCCGTCAACTGGGCGCTGAAGGACCTCGGGGTCGAGGTGCCGCGCGGCGGCGCCGTACTGCTGCCCCCGGACCCGGCGCCGGAGGGTTACGACGGCCAGGAGCACAGCGTGCGCAGCGTCTTCCTGGACGGCACCGAACCCGCCGAACTCCTCGCGGCGCTACGGCACTTCGCCGCCCTGCCCCGCCCCCTGCCGCAGGACGCGCAGGAGGCGCTGGCGGACCTGCGCGACAACTGGACCCTGATGACCGTCCAGGAGGAGCTGGAGCGCGCGAAGCAGCTCGTCGCCATGTACGCCGAGGCGCTGGAGGCGATGACGAAGTCCCGGGACCTGTACCGGGAGGCCGCCGAACAGGCCCACGCCGCGCTGGCCGCCTACCGCGACACACCGGAGCCCGCACCCGCCGCCCTGCCGCAGCAGCGGCCCGGCTCCCGGACGCCGTCCGCGCTGCAGCAGTTGACGCGCACGTTCGAACGGCTGAAGTTCACCGGCAAGGGGCCGCGCCCGGGTGACGTCGACGAGACCGGCGAGAGCGGCAAAACCGAGCGGCCGGAGTAGACGTTCCCCTGGTCAGGAGGCCACAAGGAGGCCGTATGGATGCCACGACCACGACCCTGCTGCTGATCGCCGCCGTCGTCGCGGCGCTGCTGCTGGCCGTCGCCGTCGGCCTCCTCGTCCGGCTGGTCCGCGCCCGCCGCACCCTGCGCCGGGCCGGACTGCCGACCGGCCCGCGCTGGGTGTTCTGGGGCGCGATCGCGTACCTGCTGCTGCCCACCGACCTGCTGCCCGACCCGGTCTACCTGGACGACATCGGCGTCCTGCTCCTCGCCCTGCGCAGCCTGCGCACACCCCGTCCGCTGCCGCCGGAGACCACCGGCTGAGTACGGCGGTCAGTGCGAGCGCAGGGTCTGTGAGGGCAGTTCGCCGAAGCGGGAGCGGTACTGCTCCGCGAAGCGGCCCAGGTGTCCGAAGCCCCAGCGGTAGGCGACGTCGCTCACCGTCGTCGCCTCGGGCTCGGCGGCGACGAGTTCGTCGCGGACCCGCTCCATGCGCACGTCCCGCAGATACGCCATGGGGGTGGTGCCGAGCTGACGGCGGAACACCTCCTGCAGCCAGCGGGCGCTCACCCCGCCGACCTCGGCGAGTTCCGGGGTGGTGTACGGGTGTTCGGGGCGGGCACGGATGGCGTCGACCACGCGTTTGACGGGGCGGGCGTAGCCCTGCGGGGCGGGCTGGTCCAGGGCCTCCCGCCAGGGGTGGTCGGTGGCCAGCAGCAGCCCGGTGAGCAGCGCGTCCTGGATACCGGCCGCGAGCAGCGGCTGGTCCAGCAGCCCCCGCTCGTCACCGATCTCGTCGGCGACGACCCGCACCAGCCGGGCCCAGCTGCGGCCGGGGCCGGCAGTGAGGTCCATGGTGGGCGCGAGGCGCAGCGGGGCGCGCAGCGCCTCCCCGGTGAGGGCTTCCAGGTGCCGTACGAGCGCCTGCGGCTCGACCTTGACGGCGAGCACCCGGCAGGTGGCCTCCCAGTGTTCGAGGGTGGTGCGTCCCTCGGGCTGGAAGACCCCGGCCCGGGCGGCCGTGGCCACCCTGGTGTCCCGGGGGCTCTGCCGCCACGCCAGCCGGCCGGTGAGCGGCAGGTCCACGTGGTAGGAGCCGAGTTCGTCGAAGCGCATGCGCACGTCCGCACCGCAGCGCAGCTCGCCCACGGTGAACGGCCCGAGGCGGGCCATGTCGAAGACCGCGTCGAGGTGCCGGCCCGGTTCGAGGAGGTCGATGAAGGTGTCGTAGTACATCGCGCCGATCGCGGCGCGTGCCTCATCCAGGTCGGTGGTCCGCAGGGAGAGGCTGGCGGGTGCCGGTCCCGTGCGCTCGGTGCCCTCGGCGTACTCGGCCACGGGAGGCGGCTCCTCTCCTCGGATCTCCTCGGGTCACGGCCCGGCCACCGGGCCGCACAGGGCGCAGTCGTCAACGTGCTACCCGTGGCCGAGGCCCGGCCAACCGGCCCGGTGGACCGGATTTCCGGGCCGCTCCCCGGCGCGCCGCACCCCTCCCCCGCATTCTGTCTGCTCCGCCCAGGTGCTTCCGCACTCCGGGTGGCGCATTCTTGCTGTGTCATCCACTCGGCGGCGCACGGGACGAGGTAGGTCGATGGCTGGCAGCGGGGAGCGCGCGGTCCGGACACGGGCCCGGCTCGCCGCGCTGCTCGTGGACGCCTCGACCGGCGCGCTCGGCGTGAGCGGGGGCCGCGCGGCGGGCGTGTACCTGCGCTCGCGCACGCCCGGCATGCTGCGCCTCGCGGTGCTCGTGGGGCTGCCCGGCCCGCTGTTCCGGCCCTGGTGGCGGATGCACATCGGCCGTCCCTTCCCCGTCGCCGACGCCTACCGGCTCGGGGTGCCGGTGGTACTGCCGAACGCCGCGGAGACGGTGCACCGGTACCCGCAGTTCGCGGCGGGCCTGCCCTTCCAGTTCGGGTCGGTGCACGTGCCCGTGCCGGGCGGTGCCGAGCCACTCGGGGTGCTCACGGTGCTGCGCGCGTCGGCGGCGAACGCCGTGGACGACCTGGTGGACCGGGAGCCGGTCGCCCGGCTCGCCGAGGGGCTGGGCGCCGAGCTGCTGGGCCTGGCCGACGGGGACGAGAGCGCGATCCTGTGGGACGGGGAGCCGCTGTGCGTACGGCCGCCTTCGAGCCGGCCGCCGCACGCCCGGATGGGGAGATTCACCTGGGATCCGGAGACCTCCGTGGTGCGCGCGGACGAACGGCTGCACACCCTCCTCGGGCTGCGGCCGGGCGAGTTCGCGGGCACGGGGACGGCGGCGGCACTCATGGAGGCGATGGCACCGGCCGACACCCAGCGGATCCTGGCGGCGCTGCGCGACACCGCCGCCGGGAAGCCGCCGGGCGCGCCGCTGAGCGTGCGCTCGCCGGACGGCGCCCCGCTGCTGCTGGACCTGTGGCCGGAGGCGTACCCGGGCGGCGCGGCGCCGGTCGGCGGGGTCGTGCTCGACGCGGGTCCGGCCGCGGCGGCGGACGGCGCGGCGGACCTGCTGCCGCAGGGCGTGTTCTGCCTGGACCGGACGGGGCTGATCGTCTACGTCAACCCGGCCGCGGCCCGGCTGGCGGGCGGGGAGCCGGAGGGGCTGGTCGGGCGTCTTCTGTGGGAGGCGCTGCCGTGGCTGTCCGGGCCGCCGTTCGACGACCATCTGCGCGGGGCGCTGCTGTCACCGGAGCCGGTGCACTTCCACGTCCGGCGGCCGGCCGGGCCACGCGCACAGGACGGCGAGGGCGACTGGCTCGCCGTGTCGGTGCACTCGGGTGCGGAGCTGCTCACCTGCACGATGGTCCCGGCCAGCCGGGTGGACGCGCCGCCGGAACCGGTCGCGCCGGAGCAGGCCTCGCGGGAGGCGGTGGCGGCCGGGCGCTCGCTGGCGCCGCTGTACCGGCCGATCGCGCTGGCCATCGCGCTGACGGACGCGGTGACGGCCCGGCAGGTGTCGGCGGTCGTCGTGCAGGAGCTGCTGCCCGCGTTCGGCGGCCGGCGCCTGGCCATCTACCTGCTCCAGGACCGGCATCTGTTCCTGGCCTGGGAGAGCGGCTTCCCGCAGGGCTTCCTCGCTCCCTTCGACGGCGTCGGCCTGGACGCGCACCTGCCCGGCGTGGAGACCCTCACGACCGGACGGCCACTGTTCTTCGAGTCCATGGAGCAGCTGGCCGCCGACTATCCGGGCATCCCGCTGGACGCCGTGGAGGGCGCCCGCGCGTTCCTGCCGCTGATCGCCTCCGGGCGGCCGGTCGGCTCGTGCATCCTCGGCTTCGACCGGTCGCGCAGCTTCAGCACCGAGGAGCGTACGGTCCTCACGGCGCTCGCCGGGCTGATCGCGCGCGCGCTGGAGCGGGCGCAGCGCTACGAGAGCGAGGCGGCGCTGGCCCGGGGCCTGCAGCAGGCCCTGCTGCCCAGGCGGCTGTCGGCGGATCCGCGGGTGGAGACCGCGGGCCGCTATCTGCCGGGCACGCAGGGCATGGACGTGGGCGGCGACTGGTACGACGTGGTGGCGTCCGGGGACGGGCTCGCGCTGGTCATCGGCGATGTGCAGGGGCACGGGGTGCAGGCGGCGGCCACCATGGGCCAGCTGCGCAGCGCGGTGCGTGCGTTCGCGCTCGGCGACCGGCCGCCCGACGAGGTGCTCAGCGGCACCAACCACCTGCTCATCGACCTGGACCCCGGCCAGTTCGCCAGCTGCTGCTATCTGCGGCTGGATCCGGCCACCGGCCTGGCCCGGATCGCGCGGGCCGGGCATCCGCCGCCGCTGCTGCGTTCCCCCGACGGGCGTACCCGGGTGCTGCACATCCCGGGCGGTGTCGTCCTCGGGGTGGATCCGCAGGCCCGGTACCCGGTGACCGAACTGCTGCTGGAGCCCGGCGCGATCCTGGCCCTGTACACGGACGGCCTGGTGGAGCGGCCCGGCGCGGACATCGACGACGGCATCACGGCACTGCGGCTGGCGCTGGCCAAGGCCGGTGCGGCGGCTGGGCGGCGGGGCGGGCGGTCCCTGGGCGGGGTGGCCGACCGGCTGACCGCGACCGCTCGGCAGGCCACCGACCGCCCCGACGACGTGGCGCTGCTGCTCGCCGCCCGGCGCCCGGCGTCCGTGCCACGCGGGTGACCGGTGTGCACCGCCCCTGGCAACGGCCGTCACCTCCCCCCATGGTCTCGCCTGAGGGAGCCGGGCAGTGTAGACATGGGCCCATGGTCCGACTGCCCGGCCGGCCTGTGACGCGGCCTCCCCGTCCCTTCGGGCAGCCGCGCCCGTCGCGGGGCGGCCGGCCGCAGGGCGGCGGTGCCGACGGCGGTCCGCCGGGGGTGCTGCGGGCTGCGGTGACCGGGCGCAGCGTCGCCGGGCAGGTCTTCCTCCTGCAAGTGGTGATCGTGCTGCTGCTGGTCCTGGCGGCCGTGGTGGCGCAGGTGCTCCAGGTACAGCGCGACAGCAACCTGGAAGCCCGCAACCGCTCGCTGGCCGTCGCCGAGACGTTCGCGAACGCGCCGGGCACGGTGGCCGCGCTGCGCACCCCGAACCCGACGGCCGTGCTGCAGCCGCGCACCGAGGCCGCCCGCAAGGCGACCGGTGTGGACTTCATCGTCGTGATGAACACCGACGGCATCCGCTACACGCACCCCAACCCGGACCGCATCGGCAAGAAGTTCGTCGGGAACCTCGCCCCGGCGCTCGCGGGAGGCACGGTCACCGAGCGCATCAAGGGCACGATAGGGCCGCTCGTGCAGGTCGTGGTGCCGGTGAAGGACGCCGGCGGCAAGGTGGTGGGCCTGGTGTCGGCCGGGGTCACCACCGCGCACGTGGGCCGGGCCGCCAACCAGCAGATTCCGCTGCTGCTCACGGCGGCTGCGGCGGCTCTCGCGCTGGCCACGGCGGGCACGGCCCTGGTGAGCAGACGCCTGCTGCGGCAGACGCGCGGGCTCGGCCCGTACGAGATGACCCGGATGTACGAGCACCACGACGCGGTGCTGCACGCGGTGCGCGAGGGCGTGCTGATCGTCGGCGGCGACGGCCGGCTGCTGCTCGCCAACGACGAGGCGCACCGCCTGCTGGACCTGCCCGAGGACGCCGAGCGGCGCAGTGTGCTGGAGCTGGGCCTGGACGACGAGACGGCCGCCCTGCTGGCCTCGGGGCGGGTCGCGACGGACGAGGTGCACCTGGTCAAGGACCGGCTGCTGGCGATCAACCAGCGGCCCACGGACGTGGCCGGCGGCCCGGCCGGCAGCGTCACCACGCTGCGCGACTCCACCGAGCTGCGCGCGCTGTCCGGCCGCGCGGAGGTGGCGCGCGAGCGGCTGAACATGCTGTACGACGCCGGGGTCGGCATCGGCACCAGCCTGGACGTGACCCGCACCGCCGAGGAACTGGCCGGGCTGGCGGCGCCCCGGTTCGCGGACTACGCCACGGTGGACCTGTTCGAGACGGTGCTGAACGGCGAGGAGCCGCGGCCCGGGACCGCGCTGTGCCGCGCGGCCTGCGCCGGGATCCGCGACGACTCGCCGCTGTACCCGGTGGGCGAGCGCATCCGGTTCGTCGCCAGTTCGCCGCAGGCGCGCAGCCTGACGACCGGGCAGTCGGTCGTGGAGCCCCGGCTGCGCGAGGCGACCGGCTGGAAGGCGCAGGATCCGGAACACACCCAGCAGGTCATCGCGTACGGCATCCACTCGCTGATCATCGTGCCTCTGCGGGCGGGCAGCCTGGTGCTGGGCGTGGCGAACTTCTGGCGTTCGGAGAAGCCGCAGCCGTTCGACGCGGAGGAGCTGGCCCTCGCCGAGGAGCTGGTGGCGCGGGCCGCGGTGTCCATCGACAACGCCCGCCGGTACACACGCGAGCACAGCATGGCGGTCACTCTCCAGCGCAGCCTGCTGCCGCGCACGCTGCCCGAACAGGGCGCCCTGGAACTCGCCTACCGCTATCTGCCTGCGCAGGCGGGAGTGGGCGGCGACTGGTTCGACGTGCTGCCGCTGTCCGGAGCCCGGGTGGCGCTGGTCGTCGGTGACGTGGTGGGGCACGGGCTGCACGCGGCGGCGACCATGGGCCGGCTGCGCACGGCCGTGCACAACTTCTCCGCGCTCGACCTGCCCCCGGACGAACTCCTCAGCCTGCTGGACGAGCTGGTCGCCCGGATCGACCAGGACGAGACCGCCTCGGACGGCGCGGCGGCGGTCACCGGCGCGACCTGTCTGTACGCGATCTACGACCCGGTGGCGCGGCGCTGCACCGTCGCCCGGGCCGGTCATCCGCCGCCCGCGCTGGTGCTCCCGGACGGCACCGTGGAGTTCCCGGAGGTGCCGGCCGGTCCGCCGCTGGGCCTGGGCGGGCTGCCGTTCGAGACGGCCGGTCTGGAGCTGCCGGAGGGCAGCCGGCTGGTGCTGTACACGGACGGGCTGGTGGAGGACCGCGACCGGGACATCGACGTCGGCCTCGACCTGCTGAGCGACGCGCTGCGCCGCACGGCCGGCGCCTCCCCGGAGGACACCTGCCGTACCGTCCTCGACCGGCTCGCGGCCCGGCCCAGCGACGACGTGGTGCTGATCATCGCCCGCACCCGCGTCCTCGGCCCGGACCGGGTCGCCCAGTGGGAGGTGCAGTCGGATCCGGCGGCCGTCTCACAGATCCGGGCCTCGGTGACCGGGCAGCTGGCCGAATGGGGCCTGGACGAGCTGGAGTTCACCACGGAGCTGATCCTGAGCGAGCTGGTCACCAACGCCATCCGCTACGGGCGCCCGCCCATCGGCGTACGGCTGCTGCGCGACCGCACGCTGATCTGCGAGGTCTCCGACCGCAGCACGACCTCGCCGCATCTGCGGTACGCGGCAACGACCGACGAGGGCGGCCGGGGCCTGTTCCTGGTCGCCCAGCTCGCCGAGCGCTGGGGTACCCGCTACACCCCCGACGGAAAGATCATCTGGGCGGAGCAGCCGCTGCCCTGAGCCCGGACGGCCCGGGCGGTCAGGCGTCCAGCCGGGAGCGCAGCAGCTCCTTGCCCATGTCGGCGCCCTTGCGGCTGTCGGCCTGGGCCTTGCGGAACAGGTCGCTGAGTTCGTTGTCGTGGTCGCGTTCGGCGTCCTGGATGTACGTCTCCAGGCGCAGGGCGTTGTCCAGGCACGCCTCGACGTACCAGATCAGGTCGTAGTTCTTGTCGCGGGTACCGGTGATGCCGCCGGTCTCGCCGGTGCTGGCCATCGGGTCTCCTCCTTGTGCGGACCCTGAGCGGATGGGCCCTTCGCACACCCCGGGTACCCGTGCGGCCGGCGGGTACACGGCCGGGTCAGCCGAGCGCCTTGTCCAGGTTGAACGCGGCGCTGATCAGGGACAGGTGGGTGAACGCCTGCGGGAAGTTGCCCTGTTGCTCGCCGGTACGGCCGATCTCCTCGGCGTACAGGCCGAGATGGTTGGCGTAGGTGAGCATCTTCTCGAAGGCGAGCCGGGCGTCGTCGACCCGTCCGGCCCGCACGAGTGCCTCGACGTACCAGAAGGAGCAGATGGAGAAGGTGCCCTCGTCGCCGCGTAGTCCGTCGGGGCTGGCCTGCGGGTCGTAGCGGTAGACGAGAGAGTCGGAGACCAGGTCCTCGGTGAGGGCGTCCAGGGTGGACAGCCACTTGGGGTCGGTGGGGGCGATGAACTTGGCCAGCGGCATCATCAGCACGGCGGCGTCCAGCACGTCCGCGCCCTCGGACTGCACGAAGGCCTGCCGGCGCTCGGACCAGCCGCGGTCCATGATCCGTCGGTAGATGGCGTCGCGGGCCTGGCGCCAGCGGGGCAGGTCGGCGGGCAGGCCGCGCCGGTTGGCGAGGCGGATGGCGCGCTCGACGGCCACCCAGCACATCAGCCGGGAGTACAGGAAGTTCTTGCGACCCCCGCGGGTCTCCCACACGCCCTCGTCGGGCTGGTCCCAGTTCACGCACACCCAGTCGACCAGGTGGCACACGTCGTCCCACTGGCCGCTGGAGATGGGCTGCGCCCACTTGTCGTAGAGGTAGATGGAGTCGATCAGGGCGCCGTAGATGTCCAGCTGGAGCTGGTCGGCGGCGGCGTTGCCGACCCGGACGGGGGCGGAGCCCAGGTGTCCCTCGAGGTGGGGCAGCTCGCGTTCGGGCAGGTCGGAGCGGCCGTCGATGCCGTACATGATCTGCAGCGGGCCGGAGCCGCCGCAGCAGCCGGGGCTGATGTTCGTGGTCACGAACTTCATGAAGGCCTCGGCCTCGCCGCTGAAGCCGAGCCGCAGCAGGGCGTAGACGGCGAACGCGGCGTCGCGCACCCACACGTAGCGGTAGTCCCAGTTGCGTTCGCCGCCGAGCTGCTCGGGCAGGCTGGTGGTGGGCGCGGCGACGATGGCGCCGGTGGGGGCGTAGGTGAGCAGCTTCAGGGTGAGCGCGGAGCGGTGCACCATCTCGCGCCAGCGGCCCCGGTAGCGGGACTGCTGCAGCCAGCGCCGCCAGTAGGCGACGGTGGCGTTGAACTGGTGCTCGGCCTCGGCGTGGGCGCAGCTGCGGGGGGCCACCGCGGTGCTGGCCTGGTCGAGGGCGAACACCGCGCTCTCGCCCTCGGAGAGCTTGAAGTCGGCGCGTGCGTCACGGTCGTCGCACTCCATGGCGACGGTCGAGGTGAGCGCGAGCGAGCGCTGCGGCGACTCGAAGAACACCATGCCGTCCACCATGCGCAGGGTGTGCGGGTCGGCGCCGTAGTTGAAGCGCGGCGCGACCAGCACCCGGAACGGCACGGTGCCGCGTACGCACACCACGCGCCGGATGAGCCGGTGCCTGGCGGTGTCGCCGGCGTGGTCGTCCCCGGTCACGGGCATGAAGTCCTGGACCTCGCCGACACCTTCCTCGGTGAAGAACCGGGTGATCAGCACATTGGTGTCGGGGAAGTAGAACTGCTTGGTGCGTGCCGGTACGGCGGCGGCCAGCTCGAAGGAGCCGCCGCGCTCGGCGTCGAGGACGGCTGCGAAGACACTGGGGGCGTCGAAGGACGGGGAGCAGTACCAGTCGATGGTGCCGTTGCTGCCGACCAGCGCCACACTGCGCAGGTCACCGATGAGCCCGTGCTCGGCGATCGGCAGGTAGCGGGAGCTCCGGAGTGCGTCCTGCGTGAACGGCGTCTGGTCCATCGGGCCTCCCGGTGCGGGGTGCTGGATGTTCTCCAGCTTAGGAGCGAGTGCTCTCCGGCGGTACAGGGCAGGCGCTCCGCGACCCGGTGCGCGGGCCCTTCGGGATGCAGGGTGCGCCGAGCCGGGGAATGGTAAGAGAGTGCCCCGTTCGGCGGCACCGGCACGGATGAGCTCATCCGGACCGAGGAGGAGGCAACATGTCGACATCCACACCTGAAGAGTCCCGTTCGACCGACGACTCCATCACCCCGGACGCCCTGCTCCACTCGGCTCCGCCGGAGAATGTCACCGCGGAGGACCTGGTGATGGCGGCGGGCAGGGACGTCACACCGAAGAACCTCGACTGGGCGCGACGCAAGCTGGAGACGGAGGGCCAGGCAGCGGTCGAGAAGCTGGCCCCCTAGGGCGTCCGGGGAACCCGAGGCACGACACGAACGACACGAACGGGGAAGCCGGCCGGGCGAGGTGGCGCCCGGCCGGCGCTTCGCGCGTGTGCGCAATGAGTCAGCGTGTGTGCGCATGCGGGGTGGCGGCGGCCGTCTCCGGGCGGTCGCCCTCCGCGTCGACGCACACCACGCGCACCCACCGCACCGCGTTGTTGGCGAAGCCGCCGCGGTTCCACCGCTGGTCGAGCGGCTGGGTATGGCCGTCCGCGTCGCTCGCGCGGGCGGCCAGGGCGTGCTCGCCGGGGGTCGCCGCCCAGGTGTGGCGCCATCCGCGCCAGGCCCAGCGGTACCCGTCCGCGGCGGCGTCGAGGTCCGCGGGCCGCCAGCTCCGACCGCCGTCGGTGCTGACCTCCACCGAGGTCACCGGGGCCTGCCCGGACCAGGCGCGGCCCTCCAGCGTGACGCTCCCCGGCCGCAGGACGCGGGCGCGGGACATGAAGTCCGGGAAGCCGGGCGGCACCAGCAGGGCGCGGGGCTCGATCCGGGTGACGGGCTCGCCCTCCTCGTCGTCGCTGTGCCGGATCCGGTAGGCCACGTGCTGCTGGAAGCCGGTGAACGGTACGCCGCTGACGGTGACCATGCGCAGCCACTTCACGTGGGCCATGCCGTACCAGCCGGGCACGACCAGCCGCAGCGGCCTGCCGTGCTGCGGCGGCAGCGGGGCGCCGTTCATGGCGGTGGCGACCAGCACCTCGGGGTCGCGGCCGGTGGCCACGGCCAGCGGCAGCGCGCGCCGGTAGTCCTGCTCGACGCCGCGCTCGACGCCGTGGTCGGCGCCGGTGAAGACGACGTCCACGGCGGCCGGGTCGGCGCCCGCCTCGTCCAGCAGCAGCCGCAGGGGTACGCCGGACCAGTCGGCGGTGCCGACGGCCTCCACCAGCCAGGGCTGGCTGACCGGGCGGGGGGTCAGCAGGGCCCGCCCGTTGCCCGCGCACTCCATCGTCACCCGGGTCGTGACCTGCGGGAAGGACAGCAGGTCGGCGAGGCTGAGGTCGAGCGGGCGGCGCACCCGGCCGTCGACGGCCAGCCGCCAGGCGCCCGCCTGGGGCACGTAGGGGATGTCGTAGTGCGTGAGGACGTAGTGCAGCCCGGGCGGGGTCACGTCGTAGCGCAGCGCCTCCAGCGGGAGACCGTGGTTACGGATGGCGAGAGCGAGCTCGTCCACGCCGATACCCTCGTCGGCACCGGCCAGCCGGGCGGCGGCGCTCACCTCGCCGGGTCGCGGGGCCATGGTGTCATTGTCCCTCCGGCGGTGGGGGCGGGCGATCCGGATCAAGAGTCGGATGATCACTCGTCCAGGAATCGGCAATCGCCGGGCAAAGGTCGGGAACGAAACGGACCGTGCATTCGTCTACAGTCCAGTAGTCGGTCTACAAATGTGTAGTCGGATGCAATCGGATGTAGTCCAAGGAAAGGGCGTGCGGCGATGGCCACTCCCCCGCACCTGGCGTCGCAGCTCGCGGTCAACGTGCTCGACGCCCACTCGCTGCTCGCCGCCTTCGGCGTGTTCGGCGTCGGTGTGATCCTGTTCGCGGAGACGGGCCTGCTCATCGGCTTCTTCCTGCCCGGTGACTCGCTGCTGTTCACGGCGGGCCTGCTGTGCACGGGCGCGTCCGACCGCGGGGTGCACCTGTCGCTCGGCCCGCTCCTGGCAGCGGCGGCCGTCGGCGCGCTGACCGGCTCGCAGTGCGGGTATCTGCTCGGCCGCAAGGCGGGCGGGACGCTGCTCGCGCGCAGCAGATCGGCCCGGCTGCACGAGGGCGCCCAGCGCGCCGAGGAGCTGCTGGAGCGGTACGGGTACGCGAAGGCGATCGTCCTGGCCCGCTTCGTGCCGGTGGTGCGCACGGTACTGAACCCGATGGCGGGCGCGCTCGGTGTACCCGCGCGGACCTTCACCCTCTGGCAGGTGACCGGTGGCCTGGTGTGGAGCCTCGGCCTCACCCTCGCGGGATACGCGCTGGGCTCCTCGATCCCGAACATCGACAAGTACCTGCTGCCGGTGATCGCGCTGATCGTGATCGTCTCGCTCGTCCCCCTCGCCGCCGAGGTGCTGCGCTCGCGCAAGGCCGCGAAGGAGGCCCCCTGATGGTCCTCGCACTGACCGGCTCGTCCGTCGACGGGCCGCTGTACCGGGACGTGGTGGGCCTCGCCCACCACTCCCCCGGCTGGCTGGACGACCTCGTCGCGGCGTGGTCGGCGTACGGGCTCGCGGTGTTCGCGCTGCTCATGGTGGCCGGCTGGTGGCGGGCCCGCCGGGCGGGGGCGGACGCGGCCTTCGCGGCGCTGGCCGTGCCGGTGGTCGTGGTGCTCGCCTTCGCCGCCGACTCCGGGCTGAAGCTGCTGGTGCGGGAGGACCGGCCCTGCCGGGGCCTGGCGTACCGCACGCTGGAGGCGTGTCCCGCGCGCGGGGACTGGTCGTTCCCGAGCAATCACGCCGCGATCGCCTTCGCGGCGGCGGTGGCCCTGTACTTCGTCTCCCGCCGCCTCGGCGTGGTGGCGGCCGTGTGCGCGGGCGCCATGGCGGCGTCCCGGGTGTGGGTCGGCGTGCACTATCCGCACGACGTCGCCGCGGGGGCGGCGGTCGGCGCGGCGGTGGCGCTCCTCGCGATGACCGCGCTGCACCGCCTGCCGAAGGACCTGCCGGGACGGCTGTCGGCGACGCGGCTGCGGCCCCTGCTGACGACGTCATGAACCGCAAGGCAGTCGCCGAGCTGGCGGGCAGCGTCGGCCTCGGTGCCTGGGTGGCCTTCGGGGTGCTGACCCTGGTCGTGTACGGACACGGCGACCCGCTCTACCTGGACCAGGGCCTGCTGTCCTGGTCTGTCGGCCACCGCCCGCCGGTCGCGCTGGCGGCGGCCCGCGGGCTGACCGACACGGGTACGGGGGTGTTCCCCTACGCCCTGGTCGTGCTCGCCGGGCTGCTCGTCGGCCGCACGAGAGGGCAGCGGCTGGTGTGTGCCCTGCTCGGCGCGGCCTGTCTGGCCGCGGGCCAGGCGGTGCGGTACGGCGTGCTGGAGCTGGTCGCCCGGCCCCGCCCACCGCACGCGGACTGGCAGACGCACGCCTCGGGCTGGTCCTACCCCTCCGGTCACACCACCACATCGGCCCTGGCGGCCGGGCTGCTGATCCTCGCCGTGTGCCTGCGCGCCCCGCAGGGCCGGACCGCGCTCTGCACGGTGGTCGCCTGCTGGGGAGCGGGGGTCGGGCTGACCCGGGTCTTCCTGGGCGTGCACTGGTTCACCGACGTGGTCGGCGGCTGGCTGTTCGCCGTCGGCTGGCTCGGTGTCTGCCTGTGCGCGGCGGCCCGGTGGCTGCCGGCGTGGCTCGTACCCGCCCGCGCTACGGCCACGACCGACACGACCGCGACCGGTAAGACGGCGACGAACGCAACGCCCGACACCAACGCGACCGACCCCAACGCGACCGGCACCAACCCGACCGACACGACCGACACCGCCGACACGGCCACTGCGCCGGTGGAGAAGCATGCGCCCCAAGATCCTGGTCGTCGAGGACGATCACGCCCTGCGTGACGTGCTGCGGCGCGGCCTGCACGACGAGGACTTCGACACGGTGTGCGCCGCCGACGGCGCCACCGCGCTGCGGCTGGCCGGCCCGGACGTGGCCGCCGCCGTCCTGGACGTCGGGCTGCCCGACGCGGACGGCCGGGACGTGTGCCAGGCGATGCGCGCGAACGGCTTCCACGCTCCCGTCGTCTTCCTGACAGCACGGCACGGGCTGACCGACCGGCTGTCGGGGTTCTCGGCCGGCGGCGACGACTACCTGCCCAAGCCGTTCCACCTCGCCGAGCTGGCCGCCCGGCTGCGGGCCGCCCTGCGCCGGGCCGCGCCCCCGCCGACACCTGCGGCGGCGGGCGGTCTGGTGCTGGACGCCGTACGGCACAGCGCCACCGTGCACGGCCACCGCGTCGACCTCACGCCCACCGAGTTCCGGCTGCTGGCGGCACTGACGGCGGCGGGCGGAGACCTCGTGCGCCGCCGCGACCTGGTCCGGGCGGGCTGGCCGGAGGGCGCGCACGTCAGCGACAACACGCTGGACCAGTACCTGACCCGGCTCCGGCGCAAGCTGCGCGCGGCGGGCAGCGAGCTGACCATCGGCACCGCGCGCGGCATAGGCCACCGGCTGACATGACACGTCCCGACCGTCTGCCGGCCCGGCTCACTCCGCAGACCCTGCGCGGCCGGCTCTCGCTGGTCGCGCTGACCACGGCCGCGCTCCTGATGCTGATCCTCACCGTGATCTTCAACACGGTCGTCCGCCACCGCCTGGACCGCGAGGCGGACGACGAACTGCGCGCCCGGGCAGCGGCCGTCGCCACCACCGTCGACACCCACCGGGGCCGGGTGCGGGTGCTGGAGACCCCCAACGACCGGCTCCTGGACACCAACGCGTGGATCTACGCCGGTACCCGCCTGCTGGAACACCCGCCGTCCGCCGCCGCTTCCCTCACCCGGGCCGCGGACGCCCTCGCCGCCGACGGGCACGGCTGCCGCACGGTCGGCAGGCCCGACACCGTCCGGCTGTGCGCGGAGCCGGTGCCGGGCGGTACCTCGTGGGCCACCGTGGTCACCGCCCTGGACCTGTCGCCGTACCGGAGTTCGGCCCGGACGCTGCTGCTGGGCTCGTTCGCGCTGGACACGGTGATGCTCGCCTGCACCTACGCGCTGACCCGGCTGGCGGTGGGGCGGGCGCTGCGGCCGGTGCGCACCATGACCGGCCAGGCCACCGAGTGGAGCGCCGTGACCTCCGAGGAGCGTTTCGCCGGGCGGGGGCGGCCCGCCGAACTGGCCGCGCTCGGCGCCTCGCTGGACTCCCTGCTGGACCGTATACGCGCGGTGCTGCGGCACGAGCGGCAGCTGACCGGCGAGCTGTCGCACGAACTGCGCACCCCGCTCAGCCGGATCGTCGCGGAACTGGACTGGTGGCGCTCCCGCCCCCGCACCGAGGCCGAGACCCGCGCCTGCCACGAGGTCATCGCCGAGGCCGCGCAGTCGATGCGCACCATCTGCGACACCCTGCTGGACGAGGCCCGCGAAGGCGTGCCGAGCGCGCCCGGCACGGCCGCCGTACAGCCGGTCCTGCACCGCCTGGCCGCGGCGGCGGACGCCCCCGCCGCGGTGCGCGTCACGGTCACCGCCGGCCCGGGACCGCTCACGGCGGGCGTGCCCGCGGCACTCCTCGAACGGATCGTCAGCCCGCTGCTCGCCAACGCCGTGCGCTACGCACGTACGACGGTCATGCTGTCGGCCGGCCCGACGGCCGACGGGATCCGGGTGACGGTCGCGGACGACGGGCCCGGCGTCCCCGAAGCGTTCACGGGCCTGCTCTTCCAGCCCGGCAAGCGCGCCGATCCCGGCGACGGACACGGCGGAGCGGGCCTCGGGCTGCCGCTCGCGCGACGCCTGGCCCGCTCCGCCGGCGGCGAGGTGTCCCACGACGCCGAGCACGCCCCCGGGGCACGGTTCGTGCTCACCCTGCCCGCCGGCTAGCCGCCGCGCCCGGCGCCCTCACGCCGCCGGCCGTTTACCGCATGCCGGGCGGTCATGCCTCCTGCTGGGCCGTCCGTTCCTCGGTGACGTCCTTGCGGGTCACCATCAGGAACACGACGAGGCCGAGGATGACGGCGAGGAACAGCGCGCTGGTGACCACGGTGCCGAAGCCCAGTCCGCCGTCGCCGGTGGGCTGGGAGAGCCAGTCGCCGGCCGACGCGCCGAGCGGGCGGGTGAGGACGTAGGCGATCCAGAAGCTCCACACCGCGTTCAATCCGAGCGCGAACCGGGCGAGCGCCACCACGGCGATGGCCGCCGCGAACAGCACTGCGGAGACCCAGTAACCGAGGTCCATCTTCTCCGCGACGAGGTCACCGGCCGAGGTGCCGAGGGCGAAGGTGAACAGGACGGCCAGCCAGTAGAAGGCCTCGCGGCGGACCGTGTCGATGTGGTGGATCGACAGCGTGCGCTCGCTGCGGTACCAGGCGGCGAAGGCGATCGCGAGGGCGATCGCGAAGACGGTCGTGGTGGTCTCCAGGGCACAGGTCGGCCGCGCCCGGGCTCAGGGCGTCGCGTGCGGTCCGTCCGGGCGGCTGCCGCGGCGTTCGATCATCTCGCGGCTCAGCTCCTCCGCCTCCGGCTCGGGCAGCCGCTCGAAGCCGTCCTCGGTGATGAGCGCGACGACCGGGAAGATACGGCGGTTGAGGTCGGGGCCACCGGTGGCCGAGTCGTCGTCCGCCGCGTCGTACAGCGCCTGGAGCGCGGCGAGGGCGGCCTCCCGGCGGGTCAGGTCCGGCCGGAACAGCTTCTTCAGGGCCCCGCGGGCGTACGGCGAACCGGAGCCCTCGGCGTGGAAGTCCCGCTTCTCGTACAGGCCGCCGGCCGCGTCGAAGCTGAAGATGCGGCCCTGCCCGCCGCCGGGCGCGGTGACGTCGTAGCCGGCGAGCAGCGGGACGACCGCGAGGCCCTGCATGGCCTGGGCGAGGTTCTGCCGGATCATGGTCGCGAGGCGGGTGGCCTTGGCGTTGAGGGTCATCGGTATGCCCTCGATCTTCTCGAAGTGGGTCAGTTCGACCTGGTAGAGCCGCACCATGTCGAGAGCGAGTCCGACTGTGCCGGCGAAGGCGACGGCCGTGTGCTCGTCGGCGGGGTGCACCTTCTCCAGGTCGCGCTGGGCGATGAGGTTGCCCATCGTGGCCCGGCGGTCGCCGGCGATCAGGACGCCGTCGCGGCAGGTCAGGGCGAGCACGGTCGTACCGTGCGGGAAGCGGCCGGGGGCGGCGCGGACGCCCCCGGGGAGCGGTGGCGCGGTGGGCAGGAGCCGGGGGCGGTACGCGGCCAGGAACTCGGTGAAGGACGAGGTCCCGGGCGCGAAGAACGCCTCGTGCGGCCGGCCTGTGGTGTCGTTCCCCGACATGTCGCTCCCCCTCCTGTGTGGCACAGCCCCGTGTGGCTCAGCCCTGTGTGGCACGGCAACACCCCACCACCCACTCCTACCTGGCGGGAGCGGACGGGAAACTCCCCTGCCCTCACAGCGACTTGCGGCGCACCAGCATCGCGAGCACGAGCAGTCCGGGGATCAGCGGCAGCCACACCGTCAGCAGCCGGTAACCGAGCACGGCGGAGGCGGCGGTCGCGCCGGGGCTGCCGGACGCGGTGAGGGCGAGGGCGAGCGCGGCGTCCAGCGAGCCGAGCCCGCCCGGGGTGGGCAGCAGGGCGGCGGCGCTGCTGGCGGCGAGGTACAGCAGGGCGACCTGGAGCGGAGGCAGGGGCAGGGCGACGGCCCGGGTGACGGCGATGAGCACCGTCGCGTGCAGCGTGGCAAAGGCCAGCGCGCCGCCCCACAGGGCCGCCGCGCGGGCGGGGCAGGCGTGCGCCGCACGGACGTCGGCGAGCATGGCGGCGCCCGCCCGCCGGCAGCGCGGCCACAGCGGACCGGCCAGCAGGACCGCGACCAGGCCGACGAGACCCAGCGCCAGTGCGAGCGCGGAAGGGGACAGGTGCGGCAGGCACAGCAGTCCGGGCCAGGCCGGGGCGAGTGCGGCGATCAGGGCCAGGCGGGCGGCGGCACCGGCGGTCGCCTTGACGGCGAGCGCGCTGGCCGATCGGGCCGCGGGCAGTCCGCAGCGCATCAGGAAGCGCAGGTTCAGCGCGCCGGCGCCGAGTCCCGCGGGCAGCAGGTGGTTGGCGGCGCAGGCGGCGAACTGGGCGGCGACCAGCCGCCGTGCGGGGAGCCGCCGTACGACGGCGCCCTGCAGGGCGAGGGCCGAGGCCACCCAGGTGCCCGTGGCCGCCGCCGCGCCCACCAGCAGCCAGCCGTGGTCGGCGACGGCCAGCCGCCCGGCCCCGGTCTCGACCGTCGCCCAGTGCCGCCGCGCCAGCCAGACGGCGCCGAGCAGCACGGCGAGGCACACGCCGGTGTGCCAGTACGCCCGCCGGCGGCCGACCGAGGAGGTCACCTCCGCCGGGGCCGTCATGGGCGGCACCGGGAGGGCTCGCAGGGCGCAGCCGGCCGGCCCCCGGCACACCCCGTCCGGGCGACGGCCGCCTCCGCGCGGCAGGTGCGGCAGGTCATGAGCCCGCCCCCGGTACGGAGTGGTACAGCCGCAGCGCGCCGAGCGGGGTGGACGGCCAGTCGCGGGCGTACCGGGGCGGGCGGGAACCCGCCGCCACCATCGCGACCGTAGGGATCCGCCGGGCGGTGCGGGCGATCCCGGCCGCCGTCGCGTTGGTGTCGTGCCCGGACGTCGCCGCCGAGGAGCAGCCGGCGTAGAAGGCGACCGGGAGGGCGTCGTGCCCGGTGAGGAGGCAGGGCGGGCGGACGCCGATGCGGTGCAGGGTGGCGGCGGTGCGGGACCAGGTGCGGTGGGCGGCGGTGGTGACGTGCACGGTGTGCACCAGGACGGTCAGTTGCACCGCGAGGTGGGCTGCGAGCGCGAAGGTCACCAGGGTCACGGCGACCGGCCGCCAGGTCCGGCTCGGCACCTTGACGACGTACCAGATCGCTTCGGCGGCCGGGATCACCAGCAGGGCGTAGGCGGGCAGCAGGAAGCGGGGCGCGGCGTAGCCGATCATGAAGAGGTAGGGGAAGGCCGTCGTGGCCGCGCAGGCGAGCGGCAGCGCGGTCGGTGCCGTACGCCGGGCGCGGACGGCGACGGCCAGGCCGAGCGCGGCGAGCAGGGGCAGTACGAACCACCAGAAGGTGAGCACCGTGGCGGGCAGTGCACCGGTGCAGGGGCGGCACAGCGTCCGTCCGCCCAGGCTGCGCAGCTGGTCCACGACGGCCACGTGGAAGCCGAGGCCGCCCTGGATCGCCGAGGCATCGTGCAGCCGCTGCGCGAGGCCGCCGTAGCTGACGTAGGCCTCGACCACCCACTCGACGGCCCCGGCCGCGAGCCCGGCGAGGAGGACGAGCAGCAGCCGCCCGCTGCGGCGCACCAGGGCGAGGGCGAGGAGCGGCAGGGCCGCCCAGACCGCGTCCATGGGCCGCATCCAGGCCATCAGCGCGGCGCTCGCGGCGAGGCCCCACGGCGCGGCCCGGCCGGAAAGGCCGGACGGTTCGGCGCCGGCAGTTCGGTCGGCGCCGGCGCGCAGGAAGCACGCGACGGCGGTGAGGGCGCCGATGGCGACCCAGTAGTTGGGCATGGCCTGCGGGCCGTAGAAGAGGGTCACCCACAGGGAGGCGAACAAGGCGCCGGCGAAGGTGAGCACGCGGACGGGGAACAGCCCCCGCCAGGCGCGCAGCGCCAGGTACAGCGCGAGACCGGACAGGACGGCCAGGTAGACCCTGAGCAGAGCCGTCGAGGACGACCACGAGGCGATGGGCGCGACGAGCAGCGGGACACCCCGCGCGCGGGGTGCGCTGAAGAAGGCCGCGGGCGCGTGCCCGCTGACCTGGCTGACGTACACGGTCTCGTCCCAGCCGAGGCCCATGCCGGGCCGGACGAGGAGGAGTTGGGCCAGGGTGAAGGCCAGGGCGACGGCCGCGAGCGGGGCGCGGGCGCGCACCTCGGGGCCGTCGACAGACGGGCGGCGCGCACGCTCGCGCCGGGTCGCGACGAGTGTGGTGTGCGCGTTGCCGGCCATGATCACCCCTCTGCCCCTACAGTCTGTAGGGTCGCCCGGTTACCCTACAGCCTGTAGGACCGAGGGAGAGGGTCGGAAAAGAACCGCGAGTCGGGGAAAACACGGTCAAACTAGCGTGTTCCGCTGGTCTTTGCCGGTCAGACAGGGCCATCCGGCCGACGGCACTACGCGCTGTAAGGTTGGGGCATGGCTGGCACAGGGTCCCGCGACAGGGCGGAGCGGCGCAGCGCCGGGGCGCTGGAGAGCGAGGTACTGGCCGCCCTCTGGGCCACCGAGGGTCCGCTGACACCGGCGGAGATCCAGGCCGAGATCGGCGGCGGACTCGCGTACAACACCGTCCACACGATTCTCAAACGCCTGTACGACAAAGGGCTGGTGCTGCGGGACGCCGACGGGCGGCGCGGTGCCTACCGGCCGGCGAAGAACGCGGCCGAGCTGACCGCCGAGGCGATGCACGAGGCCCTGGACCGGGGTCCTGATCCGATCGCCGCGCTCCAGCAGTTCGTGACCGGCCTGAGTCCCGAGGAGGAGCGCGCGCTGCGCGAGCTGCTCGCCGGAGGCGGCGCATGAAGTTCGACGTGTACACCCCGCTGGTGCTCTCGCTGCTGCTGGCCGCGGTCGGTCCGCCGGTCGGCCGGCGGGTCGCCCCGGCGCTCGCCGCGCGGGTGCTGACCTCGGCGGCCGTGCTGACGGCCGCGGCCACCACCTGGTCGCTGGTGCTGCTCACGGCGGCGCTGCTCGGGGACGCGCCGCCGGTGGTGCGCGAGGCCCACGAGGACGGGCGGACGCTCGCGGATCCGGTGCCGGAGGTGATCGGGTTCGCCGCGTGTGCGGCGCTCGCGGTCGTCGCGTGGCGCGTGCAGCGGGCGGTGCGCGCCGAGCGGCGCACGCGCCGGGCGCTGCGGCGGCTGTGCGCGGGCCACCCGGCGGACACGGAGCTGATCGTCGCCGCGTCCGAGGTGCCCAGGGCGTTCGCGATCCCGGGGCGGCCGGGCCGGATCCTGGTCACCTCCGCGATGCTGAGCGCGCTGCGGCCGGGCGAGCGGCGGGTGCTGCTCGCGCACGAGCGGGCGCATCTGGCCCACCGGCACGGGCCGCTGGTGACGGCGGCCACGCTCGCGGCGGCGGCCAATCCGCTGCTCGCTCCGTTGAGTTCGGCCGTCTCCTTCCTCGTGGAGCGCTGGGCCGACGAGCAGGCCGCGGCCCAGGTCGGGGACCGGCGGGCCACCGCCCGGGCGCTGGCGCGGGCGGCGCTTTCGGCGGGCCGGACCCGTACGGCCTGCGCCCTGAACTTCACCGACCGCGCCGTCACCCGCCGCATCGCGGCCCTGCAGACGAGCCCGCCCCCGCGGCTGTGGTCCGCCGCGGCTGCCGTACTCGTGCTGGGCGCGCTGCCGGCGCTGCTCGCCGTCGACGCCACGAACGACCTGCTCGGCCTGCTCTCCTGCGTGCTGCCCTGACGGTCGTGCCCCAGCCGCATTCCGGCCGTGTGCAGGCCGTACTCCGGCCCTCCGACCGGGTGACACACTCTGCTGTGTGCCGCTGACCTTCGACGACCTCCTGGACCGTGCCCGCGCCCTCGCCCGGGGCGGCCGGCGTGCCCTCCTCGGCATCGCGGGCAGCCCCGGCGCGGGCAAGTCGACACTCGCCGAGCACCTGGTGCGCGCCCTGAACGCCGAGGGCCCGCCCTGGGCGGCGCAGGTGCCGATGGACGGCTTCCATCTGGCGGACGTGGAACTGGACCGGCTCGGCCGCCGGGACCGCAAGGGCGCGCCCGACACCTTCGACGCGGCCGGGTACGCGGCCCTGCTGCGGCGGCTGCGCGAGGACACGGACGACGTGGTGTACGCGCCTGGGTTCGAGCGGGTGCTGGAGCAGCCGCTCGCGGGGGCGATCCGGGTGCCGCCGACCGCCCGGCTGGTGGTGACCGAGGGCAACTACCTTCTGCTGCGGGAGGGTTCGTGGCACCGGGTACAGCCCTGTCTGGACGAGGTGTGGTTCTGCGAGCTCCCCGAGGAGGAGCGGATCCGCCGACTGGTCGCCCGGCATGAGGAGTTCGGCAAGGACCACGCGGCGGCGGTGGCGTGGGTGCGGGGCACCGACCAGCGCAACGCCGACCTGGTCGCGACGACCCGGGGGCGGGCGGACCTGGTGGTCCCGGCTGCCGCGCTGCCCGCGTCGGGATGAACTCCGGCCGGTCGCGGGCCGTATGCGTGGACACGGCGGAAGGTCTGCCGGTACGACTCGTGCGGCGGTGACGCCTCCGGCGGCGGGCGCGGTGCGACAGTGGGGCGGATGATGGCGCGCGCACAGCACACGGTCCAGGCGGGGCAGACAAGGCCCGCGGTCCCGGTACCCGAGGCCCCCGCTCGGCTGCGCGCCCGAGTACGCCGGCACCGCCGTTGGCTGACCCCGCTCCTGGTGGCGCTGCTGCTGGCCCAGATGGCCGCCGCCATGGTCACCACGGCCGTACAGCAGACGCCCACGATCGACGAGCCCGTGTACGTGGCGACGGCCACCGACTACCTGCGCGAGCACCGGCTGCGCTACAACCCCGAGCATCCGCCGCTGGGCAAGCTGCTGATCGCCGCCGGTGTCGCGGTGGCCGGTCCGCACTACGACCCGTCGTACGCCGGCACCCAGGGCGAGGTGGGCCGGCATCTGCTGTACGAGTCGGGCAACGACCCCTGGCGGCTGATGCTGTGGGCGCGGCTGCCGGTGATCGCGCTGACCCTGCTGTTCGGGCTGGTGGTGTTCGCCTTCGCCCGGGACGTGACCGGCACGGCGGGCGGGCTGGTGGCGCTCGCGCTGTACGCCTTCGACCCCGACGTGATCGCGCACGGCGCGCTGGCCACGCTGGACGTGCCGGCGGCCGGTTTCGTGCTGACGTCGGCCTGGCTGGTCCGGCGGGCGCGGCGCCGGCCCCTGCCGTGTCTGCCGCTCGCCGGGGCGGCCCTCGGGGCGGCGGTGGCGACCAAGATGAGCGCGCTGCCTGCCGTACCGGTGCTGATGGTCCTCGCGGCGGTGTCCGTGGCGACCGCCCGGCGCGGTGCCTGCTCGCGCAGGGTGCTCGGCGGGCTCGCGGGCGCGGCGGTCGTGGCGCTGGTGGCGGTCGCGGTGGTGTGGGCCGCGTATCTGGCCGTCGATCCCGGCCTGCACTTCGCTCCGGCCGAGCCGGTGCCGGCCGTCCACGGGCTGCGCGGGCGGCTGACCGGCCTGCTGCCGCTGCCCCGGGCCTACCGGGACGGCATGCGGATGCAGTTCGGCCTGGAGGACCAGCCCTGGCAGGGCTATCTGTTCGGGCGGCTGTACACCGGCTCGCTCTGGTACTACCTGCCGGCCGCCCTGCTGGTGAAGACGCCGCTCGGGCTGCTCGCGCTGGGCACGGCCGGGGCCGTCGCCCTGATCGCCGTACGGCGGCTGCGGCCCGCGGCGCCGTATCTGCTGCTGCCGCCCGCGGTGCTGCTGGCGGCGGCGATGACGGGCTCGCGGGACTTCGGGACCCGGTACGCGCTGTTCGTGCCGATGTTCCTGGCGGTGGCGGCGCCCTGCGCGTTGCGGCTACGAACGCGATGGCCATGGCGACGGCCGTGGGCGGCCGGGGTGACGGTGGCGCTGGTGGCGTTCGTGGCGGTGAGTTCGCTGCGGACGTTCCCGTACTACCTGCCGTACGCCAACGAGGCGTTCGGCGGCCCGGCGCGCACCCACCGGCTGCTGCACGACTCCAATGTGGACTGGGGTCAGGACCTGGGCCGCCTCGCCGACCGGCTGCGCACGCGGTACCGGGGCGAGCGGATCTGGCTGGTGTACAAGGGCAGCGGTGTGCCCTCGTCGTACGGCATCCACGCGGCCGATCCGCGTACGGTTCCGCCGGGCCAAGTGCACGGTCTGCTGGTGGTGTCGGACTCCTCGGTCGCCAAGGCGCGCGGGAAACTGACCGAATTGATCGAGAGCAGTCGGACGATCGGCCAAGTCGGCTATTCGATCACTTTGTACTGGCGATGAGCCTCCCCACGTCACCGCCCCTGGTCACCACGCCAGGTGAGCTATGTTGAGTGGTCGTGGGAGACAAAGGAGACGGACCGGTGCCCTCGCCGCAGCAGGCACGCGCCCAGGCATCAGCGATCACTTCGGGCAGGACCGCGCCGGAGGGCGAGGCCGCACCGACATCCCAGCTGCGCGAGCTGTTCGACCGCCCGCACCTCTCCCCCGGGCAGCGCCGCATCGCCCAGTACCTGATCGAGCACATCACCGAGGCGGCGTTCCTGTCGATCACCGAGCTCGCGGACCGGGTGGGAGTCAGCCAGCCGTCCGTCACCCGCTTCGCCTCGGCCGTCGGCTTCAGCGGCTACCCGGCGCTTCGGGAGCGGCTCCAGGCGATCGCGCTGCGCACGCTCGCCGGCGGGCCCGGCATGGAGAACCGCGCCAACGAACTGCAGGCGGCGGTCGACGGCGAGATCCAGAACCTGGAGAACCTGCGGCGCGACTTCGCCGACCCGGACCGGGTGATCCGCATCGGCCGCGAGCTGTCCCACTCCACCCCGCTCACCGTGCTGGGCCTGCGGATCTCGGTGTCCCTCGCCGAGTACTTCGGCTATGCCGCCCGCCGTATCCATCCCGACGTCCGGCTGGTGACCCGGGGCGGCAGCGTGGCGTACGACGCGCTGCTCCAGGCACGCGAGGCGGGCGGCACCTGGGTGCTGGCGTTCACCATGCCCCGGCACTCGCAGGAGACCCTGCACGCCGTCCGCGTGGCGCGGGGCGCCGGTCTGAAGGTCGCCCTGGTGACGGACCTGGCGCTCGGGCCGCTGGCCGACGAGGCCGACGTCACCTTCGCCACCGGCACCGGCTCGCGGCTGGTCTTCGACTCCTATGCGGCGCCCGGCGTGATGGCCGCCGCGCTGCTGCAGGCGATGACCGACGCCGACCCGGAGCGCACCCAGGCCCGCCTGGAGAAGTACGAGCAGCTGTCCGACCAGCACCAGTTCTTCCTCAGGGACTGAGCGCCCGCTCAGCCCCGCTGCCGATATCACCGGCCCCGCTATCGGATTCATTCGACAACGGGGATCATTCGGCGCACATCGCACATGAATGTTTTCATACGTCTTGCAAAGTGGTCGGCATATATAAATACTGCTCACGGATCGCGTCCGGACCACTCCGGATGCGTTCCGCCCCCGCGATCTCACCGCTCGCACACCGCCCCGAGAAAGCCGACGGACCGCCTATGCGCACGCAAGCATTCCCGCCGCGCAGGTTCCCGCTGCCCGGGGCGCCCCGCACGAACACCCCCAACCGCCGTCCCCTACCCATTCGGCGCTCGGGGTGTTCTCCGGCGCGGCGCCTGCTCGCCGCGCCCCTGGCGGCCCCGGTTCTCCCCTAGACCGGGGCCGCCCCAACCGTCGGACACCCTAACGACGCCGCACACCGGAAGCGATGATCATGCCCCTGACCAGCACGCGCATCAGCCCCGACTGGCCCTGCCAGGTCAAGACGCCCGGCAGCCACGACTGGGAGCGCTCCGCGGCCAAGTGGCTGCGCGAGCTGATCCCGGCGCGCTACGCCAGCTACCCGGCCCTGATCCGGCACCCCGTGCTGCTCGCCCGGCACGCGCACCTCCAGGTGCAGCAGGAGATCCGGGTGGCGCGCACGGCGCTGCAGACCGCGCGGGCCGAGCTGCCCATGCTGGGGGTGCCCGAGTCGGTCATCGAGCACACGATCAAGCTGTACGCGGCCGAGGTGCTCCAGCTCCAGCACATCGCGCGCAGCGTCCGCGCCGTCAGCGAGGCGCTGGCCGGGCGTGGCACCCGCTCGCTGACGCGACAGTGACCCCGGGCACGGCGGGCGGCGCCACGCGGCGGATCGCCGTCAGGCCGGGCTCGGCGCTCCGTGCACGAACCGGCTCAGCGACGCCGTCAGCGCGGTGACGAAGGCGTCCCTGGCCTCTTCCGTGAGGACGTCCAGGGACAGGTAGGGGTTGAGGTCCTCCAGTTCGACCAGCAGCAGCCCGCCGTCGGGGGCACGGCAGGCGTCGACGCGCTGGATGCCGTGGGATAGGTCGTTCCAGTCGATGAAGCGCCGGGCGAACTCCAGGTCGGCGGCGGTGGCCGCGTAGGGCTTCAGCTCCCAGCGGCGGCGCGGATCGGGGGCGTAGAGGGCGTACTGGAAGTCGTCGTCGACGAAGTAGAAGGACACCTCGTACGCGAAGTCGACGCACGGCTGGATCAGGACGTCGCCGACGGCACGTTCGGCGACCCGGCTCGCGGGGACGATCCGCAGGCCGAGGGAGTCCGCGCCCGCCTTGGGCTTGACCACGTAGCGTTCGGCCTGCGGCAGCCGGTCCAGGTCCGCGGCCCGGTCGACGGTGGGGATGACCGGGAAGCCGGCGGCGCACAGGTCGAGCAGGTACTGCTTGCCGGCCATGTCGGCCTTGCCGGTGAGCGGGTTGTACACCCGCGTCCCGCCGCTCAGGGCACGCGCGCGGAAGGCGTCGTACTCGTTCTGGTAGCCGAGGACGGGCCCGCTGTTGCGGACCACGACGGCGTCGTAGGCGTCCATCAGCGCGACCGCGTCCAGCGGGTGACACAGGGCCAGGTCGAAGTGGGCGCGGAGCCGGGCGGTGAGGAGTATGTCCTCGTCGCAGTAGCGGCGCCCGCGGGCCGGGTACGCCAGGTCGGTGACGTAGAGCAGCCGGGGGCGGGCGACGGGCATGCGGGATCTCCTCGGGCGGGGGTGGCTCTGTCTCGGCGCGGCGGCGCCGCCGGTGGCGGCGGTGCGGAAAGGTTACGCCGCAGGATGGCAGGGGGTTTTCGGCGGGCCGTCGGCGGCGATCTTGTCCCGTGACGAAACGGCCGGAAACCACCTCCACAAAGCACTCAGTTCCCTCACCACGGCACTCTCACTGCACTGAGTGCCATGAATCCGGTCCGGATGCTACGTTCCCGTTCATGAGCTCCATCAGCGCGGCGCGGACCGCGAAGCCGCCGATGCGGGAGGCCCTGGTCGCGGCGGCCTTCCAGCTTTTCGTGGAACGCGGGTACGAGCAGACCACCGTGGACGACATCGTGGCGCTGGCCGGGGTGGGCCGGCGCTCGTTCTTCCGTTACTTCCCCTCGAAGGAGGACGTGGTCTTCCCCGACCACGAGCGCTGCCTGGCCGACATGACGGCCTTCCTGGCGGCGAGCGAACAGGGGCACGAGCCGGTCCGGCGGGTGTGCGGCGCGGCCCGGATGGTGCTGAGGATGTACGCCGAGAACCCGACCTTCTCGGTCCAGCGCTACCGCCTGACCCGACAGGTGCCGGGGCTGCGCGCCTATGAACTGTCGGTGGTGTGGCGCTACGAGCGCGCGCTCGCCGAATACCTGCGCAGGCGGTTCGCCGGGCGGCCCGACGGCATCCTCCAGGCCGACGTCATCGCGGCGGCCGTGGTCGCCGCGCACAACAACGCCCTGCGCGCCTGGCTGCGTTCGGACGGCGAGGGCGACCCGGGCGCGGCAGTGGACCACGCCCTGAAGTACGTGCAGGAGGCGTTCGGCCACTCCGCACCGGCCCTGCCGAGCCCCGGCACCCCTGGCGCGCCCGGCACCCCCGGCACGGCTCCCGCAGGCCCCGGGCCCGCCTTCGCCGAAGTGCGGGACGAGCGTGACAGTGACGTCGTCGTCCTCGTCTCCCGGCGCGACGCCCCGCTGTGGCGGTTGGTGCAGGAGCTGGAGGCCGCGCTCGGCCGCGCCTGACCTGCTGCGGAGGCCCTCCGGCAGATTGGGGGTACGCAGTGCCTTTACGAGTGACACTGAGTGCCATACTCTGTCGACGTGCACGGTGGCACGTCAACCGCGCACACGCGTGTGCGGCTCGCGCCGGCACGTGGGATTCCGGCCCAGCGCAGGGAGTTGACCAGCGTGTACCACTACTCAGCAAGCCCCTCGCATGCGGCGGGCGGCTCCGCGGCGGGTGTTCTCGACCCCGCCGGCTCCGCGGAGTCCAGGGACGCCATCCTCTTCCAGCGCTGCACCTGGTGCGGCACCGCGATGTACCACCGTCTGCTGTGTCCCGTGTGCCAGGGCAGCGAACTGCGCACGGAGCGCAGCGAGGGCGCCGGGACGGTCCGCCACTCGACCGTGGTGCACCGCAACACCCCCGCGGCGCGCAACGTGTCCCTCATCGAGATGGCCGAGGGATTCGTCGTCCGGGGCCGGGTGATGGGACCGCCGGTCGGCATCCACAGCGGGGACCGCGTCCGGCTGTCCACGACGAAGGACCCCGTGCGCGGCGAGCCGGTCTTCCAGCTGCTCGACGAGCCGTTCCGCGCCTGGACCTGACCTGAGGCGTCGGCCCACGCCGTGTGATCCACCACCTGTTCTGCACAGGCAACCCACAGACTCCTCGTTCCGTCCTCCGGGGGCGAGGGGTGCCCCGGGACGGCCGGGGCGCCCGAGGTCGGGGTTCGAGGAGGAACAGTGGTCCGTGCCCGGCGCATGTGGATCACCGCCGCCGCACTGCTCGCGGTGGCGGGAGCATCCCCAGGGGCGGCAGTAGCACAGGCTCAACCACCGGCAAAGACAGGGGTGTTGGCGGCCTCGGCCGACGCCGACGCGCCAGCCGGGGGCCACACCGACGGGACGCTGCCGCAGGGCTGGCGGATCGCCGGCGGGCACTCGGCACCGCAGCTGGTGTGGCGGTCCGGCCGTCCGGTGCCGATGGGTGACGCGCGTGTCGAATTCCGCGCGCACGGGCGGCTGTTGGGAGTGCCCCGGCCGGGTGCGGACGGGCGCACGTTCCGGCTCGGGCTCGGTGCAGGGCAGGCCGGTGAGCTGAGCGGGCTGGAAGTCTGGTCCGGCGGGCGGCGGTTGGACGAGCGGCAGCAGGCCGGGCGTACGGCTCCGGTCCAACCGCCCGCGCCCCTGCCCGCGGGCGACGTGGACCCGGGCAAGCCGGGCTCCTATCACACCAGGACCGGCGAGTACCGGCTCAAGTCGGTCCGCCTGCCCGGGTTTTCCGCGCCCGTGGAGATGCGCGCGGTGGTCGTCGCCCCCGTCGGCGCCCCCGGCCGCCGGCCGCTCGCGCTGTTCCTGCACGGCCGCCACTACACGTGCTACAAGCCGCACGGTGACATCGGCGGGGACTGGCCCTGCCCGGCCGGGACGAATCCGGTGCCGAGCCACCGCGGCTATCTGCGCGACCAGCAACTCCTGGCCTCGCAGGGCTACATGACCGTGTCGATCGCGGCCAACGGCATCAACGGGCAGGACGGGGCCGCCGAGGACGGCGGCGCTCAGGCACGTTCGTCGCTGGTGCGGCTGCACCTGGCCCAGTGGGCCCGCTGGGGCGACCATCCCGAGACCGCGCCGGCGATCGTGCGCGGGGCACCGCGCGCCGATCTGTCCCGGGTGCTGCTGGTGGGGCACTCGCGCGGCGGCGAGGGCGTCAACCGGGCCGCAATGGACAGCCTCTACCCGCCGCCGGCCGGCCAGGACGGCTACCACGGCCCGGTGCGCTGGACGATCCGCGGCATGGTCCTGATCGGACCCACCGTCTTCGGGCAGAACCCGGTTCCGGACGTGCCGTCGGTCACGATCCTGCCGGGCTGCGACGGTGACGTCTCCGACCTCGAGGGCGAGGTGTACGTCGACGGCACGCGCGCGGTCAGCGCCGGCAGCGCGCTGCACAGCGCCGTGTACGTGATCGGCGCCAACCACAACTTCTTCAACTCCGAGTGGACACCCGGGCAGTCGGCGGCCCCCTCCGAGGACGACTTCTCGGACGACCCGCACGGCCATGACCCGGTGTGCGCCAAGGGCACGGCGACCCGGCTGACCGCCGACCAGCAGCACCGGGCCGGTTCGACGTACATCGCCGCCGCCGCGCGGCTGTTCCTGGCCGGGGACGACCGGGTGCGACCGCTGCTGGACGGTTCGGGCAGGCGGGCGCCGTCGGCGGATCCGGCGCGGGTCCTCAGCCATGCGGTGGGCGGGCGCCGGGGTGCCGGGTTCCTGCCGGACGGCGGAGTGTCGGTGACGGGCGGCCGGCTGTGCGACGCGGTGGGTTCCGACCCGGGCCAGACCTGCCTGGGGCGGGGCGCGCAGGGAGCCTCCCCGCACTTCGCGCAGTGGGAGACCGGCCGGGAGTCCGGCCGGCACGCGATCGCGCTGCGCTGGACGCGCCCGGGAAGCCCGGTGCGGGTGAGCGGCAAGCAGCCGGTGTCGCTGTCCGGTGCGAAGGCGCTGGCGCTGCGGCTGTTCGTGCCGCCGAACTCCCGGGGCACCGAACTGGACGTGTCCCTCACCGACACTGCCGGACGGACGGCGAAGCTGGGCCGGGTGCGTGCCGACGGACTGCCCGGCAGCGAGCGGACCGCCTCGTACTGGGCGCGTGAGATACGGGTCCCGCTCACGGCGGCCGGCCGGGCGGGGCTGAAGCTCGGGTCCGTCAAGTCCCTTGAAGTGACGCCGCGTTCGGCGTCCGGGCGGGCCTGGCTCATGGACGCGTGGGGCTGGCGGCCCGGAACGCCCGAGGTGCGGGCGGCGGCGCTGCCGCGCGTCGACCTCGGCCGGACGACCGTCGACGAGGGCGACTCGGGCGTGCGTACCTACCGGGTTCCGGTCCGGGTGTCCGGGCAGGGCAGCGGGCAGGTCCGGGTGTACGTCATGGATCCGGCCACCGGGCAGGCGAAGGACCGGCTGGTGACGGTGCGTCCGGGCGGCCACGACCTCGACGTGCCCGTCGAGGTGAAGGGCAACACGCGCTACGGCAACGACGTGTCGTACGAGGTCCTCGTCAAGGCGGTGCACGGCGCGGTGGTCGGCTCGTACCGGGGCGGGATCACCGTCCACGACGACGACCCGGCCCCGGCGATGACCGTCACGCCCGTCGCCGACCGGGTGACCGAGGGGAAGCCGCTGACGTGGCGGGTGTCTCTGTCCGAGGCCGTCGACGTGGACATGGACGCGTTCTTCGGCGTCGTCCCGGTCACCGGGCCGGCGCTGTCCACCAAGGACGTCCCGGCGCGCTGGCTGCGCGACACCTCCGGCGCGTCGCCCGATCCCGAGCGTCCGCTGTCCAAGGTGGACGGGCTCGCGCTGTGGGTGGACATCCCGGCGGGCCGGACGAGCGCCGAGATCACCGTCCCCACGGTCAGGGACCGGGTCGCCGAACCGGCGGAATCGGTGCGGTTCGAGCAGCTGGACCCGAAGACCGGTCAGCCGCTGCCGGGCGGTCTGGCCCTGTCCGGGACGGTGCTGAACGCGTCATAGGACGCGAGGTCGGCGCCTGCGCCGGGTTGTGCACCCCGGGTGGCTCTCACGGTGCGAGGGTCACCCGGATGCCGACGGTGCCGTCGAGGCCGCGGCGCAGCCGGCTGCCGAGCAGGGTGAGCCGGCCGACGATGCCGTACTTGCGGGCGATGAGGGTGCGGTAGCGGGCGGTGGTGGCCGCGTCCACGATCTCGGCGGTGCCGGGAAGCTGCTCGCCGGTGGGGTTGCCGCGCAGGTCGCAGGGGCCGGCGAGGATGTCGGCGCGGCGCCGGATCCGCTTGACCTTCCAGGTGTCGGCGGCGGTCCAGACACCGAGGGTGTCACCGTCGCGCACCACCCAGACCGGGGTGGCGACCGGGGTGCCGTCCTTCCGGTAGCTGGTGACCAGCAGGTACTTTCCGGCGCCGAGCCGGTCCAGGCGCGTGTCGTTCATGCCCGGCAGTCTAGGCGGCCGTCCGCCGCGCAGCAGGCCGGGGGAAGGCCCGGGTCCGGGGGAGAAGCCCGAGGTCGCAAGCCCGAGTCCGGGGAAAACCCGGGTCGAGCAGCGGAGATCAACTCTGGCGTCTAGATTGCGTCTTGACGCTGTACTCTCATCAGGCACCCAGGAGCTGACCCGTGACCGACAACTCGGCAGCCACCAACGACGTGGCCGCGTCACTGCGCGCCCGCATCAACACCAGTCAGCCGCACACGGCCCGGATCTGGAACTACTGGCTCGGCGGCAAGGACAACTACGAGGTCGACCGCGCGGCCGGCGACCAGATCCGCCAGCTCCACCCGGGCATCGGAGAGTACGCGCGCGCCGACCGGCTGTTCCTGGGCCGGGCCGTGCAGCACCTGGTCCAGGACGTCGGCATCCGCCAGTTCCTGGACATCGGCACCGGGCTGCCCACCGCCGACAACACGCACGAGGTCGCCCAGCGCATCGCGCCGGACGCGCGGATCGTGTACGTCGACAACGACCCGCTGGTCCTCGCGCACGCGCGAGCCCTGCTGACCAGCACGCCCGAGGGCCGTACCGACTACCTGGACGAGGATCTGCGCAACGTCGACGCGATCCTCGAACACGCCGCGAAGACGCTGGACTTCAGCGAGCCGGTGGCACTGATACTGCTCGGCGTGGTCATCTTCATCGGCGAGGACGAGGACCCGTACGGTCTGGTGCGGCAGTTGACGGACCGGCTGCCGTCCGGAAGCCACCTGGTGCTGTCGCACACCATCACCAGCCCGGCGATGCCGGACGTGGACGACGCGGTGCGGTTCTGGAACGAGCACGGCACCCCGAAGCTGACCCAGCGCACCCCCGAGGACGTCGCCCGGTTCTTCGACGGCCTGGAGCTGCTGGATCCCGGCGTGGTGTCCTGCTCGCGCTGGCGGCCGGAGGACGCCGAGGGGCCCGAGCCGGAGGAAGTCGCCATGTTCGGCGGGGTGGCGCGCAAGAACTGACTCCGGCCGGAGAAACCGGAGCGGCCGAGCGCCGTCGGTGAACGGCATGGTTCCCGGCCACGTATTCACCCCTGGGCGCCTCGACGACCGGAGGGCCCCGCGGTGCCTGTGGAGGGCACCGCGCGTTCGGGGTTCGGGAGCCATGCATGAGGCACGCACGACGACGGCTACGGGTCGTCCGGCGGGTGACACGGCTGGCGGCGGTCGGCGGACTCCTCCTGGGAGGCGCGATGGTCACACAGGCGGCCATGGCGAGCGAGCCTCCCCGGGCGCCCGCCTCCGCCAGGCCGTTCACAACTGCGGCAACCGCCGTGGACAAGAGCGCCGCGCTGGTGGCCCGGCTCGGCACCGCGCGGACGGCGGGCAGCTGGATCGGCGCCGACGGGCGGCCGGTCGTGGCCGTGACCGACGCTGGTGCCGCGCGGGAGGTGCGCGGCGCGGGCGCGGCGGCGCGGGTCGTCGGGCACAGCATGAACGAGCTCAAGTCGGCCACTGCCACGCTGCGTTCGGCGCCCCGGGTGGCGGGCACCGCGTGGGCGGTGGACTACCGCAGCAACCGGGTCGTGGTGCGGGCCGACAGCACGGTGTCGGCGGCCGACTGGTCCCGGATGAGCCAAGTCGCCGCGGGGATCGGCGGTTTCGTGCACATGGAGCGCACGAAGGGCACGTTCACGACGCGGCTGAACGGGGCGCAGCCGATCCTGTCCACGGGCGGTCGCTGCTCGGCCGGCTTCAACGTCACCGACGGGCAGCGCGACTTCATCCTCACGGCGGGGCACTGCGGGCCCGCGGGCTCGGTCTGGTTCGCCGACAGCCAGGGCGACCGGCAGCTGGGCACGACGGTGAACAGCAGCTTCCCGGGCAGCGGCGACTTCTCACTCGTCCGGTACGACTCCGGCCGGGCCGGGAACGGGGCGGACGTCGTCGCGATCGGCGGCGGCAAGGGCGTGCGGATCACCGGGGCGGCCGATGCGGCGGTCGGGGAGCGGGTGTTCCGCAGTGGCAGCACCAGCGGTCTGCACGACGGCCAGGTGACCGCGCTCGACGCGACCGTGAACTATCCCGAGGGCAGCGTCACCGGGCTCATCGAGACGAACGTGTGCGCCGAGCCGGGCGACAGCGGCGGCCCGCTGTTCTCCGCGGGCATCGCGCTGGGCGTCACCTCGGGCGGCAGCGGTGACTGCACCACGGGCGGGACGACGTTCTTCCAGCCGGTGACCAAGGCGATGGCGGCGCTGGGTGTCAAGCTGATCGCGTCGACGCCGGCCGGGCAAGGGGCGGTCGCGCCGAGTGCGGCGTCGCCGGGCTCCGCGGCGCCGGTCACGGGGTCCGCGCAGGGCAGCACGCTGCTGGCGAGGCTGACGGACACCCGGAACCTCGGTCCCGGGCTGCTGGTCATCGCGGGGAGCCTGATCGCGCTGGTCGCGACCCGGTACATCCGTACCGAGCAGGACCGCAGGGCCTACCGGCGGTACTACTCGGCGACGTGGGGCTGACGCGGGGGCGGTCCCGGCGGGGCGGTGCTACGCCGGGACCGTGCGGCGCGGTGCGCGCCGGGCGTGTTCAGGCCGCCCGGCGCGGCTCCGGGGCCGCGGAGGCCCACTCCATCACGAGGCGCTGGTACTCGGCGCGCTGCGCGCTGGTCAGTGTCCCGCCCGACCGGAGCCACAGGGCCCGTATCTCCTCGTTGACCTCCGCGGCCGATCGCTCGGAGGCGGCTTCAACAGTGGTGGACATGCTGTGAAGCATATGCCGCTGGAGGTGAAGGCGCCGTGAGTAAGTACCCGCGATGCGGACATTTCGGACCGTGTTACTCATCACGTCAACATGTCAACGGGAGGCGGGAGTTCCACTGCTGAGCAGGTCAGGTGCCCGGCTTACGGCCGTAGACGAAGACGTCGTCGCCCGTCCTCAGCAGCGACCAGTACTTCTTGGCGGCGGTCGTGGTCATGTTCACGCAGCCGTGCGAGCCCGGCGGGTTCCACATGCTCTTGTCGACCGAGTGGAAGGCCTGGCCGCCGTCGAAGAACTGGCTGTACGGCATCGGCACGTCGTACAGGGTCGAGACGTGGTCGATGTCCCGCCAGTAGATCTTGTACGAGCCGGTGCGGGTCTCGAAGCCGTCGCGTCCGGTGCGCACCGGCACGGGCCCGTACACCAGCCGTGAGCCGTCCTGGACCCAGCTGAGCTGGAGCGAGAGGTTCACGCAGGCGATACGGCCCCTGTTCACCGGGCACTTGCCGCCCTTGTTGGGGTTGCTCCCGACGGCCCGCTGCTTGAGCATGAGGTCCATCACGCCCCAGGTGATGGGCCCGGCGTAGCCGATGGCGGGCGTGATGCCGTGCTTGTTCTGGAAGGCCCGGATGGCCAGGCAGTCGCCGGTGGACTGCCTGCCGTCGACAGGCCGGCCGAGGAACTTCTCCACCTGCTTCTGGTACGGCCCGGCCTGCGTGGTGCAGCTCGAGGCCTGGGCCGGTGCCGCCGTGAAGGCCAGCGTGAGCGGCGCCACCAGTCCCGTGACACCCAGTGCGACAACGCCTCGTTTGCGCATGTCCCCCATATCGGGCTTCCCCTTCTCCCCTGGTCCGGGATCCTTGCCCGGGTACTCCCGTGCGCGATTCCCCCGGTGTGCGACTACTAGACCTGCCGGGTGGCCCCAGGGTTGTGGTTCCGGCCACGCTGTGACGAAACGGTGAACTTCCTCGCCGCGCCCTCCTTCACTCCCCCGCACTCCCGCAACACCTCCACCACCCGCGTCAGCGTCTCCGGGGTCGCCGTGAACGGCAGGCGCAGGCGGTGGGTCAGGGTGGCCCGGTCGGCGGCGAAGTGCGGGCCCGGGGTCACGGCGAGGCCGCGGGCCGCGGCGCGTTCGGCGAGGACGGTCGCGCTGGTGTCCTCGCCCAGGCGCAGCCACGCGGTCAGGCCGCCGTCCGGGACGGTGTACGTCCAACCGGTCCCGGCGAGCAGGGCGGTGAGGTGGTCGCGCTGGGCGCGCAGCCGGGCCCGGCGGTCGGCGAGGAGGCCGGCGAGCGGGTCACCGAGGAGTTCGGCGGCGATGAGCTGTTCCAGCGGCGGCGGCGAGAGCTGGGCCTGGAGCGGGCTGCGCCGCAGGTGACGTACGAGGTCCGCGCTCGCCCGGATCCAGCCGACCCGGAGCCCGCTCCACAGGGTCTTGCTCGCCGAGCCGATCTGGATCACCCGGGCCCCGGCGAGGTGGGGTTCGGTTCCGGGCGGCGTACGCAGGTCCAGGTCGCGCATCGTCTCGTCGGCGAGGACGGTCACGCCGTGCCGTTCGGTGAGGGCGGCGACCGTGCGCCGGGCCGGCGCGTCCATGTGGGCGCCGGTGGGGTTGTGGAAGTCGGGGACGAGGTAGGCGAGTTGGGGCGCGTGGCGGGCTACGGCGGTGGTGAGCCGGTCGAAGTCCCAGCCGCCCTGCCCCGAGACGGGCACGGGCAGCAGGCGGGCCCGGCGGGCGCGCAGGAGCGCGAGGGCGCCCGGGTAGGTGGGGTTCTCCACGATCACGGGTGCCCGGCGGTCGGTGTGCAGGTGGTCCAGGAGCAGGGTGAGGGCGGCCTGCGCGCCGGAGGTGACGAGGATCTGCTCGGGGCGGGTGGCGAGGCCTGCGCGGGTGTAGCGGTCGGCGAGCAGCTCGCGCAGGCGGGGCAGGCCGGCGGTGGCGACGCCGGAGTCGACGAGCAGCGGCGCACTGCGTTCGGTGGCGCGGGCGAGGGCGGCGAGATAGGCCTCGTGCGGGGCGGCGGTGACGGCGAGGGTGAGGTCGATGCCCGCGCCGGGAACGCCGCCCCGGTCCAGTGACCAGGGGGTGGTGCGTTCGGTGAGGCGGGCGGGCAGCCGTACGACGCTGCCGCTGCCGTGCCGGGTGGCGAGCCAGCCGTCGTCGCGCAGCAGGGCGAGTGCGGTGACGACCGTGCCGCGGCTGAGGTGCAGGGTGCGAGCGAGGTCGCGTTCCGAGGGGAGACGGGTGCCGGCCGGCAGCCCGCCGTCGACCACCGCCTCGCGCACCGCCGCGGCCAGGGAGCCGGCGAGGGTGCCGGGCCGGTTGCGCCAGGCGCCGAGCGCGGCGACGAATCCTGAGTCCATCGGACCAGTTTCCCCTGGTCCAGTTTCCGCGAAGTGGACCAGGCTTCCGCCCGGCCGCCGGTCTACGCTGCGGCGCATGCACCCCACACTCGCCGACGATCTCTCCCGGCTTCCCGAACTCCTGCAGTCCGCCCGCGACTTCGCCGCCCGTGAGGCGGCGGGGCTGACCGAGCGGCCGGTCGCCGCATCCGGGCGGGCGCCCGAGCGCGCCCCGCTCCCGGCCGGGGGCGCGGGCGGCGAGGGTGCCCTCGCGCGGTTCGCCGAGCGGTGGGCGCCCGGCTTCTCCGGCTCCGCCGGACCGCGCTACCTGGGTTTCGTCACCGGTGGCGCGACGCCCGCATCGGTCGCCGGGGACTGGCTGACCTCCGCGTTCGACCAGAACCTGTCCGGGGCGGGCGGTTCGTGGGCGCAGGAGCTGGAGCGGGAGACGGTGGCCTGGCTGCGGGAGCTGTTCGGGCTGGGCGAGGCGCACAGCGGGGCGTTCGTGACGGGGGCGACCGTGTCGAACACGGTCGGGCTGGCCATCGCCCGCGAGTGGCTCGGCGAGCGGCTCGGGGTGGACGTCTCCCGCGAGGGCGCGGCGGCGCTCGGCCCGGTCGACGTGCTCTCGGGCAGCCCGCACTCCAGCGTCACCAAGGCGATGTCCGTGCTGGGCCTCGGCCGGGACCGGCTGCGGCAGGTGCCGCTGCTGCCCGGCAACCGGGAGGCCGTCGACGTGGCCGCGCTGGAGGCGGCGCTGGCCTCGCTGGACGGCCGTCCGGCCGTCGTCGTCGCGAACGCGGGCACCGTCAACACCGTGGACTTCGACGACCTGCGGGCGATCGCCGCACTGAAGGAGCGGTACGACTTCTGGCTGCACGTGGACGCGGCGTTCGGCGGTTTCGCCGCGCTCTCCCCCGAGTACGCCCACCTGGTCGGGGGTCTGGACGCGGCCGACTCGGTCTGCGTGGACCTGCACAAGTGGCTCAACGTGCCGTACGACGCGGCCGTCCAGTTCACCCGCCGCCGCGACCTCCAGGTGGCGGTGTTCCACAACGCCTCGCCGTACCTCGGACTGCCCGTCGGAGAGCCGGACTTCCTGCACCTCACGCCGGAGAACTCACGCCGCCTGCGCGCCCTGCCGGCCTGGTTCTCACTCGTGGCTTACGGCCGGGCCGGCCACCGGGAGATCGTGGAGCGCAACGTCGCCCTCGCCCGCCTCCTCGGCGAGGGCATCGACGCCCTCCCGAGCCTGCACCTGCTGGCACCGGTACGCCTCAACGTCGTCTGCTTCACCCTCACCGAGAACCCCTCCCAGGAGCGCATCGAGGCCCTGGCACGCGCGGTCGCCGAGTCCGGGGAGGCGTACCTGACACCGACGGTGTACGACGGAGTGCCCGGACTGCGGGCGGCGTTCAGCAACTGGCGTACGACGGAGGCCGATACGCGCCGGGTGCTGGACGTGCTTGCCGCAACCTCGGTCTGAGTCCTCGGAGTTGGTACAGGGGGTGGCCGGGTCACCGGTACCCGGTCACGTCCGCCGGTTTCCCCGCGTCCTGCACCTCCACCAGGTACCGCCAGGCGTCGGGGCGGCTGCCGTCGAGGTCGGTGAAGCCGTACTCCCGGGCCAGCCCGCCGCTGGAGAGGGACTGTCCGTTGAAGCGGGCCACGTCGGGGTCGGCGGCCAGGGCTGCGACGGCGCGGCCGGTGAAGCGCGGGGTCTCGGAGATGGCGAAGTGCGGGACGCGGTCGAGGGCGTCGCGCCAGTTGTCCTCGCGTACGCCGAAGGTGTCGAGCATGATCTCCGAGCGCATCCAGCCCGGGGTGAGGGCGACGGCGGTGGCACCGCGCGGGCCCAGTTCGTGGCCGAGGGCGAAGGCCATGCGCAGCACGGACGCTTTGGCGAGGTCGTAGAAGAGGTTCACCCGGTAGGTGTCGCGGTTGTAGTCGGCGGTGCCGTCGGTGACCTCGACGACCAGGCCGCCGGGCCGGCGCAGCAGCAGGGGCAGGGCGGCGTGGCTGGTGACGAGGTGTGTCTCGACGGCGAGGCGGAGCAGCCTGAGCCCGTTGTCGAGGTCGTGCTCCCAGAGGGGGGTGTCCCAGGCGAAGAGCTTCTCGCCGCCCCAGATGTCGTTGACGAGGACGTCCAGGCGGCCCTGTTCGTCAGCGATGCGGTCCACCAGGTCCCGTACGGCGGACGGGTCCAGGTGGTCGGTGGGGACGGCGATACCGCGTCCTCCCGCCGCCGTGACGAGGTCGGCGGTGTCCTCGATCGTCTCGGGGCGGTCGTACTCCGAGCGGCGGGCGCGGGTGCTGCGGCCGGTCACGTAGACGGTGGCGCCGGCCGCGCCGAGTTCCACGGCGATGCCCCGTCCGGCGCCCCGGGTCGCCCCTGCGACCAGTGCGACCTTGCCTTCTAGCGACTCCGACATGTCCGGCCTCCGGTTGCGGTACGACTGCTGTCGCCGTCCACTGTCCCGGGAAAGCCGGACATCTTCTGTCGGGATTACCGGGCGAGTCGCAGCCGGTAGTTGGTCGAGGGCCGGGCCCTCGGGGGCACAGGCGAGGACGCGGACGCCGTGGCGGGTGTCGATCGTCTGTGTGGCCGGCGACTGTCAGTGCCCCCGGGCGATCCATTCCTCCAGGTGGGGCGCCTCGGCGCCGATGGTCGTGGAGTCCCCGTGGCCGGTGAGGACCTTGGTCTCCGGAGGGAGGGTCAGAATCCGGTCGCGGATGGAGTCGATGATCGTCGGAAAGTGGGAGTACGAGCGTCCGGTGGCGCCCGGTCCGCCCTTGAAGAGGGTGTCGCCGGTGAAGACGACGCCGAGTGCGGGGTCGTGCAGGCAGACGGCGCCGAGGGCGTGGCCGGGGGTGTGCAGGACGGTGAGGTCGGCGCCGGCCGCCTCGATGACCTGACCGTCGACGAGATGGGCGTCGGGCTCGCGGTCGGGGTGGGTCTGCTTCCACAGCGGCAGGTCGGCGGGGTGCAGCCAGATGGTGGCGCCGGTGCGGTCGGCGAGGGCGGGGGCCGCGTCGATGTGGTCGTTGTGGGCGTGGGTGCACACGATCGCGGTGAGCCGGCGGTCGCCGACGGCGCGGGCGATGGCCTCGGCGTCATGGGCGGCGTCGATGACGATCGCCTCGTGGTCGTCGCCGACGATCCAGACGTTGTTCTCCACCTCCCAGGTTCCGCCGTCGAGGGTGAACTGGCCGGAGGTGACGAGGCGTTCGATACGGGCGGCCATCACAGCACCACCACCGAGCGCAGCACGTCGCCGTGGTGCATCCGCTCGAACGCCTTCTCCACCTCGTCCAGTTGGATGGTCTCGGTGACGAACTTGTCCAGCGGCAGGCGGCCTTGGAGGTGCAGGTCGATCAGCATGGGGAAGTCACGGGTGGGCAGGCAGTCGCCGTACCAGGAGGACTTCAGGGCACCACCGCGGCCGAACACGTCGAGCAGGGGCAGTTCGAGCTTCATGTCGGGGGTGGGGACGCCGACGAGGACGACGGTGCCGGCGAGGTCGCGGGCGTAGAAGGCCTGGCGGTACGTCTCCGGGCGGCCGACCGCCTCGATGACGACGTCGGCGCCGAAGCCGCCGGTCAGTTCGCGGACGGCCTCGACGGGGTCGGTGTTCTTCGAGTTGACGGTGTGGGTGGCGCCGAGGGTGCGGGCCAGCTCCAGTTTCCGGTCGTCGATGTCCACGGCGATGATCTTCGCGGCGCCGGCGAGGTTCGCTCCGGCGACGGCCGCGCCGCCGACGCCGCCGCAGCCGATGACGGCGACGGAGTCGCCGCGGCCGACGCCGCCGGTGTTGATCGCGGCGCCGATGCCTGCCATCACCCCGCAGCCGAGCAGTCCGGCGACGGCCGGGGAGACGGCCGGGTCGACCTTGGTGCACTGCCCGGCGGCGACGAGGGTCTTCTCGGCGAACGCGCCGATGCCGAGGGCCGGGGACAGCTCGGTGCCGTCGGTGAGGGTCATCCGCTGCTTCGCGTTGTGCGTGTTGAAGCAGTACCAGGGCCGGCCACGCAGACAGGCCCGGCAGTTTCCGCACACCGCACGCCAGTTGAGGACGACGAAGTCACCGGGCGCCACGTCGGTGACACCCGCACCGACCGACTCCACGACACCGGCGGCCTCGTGGCCGAGCAGGAAGGGGAACTCGTCGCTGATTCCGCCCTGTTTGTAGTGCAGGTCGGTGTGGCAGACCCCGCAGGCCTGGACGCGTACGACGGCTTCGCCGGGCCCCGGGTCCGGGACCACGATCGTCTCCACCCGTACGGGCTCGTCCTTCCCCGGTGCGATCACGCCGCGTACTTCCTGCGCCATAGCCTGGCCCCTTCGTTCGACTGTCTTCCCCACCGACCCTACGCGCGAATGATCGTCATCGGCACTCTTCGGGAAGCAGCCGGGCCGGGATCACTGGACGGCGGGGAGCAGGTTGGTCACGGGCGCGACGAGGTCGGTCACCTGGTGCAGTTCGTTGAGCTTGTTCAGCTGGCTGAGCTGGTTCAGCCCGCGCATCTGCTCGGAGACGCGCGGGATCTGGGCGTTGTGCTGCTCGGGGATGTCCCCGGCGGTGACCGAGTCGAGGGCGGCCATGGGCTTGATCTGCCCGGTGTCCGCGGCGCCCGCGTCGGCCGCGTTCGCGAGCGGTGCCGCGAGGCCCGTGACTCCGACGGCCAGACCGACTGCGGCGACGATACGTCGTGTTGAGATCATGTCCTGCGCAACGGCGGCGGGCCCCTGCCGGACACGGGCGGCGGGCCGCGCTCACCCGTGAGGCGGAGCGGGCCGCCTGCGCTTGCCGTGTCCGCCGGGGCGGAGGAATCTCGAAGGTGGAGCCGGTACGGCCGGCTCCGCACCCGGCCACGGGCGCCTGAAGGAGGTCACCATGGGCACCGCGACAGGCTCCGACTTCACCACCGAGACACTGCGCCGGGCCATAGAAGGGACCACCGGGAACTCCCTTCTGGCGCTCTACGCGGACGATGCGGAGATCCGCATCATCGACCAGAACACCCAGCCCAGCCACCCCAGGATCGTGCACGGCCGGAGCGAGATCGCCGAGCTGCTGGACGACATCTACCGCCGCGACATGATCCACAAGCTGGACCAGTGCATCATTCAGGGCGACCGGGCCGCCTTCAGCGAGTCCTGCCAGTACGGGGACGGAAACCGCGTCGTCGCCGAGTCGATGGTCACGTTGCGTGACGGCAAGATCGCCGAACAGATCCTCGTCCAGGCATGGGACGAGTAGGCACAAGGTTCGCGAGGGTCCGGGTCACCTCTCGGCTGACCTGGACCTTCTCGGCGCGTGCGGCGCTGGGGCGGGCGCGGCCGGGGCGCCCTCGGCGGCCAGCACCAGCGTCCGCAGCAGGTCGGCGAGTGTCCGCTGTTCTTCTTCGCTCAGTGCTGCGAGCAGCGCGCCTTCGCCCTCGCCTTCGGCTGCCGCATGCGCCTCGAACGCGGCGTGCCCGGCCTCGGTGAGCCGTACCCGCACCCGCCGCCGGTCGCCGCTCTCGTGGGTACGGGTGATCAGCCCCGCTTCCTCGATGGGCGCGAGCCGTGCGGACAGCGCGCCCCGGGTGAGCCCGAGGTGGTCGGCGAGGCGCGAGGGGCTGGACTCGTAGGGGGGCCCGGACCTGCGGAGCATCAGCAGCACCTTGTACTGCCAGTACTTCAGGCCCGCGTCGTCCAGCACCGCCCGGCGGGCCTGCGCCGTGTGCCGGGCCAGGATCGCCAGCCGGGCGATGATCGCCTCCTTCACCGGGTCCAGCCACTCCAGTTCACGTGCCCAGACGGCCACATGCCGGTCCACCGAGTCCTGCACCGCTGCCTCCCACAGTAGTTTTCTTGTGGATAATTTTTCATCTAACTACCGTTCCGCGCATGGCAATTTCCTCGAAGACACATCTCGACACCACCGTGGAACTCGACGAACTCCTTGCTGCTGTGCGGGAGTTGCGGATCGCGGGCCGCTGGGAGCGGGCCGCCGCCCTGCTCGACGCGGCCAGGGTCCACGAGCCCGCGGCCCACGCCCGGATCACCCGGGCCGCCGCCGAAGTCGCCCTGGAGCGGGACTGGTTCGCCGGGACGGACACCGCGGCCGAGCGCATCGCCGAGGCGGAGAAGGCGTTCCCGCACGGCGACTGGGACACCGACGTCCTCCGGCTCCGGCTCACCTACGCCGGGCTGCTCCTGGTCGACGGCACCCTGCGCTTCGGCCCCCGGGGCAAGGACCCGCAGGCCCTCGCGGCGCTCCTCGACCGGGCGCGGGAGCTGCACGACACCGCCCCGGACGAGGTGCGCCGGGGCTGGGCGGCGATGCACCTCGGGCTGATCACGGACAACCACTTCGCCGACCAGGAGACCGCCACCGCCTGGTACGCCGCAGCCCTGCGAGCCGGGGAGGACGGCCCCGACCCCCTGCTGGCCCGCGAGGCCCTGCGGCACCTCGGCGGCCACGACCACGACACCGGCGAGCACGAGCGGGCCGGGGAACGCTGGCGCCGGGCCACCGCGCTGGGCGCCGGCGCGGGCACCGTACCCGGCACGCTCTCCCAGCAGCTCCTGCTGGCGGTGCTGGCCCGCGACAGCGGCGACGAGGCGGGCGCCAGGGCGCTGGCGGCGGAGATCGTCCGCTGGGCGCAGGCCATCGGAGCCGACCGGCTGGCCGCGCAGACGTCGGCGTTCCTGGCGGGGGCGGACCCGACGGCAGGGCCGCCCGCGGAGGGGGACGAGGACGCGGCCTGACCGGTGTACGCGCTTTCGGTTACGCTGTGTGCGGGCCGTGACTGGCGCTGAGGTGGAGCACCACCGGGGAGCGGCCCGTGGTCGATGCCGCGCGCCTGGGCGAGGAGTCTCAACCAGCTCAGGAGTGTGCAGCATGACCCAGGCCCGGCTCATGGACGGAACCGCCGTCGCCCGCCGTATCGTCGAGGACACCGCGAAGCGGGCCGCCGACCTCACCGAGCGGACGGGCACCCAGCCCTGTCTGGCCACGGTGCTGGTCGGCGAGGACCCGGCGTCCGTCACCTACGTCCGTATGAAGCAGAACCGCTGCCGCACGGCCGGTGTCGCGTCCCGGCACGTGGCGCTGCCCGCGAGCACGACGACCGCCGAACTGGTGGGCACCCTGCGGGAGTTGTCCGCCGACCCGGCCGTGCACGGCATCCTGCTCCAGCACCCGATGGGCGACCACATCGACGAGCGGGCCGCGTTCGAGGCGATCGCGCCCGAGAAGGACGTCGACGGAGTCACCTTCGCGTCGTTCGCGACGATGAGCTTCGGCCTGCCGGGCTTCGTGTCCTGCACGCCGGGCGGCATCCTGCGCCTGCTCGACGCGTACGACGTCGACCCGGCCGGGAAGCGGGCCGTGGTGGTGGGCCGCAGCGCGATCCTCGGCAAGCCGGTGGGCATGCTGCTCCTGGCCCGCGACGCGACCGTGACGTACTGCCACTCGCGCACCCGGGATCTGTCGGCGGCGGTCCGCGAGGCCGACATCGTCGTCGCCGCCGTCGGCCGGCCCAAGCTGATCCGCGGGCAGGACATCAGGCCGGGCGCGGTCGTGATCGACGCCGGCTACAACCCGGGCAACGTCGGCGACGTCGACTTCGACTCGGCCGTGGAGCGGGCCTCGCTGATCACGCCGGTGCCGGGCGGGGTCGGTCCGATGACGATCGCCACGCTGCTGGAGCAGACCGTCGACGCCGCCGTCCGGCAGCTCGGGGCGTGACACACAGGGGGAGCGGGCGCGCCGTCCGCTCCCCCTCGCTCTTTCTGGAGTCATGACGCCCGGGGTGCGACACTCAGACTTGACGTAGACAGTCTGTCTCGATAAATCTGACTGTCAGGCAAGCCGGACGACGATCCGGGCGGTCATCGGCGAAGGAGAGATCCGTATGTGGCACCGGCCCGACGACATGTACGCCAGCCCTCCCCCGTGGGACATCGGCCGGCCGCAGCCGGAGTTCCGCGCGCTGGCCGACGCGGGAGCGATCCGCGGCCGGGTGCTGGACGTCGGCTGCGGGACCGGCGAGCACGTGCTCATGTGCGCGGCCCTGGGCCTGGACGCCACCGGCGTCGACCTCGCCTCCCGGGCCCTGGAGGCCGCGCGGCAGAAGGCCCGCGGCCGGGGACTCACCGCCCGGTTCCTCCTCCATGACGCCCGCAGACTGGCCGGACTCGGAGAGTCCTTCGACACCGTGCTCGACTGCGGGCTGTTCCACATCTTCGGCGACGAGGACCGCGCCGCCTTCGTCGACAGCCTGCGCGCCGTACTGACGCCGGGTGGCCGCTACTTCATGCTCTGCTTCAGCGACCGGCAGCCCGGCGACCAGGGCCCGAGGCGGGTGACGCGGGCCGAGATCACCTCGTCGTTCGCCGACGGATGGCGGGTCGACTCCATCGAACCGGCCACGATCGACGTCACCACCGACCCCGACGGCATCCAGGCCTGGCTGGCCGCCGTCACCAGGGTCTGACACCTGCGAGGGAAGCCCGATGCCGACCGCCGAAACCCGGATCGAGACCGACCGCGCGAGCCGGTACCTCGTCCAACTCTGCCGCCACACGGACTCGATGCGCGGCATGCGCCACCGGGCGCCCGCCGCCCATGGGGGCCGCCGCATGCCAGCCGTCGAGCACGTCGAGTGGTCCGACACCCACGGGACCGTGCGCTTCGCCGAGGGCCGGTGGACCCTCGACGCCACCGCGGAGGCGCTGACGCTGTGCGTCGAGGCCGATGACGAGGAGGCCCTGCGACAGCTCCGGAACGGCATCACCGGACGCCTCGAAAAGATCGGCCGACGGGACGGCCTGACGGTGACCTGGCAGCATCCCCCGACGCCTGCTCCCCTGCCCACCGGGGGCGGGAAGGGGAGACTCCGAGGCCTGGCCGGACCGGCCGGTCTTCTCGCGGTCGGCGTCCTCGTCGTCGCCCTGCACCTCGGTGTCGCCGGAGCAGTGACGGCCGCCCCCTCGTGGACGGACTGGGCCGCGGGCGGCGTCCTGGCACTCGTCGCGCTGAAGGTCGTCTTCATGGCCGGGCACGTCGTCCTGGGCCGCGCGGGCGTCCGCCGGGGCAAGGCCTTCCTGAACCGGCGCACATCCGGCAGGAGTTGACCGGTCAGCCTTGAGGACGCAGTCCGGACAGGGTGACCGCGACGAGCCGCTTGACCGCGGCCTTGGAGGTCAGGCCGCCCGCCCCGGCGAGGGCGTGGAGGCAGTATCCGGTCAGTTCGTCGGGCGTGACGTCGTCCCGTACGTCGCCCGTCTCCACCCCCTCGGCCAGCAGGCCCCGGATGAACCCGCGCAGGTGCTGCTCGGCGTGCGCCACGTGGTCGCCCCGGTGCAGGAGCGCCGACAGCTCGCCCCCATGGCCGTGCCGTTGCTGCTGGATGAACGCGTAGGCCTCCAGGACGGCGGCCAGCCGCTCGCCGGGGGTCCCGGGGCGGTCGCGCAGCTCGGCGAGCTGGTCGAGGTGACCGGTGATCTGGCGTTCGTGCCAGGCCATCATGATGGATTCGACGTCCGGGAAGTACTTGTAGAGCGTGGCCCGGCCGATGCCGCTCTCCTCGGCGATCCGCGACATCGTCACGCCCCGCAGCCCCTGCTCGCCGACGAGCTTCGCCGTGGTCTCCAGCACCGCGTCCCGGACGGCGCGGCGGTGCTCCTCGATGGTCTCGTTCCACAGCTTCGGCACCTGGTCAGTGTACGTGGCGACGGTCTCGATGCACTTCGTCCGGTTCTGGACACCCTGACTCGAAGAATCAACGAATCGGTGCATCGTCGACCGGCGGAAGCCGCGGAAGCCGTCACCGGGGCGTTCGGGCGCCGGCCGCGTCCGTCACGCCATACTGACCCTCGTGCGGATTGCCATCATGACGGCGGGATCCCGGGGCGACGTGGCTCCCTACACCGGACTCGGACACCAGCTCGTCCAGGCCGGACACGAGGTCACCCTCGTCACCCACGGCTGCTTCGAGCCGCTGGTCGCCGGGTCCGGGGTCGGGTTCCACGCGCTGCCGGTGGACCCGCGGGCCGAGCTGGAGTCCCCGCGCGGCCAAGGGCTGCACCGCAGCACCAGCGGCGTCGGGAAACTGCTGCGCCTGGCTGACCTGGCGCGGCGGCTGGTCGGGGAGATGGCGGAGGACCTGCTGGCCGCGGCGCGGCAGAGCGACTGCCTGCTCCTGTCGGCTTCGCTGGCGCCGATCGGGCATGCGATCGGCGAAGGCCTGCGGCTGCCGAGCATGGGGGTGTATCTGCAACCCCTCGCCACCACACGCGAGTTCGCCCCGCCCGTCCTCGGCCGCGGCACCTGGGGAGCGGTGGTCAACCAGACCGCGGGGCACGGGGTGAACCGCGCAGCGGAGCAGGTCTTCGCGGCGTCCGTGCCCGGTATGCGCACCCGGCTGGGGCTGCCCCGGCAGCGCGCCGGTGCCGCGATGCGGACACGGGAGCAGCGGCACTGGCCGGTGCAGCACGGCTTCAGCCCGCTGGTGGTGCCCCGCCCCCGGGACTGGCGACCGGGTCTTGAGGTGTGCGGCTACTGGTGGCCGTACGACACCGAAACCCGACTCCCCCAATCCGTACGGGACTTCCTCGACTCCGGGCCGCCACCGGTGTTCGTCGGTCTGGGCAGCGCCACCGTGCCGGACGCGGCCCGGCTCAGCGCCCAGGTCGTGGCCGCGCTGCGGCGGGCCGGGCTGCGCGGGGTGATCCAGCGCGGCTGGGGCGGCCTCGCGGCGGACGGCGACGACATGCTGACCATCGGCGAGGTGGCGCACTCGGCGCTGTTTCCGCGCATGGCCGCCGTGGTCCACCACGCCGGCGCTGGCACGACGGCTGCGGGACTGCGCGCCGGGGTGCCGGCGGTGCCGGTGCCGGTCCAGTTCGACGAGGGGTTCTGGGCGGCCCGGCTGGTGTCGCTGGGCGTGGCCCCGGCCGCCGTACCGCTGCGCCGGCTGACCGTCGGGACCCTGTCCGCGGCGCTGCTGCGAGCGACACGCGAACCGTCGTACGGCACCCGGGCCCGGACGCTCGGCGAGCGGATCCGGGCGGAGGACGGGGTGACGCCGGTCCTGGACGCCGTGAACGCGCTGGGCGGCTGAGCCTCAGGCCCGCCGGCCCTCAGCCCATGCTGAGCACCATCCGGAAGCGGGCCTTCCCGGCGAGCATCTTCTGGTAGGCCTCCTCCGCGCGGTCCAGCGGTACGGCCTCGGTCATCGGGCGGATGCCGTGCAGGGCGCTGAACGCCATGGTGTCCTCCACGTCCTGGGAGGTGCCGGACGGGTGGCCCCGCACGACACGGGCGGCCATGAGCAGCTGGACCGGGCTGATGCCCAGCGGCTCCACGTCCGCTCCGATGACCACCAGCTCCCCGCGGTGTGCCAGGCCGTCCACGGTGGCCGTGATGGCCTCGGAGTTCCCCGCGGTGGCCAGTACGGCCTTGGCGCCGCCGAGGGACTGGAGCGCCTCGGCGACCGGAGTGCCGGCGGTGCTGTCGACGTAGTGGTGGGCGCCGAGCTGCTTGGCGAAGTCGGCCTTCTCGGGGCCGCGGGCGATGGCCACGGTCTCGAAGCCCATCGCGACCGCGTACTGCACCCCGAGGTGCCCCAGGCCGCCGATGCCGAGCACCGCGACCAGGTCCCCGGCCCGCGCGGAGCTGCGGCGCAGCCCGTTGAAGACGGTCACTCCCGCGCAGGCCAAGGGCCCGGCGTCGCTCGCGGCCAGCGCGTCGGGGATCCGGGCCAGGGCGTCGACGGGCGCGACGACCTTCTCGCCGAAGCCTCCGTCGTAGGCCCACCCCGGGACCTTCAGGTTCGGGCACACGATGAAGTCGCCCTCGCGGCAGGGCCTGCAGTGTCCGCAGCTGCCGCCGAACCAGCCGACGGCCACCCGGTCGCCGACCCGCCACCCGCGCTCGTGCGTGTCCTGGCCCAGCTCCTCGATGCGCCCCGCGATCTCGTGCCCGGGGACCTCCGGGAACGTCACACCGGGCAGGGCGGCGCCCACGAACATCGCATCGCTGTGGCAGATCCCGCACGCCTCCACCGCGATCCGCACCTCGCCGGGACCGGGCTGCGGCACCTCTCGCTCGACCAGCTCGAAGTTGCCGTTCGGGGCGGTCACCTGCGCGACTCGATAGGTACTCATGCGTTTCTCCAGGTACTCATGCACGTCTCCGGGTACTCATGCACGTCTCCGGGAAAGCGGGAACGCGTATGCAAGCCTCCCGACGGCCCCCCGATGACCCCGATGCCCCCCGATCCAGCAGACCAGCTCCGGGCCGATCGCGCGCGTCGAACCGTACGGGCCCTGGAGGCCGGGCCGGAGGTCAGCCGGACGCGGGACGCCACCCCGCCGGCCGCAGGATGCCGAGCAGCTGGCGGACGAGTTCGTCGACGACCTCGTCGAGGCTCGCGGCCACCCAGCCGGCACTCCAGTCGTGGAGCAGGCCGTTGACGCTGCCGATGAAGGCCGTGGCCGCAAGGTGGTAGTCCCGGGGCGCCGCCTCGCCGCGCGCCACGGCCGCGTCGGCCTCGGCGCGGATCAGGTCGACCCAGCGTGCGCGGCGGGAGAGGCGCTGTTCCTCCAGCCGGGCGCTGACCCCGCTGATCTCCACGAAGGCGATGCGGATGCGGCGCGGGTCGGAGGTGACGTCGCGGGCGTAGGCGTGGAACAGTACGGCGACCCGCTCGGCCAGCGGCAGCCCCTCGGCCGTGGCGAGCGCGTCCAGCACCGCCCGCTCCGCCCAGGCATTGACCTCCAGGTGCAGCGCGGCGAGGACGTCCTCCAGGGTGTGGAACTCCTCGTAGAACTGGCGCGTGGACAGGCCCGCGGCCTGGCTCAGCGCGGCGACCGTGGTCCCCCGGTAGCCCGGCCTGTCGCCGAACAGCCGGAGCGCCGCGTCCAGGAACCGGCGGCGGCGCTCCGCCTTCCGTTCCTCGGCGGACCTGCCGCCGTAGCGGCCCGTCGGCGCCTTGAGCCTCCCCGACACGCTTCCCCCTCCGTCACCCACCGGCCGTCTCCCCCCGGTGAGCCCAATCTTGTCGTGCACACATCTTGTCGAGAAGGGCGCCCTCTCCTTACTTTTCAGTAAGTCCACTGTGAATGCGCCCGTGTTCAGATTCCCCCGAGGAAAGAGAGCAGTCATGCCTGCCTCCAGAACCAGGCACCTTTGCTCCGTAGCCGCCGCCCTCGTCCTGACCGTCGCGGGCCCGGCGACGGCCGCCTCCGCCACAGGATCCATCACCTCTTCCGCCGCCTCGGATCTGCGCGAGGTGCTGTTCGTCGGCAACAACTGGGACGGCACCGCCGATGTCATCAGGTCCTCCGGTGACTTCGCGAAGATCGGCAGGGTCAACGTCATCCCGGACAAGGACCAGCGGTTGGCGGAGATCAACGCCGACCCGGTCAAGTGGATCTACTTCATGGCGATCCGCAACAGCGTCGGCGAGGGCCACGACCAGTTCGCCGACGACATGTACTCCACACCCGACGGCAGGTCGGTCGTGGTCTCCCGGCCGAGCTTCGCCGACGTCGTCTCGATCGACCTCGCCACCGGTCGGATCAACTGGCGTTTCCCGGTGGCCGGTTACCGCGCCGACCACATGGCGGTCTCGCCCGACGGCACCCGGGTGGCGGTGTCGGCCTCGACCGCGAACACCGTGCACGTGCTGGACATCAACACCGGTAGGCAGCTCGGCTCGTTCGCGACCGGCGACAAGCCGCACGAGAACATCTTCACCAAGGACGGCAAGTACATCTGGAACATGTCCATCGGCAACGTCGACACCGCGCTCGACGCCCCGGCCTGGGACTGGACCAAGGGCGACCGGCACATCACGGTCGTGGACGCGACGACGTACAAGCAGGTCAGGGTCATCGACATGCGGCAGCGGCTGGACGCGATCGGGCTGAAGGACTTCTCCGACGCCGTGCGTCCGGCCGTGTTCTCCCCCGACGAGTCCAAGCTGTACTTCCAGGTGTCGTTCTTCAACGGCTTCCTGGAGTACGACGTCGCGGCCGACAAGATCACCCGGGTGAAGACGCTGCCGAAGAACCCGGCGACCAGCGAGGACCGCACCACGTGGGTCAACGACTCGCGCCACCACGGCATTTCGATGAACCCCGAGGGCACGAAGCTGTGTGTCGCGGGCACCATGGACGACTACGCCACGGTGGTCGACCGCGCCACCCTCCAGGAGGGCCCGCTGATCACCGCCTCCAAGCCGTACTGGGCCACGGTCAGCGGCGACGGCTTGGACTGCATCATCTCCGAGAGCGGCGCCGACCAGGTCACCGCGATCGACTTCGCCACGGGCCGGAAGGTGACGTCGGTCCCCGTCGGCGACCATCCGCAGCGGGTCCGGCTGGGCCATGTGCAGTCCGACTGGACCGGTCCGTCCGGCAGTTGACCCTCCATGGACGACGGCCTCCGGGGCGCCCCCACTCACTCCGGAGGCCGTCTCGCCGTCACACCGTCAGAGCGCAGCGGCGGCGAGGTGCGGGGACCGCGCCAGCGGATTAACGTTCGACTACGGGCTGTGACAGGGGGCCTAGGAGCGGACCATGCGCGAGATTCTCACCGTGCTGGAGCGGTGGTACGCCGCCCATGTGCCCTTCGGGCTCGCCACGGTCGTCGCCGTCAGCCGCAGCGCGCCGCGCGAGCCCGGCGCCGCGATGGCGGTCGGCCCGGACGGGGAGGTCGTCGGCAGCGTGTCCGGGGGCTGCGTGGAGGGCGCGGTGTTCGAGCTGGCCCAGGAGGTCACCGAGAGCGGCGAGGCGCGGCTGGAGACGTACGGGTACAGCGACGAGGACGCGTTCGCGGTCGGGCTGACCTGCGGTGGCGAGATCACCGTCCTGGTACGGCCGGTCACCCCCGCCCGGGACCCCTCCTTCGGGGCGGTCATGGCGTCGGTCGCGGGCGGCGAGCCGGTCACCGTGGCCACCGTGGTCGACGGGCCCGCTCCGCGCGGGGCGACGCTCGCCGTGTGGCACGGCACGGCCGCCGGGGGGCTGGGCACGACGGGCCTCGACGCGGCGGTGGCCGCGGACGCGCGCGGCGAACTGGCCCTCGGCGCGACGGGCCTGAGGCACTACGGGCCGCACGGGGAGCGGCGCGAGGACGCCGTCACGGTGTTCCTGCAGTCCTTCGCGCCGCCGCCGAGAATGCTGGTGTTCGGCGCCATCGACTACGCCGCCGCGGTGGCCCGGATCGGGGACTTCCTCGGCTACCGGGTGACCGTGTGCGACGCCCGCCCGGTGTTCGCCACGCCCAGCCGGTTCCCGGAGGGTGTGGAGGTCGTCGCGGACTGGCCGCACCGCTACCTGCGCGGCACGCACACCGACGAGCGGACGGTGGTCTGCGTCCTCACCCACGACCCCAAGTTCGACGTGCCCCTGCTGCGGGAGGCGCTGCGGCGTCCGGCGGCGTACATCGGGGCGATGGGCAGTCGCCGCACCCACGAGGACCGGCTGCAGCGCCTGGCCGGGGCGGGCGTCACGGACGAGGAACTGGCCCGCCTGCGCTCCCCCGTCGGGCTCGACCTCGGCGCCCGTACACCGGAGGAGGTCGCGGTGTCGGTGGCGGCGGAGATCGTCGCATTGCGCTGGGGCGGCACCGGGCTGCCGCTGAGCGCGACGAGCGGGGCGATCCATCCAAGGGGCATGGCCTGAGCCGCGGCGCCCCCGCGCTCAGGCGTCTCCGGCCACGCGCGCGTGCAGGTGCTGGTCGTGCCAGCCGTCCGCGTGCAGCAGGGCGCTACGCTGGGTGCCCTCCAAGGCGTAGCCGGCCTTCTCGGCCACCCGGCACGAAGCGGGGTTGGCGACCGAGTGGCACAGGCGGAGGCGGTGCAGGCCCAGGTCGTCCAGCGCCCACTGGGTGAGCCGCAGGGTCGCCTCGGCGACGATGCCGGCGCCGCGCGCCTCGGGCAGCACCCAGTAGACGATCTCGGCGGTGCCGTCGGCGAGGTCGATGTCGCCCCAGGCGCCGAGCCCGACGGCCGCGCCGCCCGGCCTGGCGATGGCCCACACGGCGGCGGTCTCGGCCCGCCAGCGCTCGTGCATGCGCTCGATCCTGCGGCGCGCCTCCTCGGGGCTGCCGACGGTGAACCGGTTCCACAGGCGGATCGCGGGGTCCTGCCCGGCGGCCATCAGGGCCTCGGCGTCGCCTTCGTCGACCCGCCACGGCCGCAGCTCCAGCCCGCTGGGCAGCGCGAGCACGGGCTGCTCGCTCTCAGCCATGCGACCTGCGGGAACGACGTCTGCGGGGATGCCTGCATCAGAGATCATCTCGGCATCCTGCCCGGCCGGCTCACTGCTGCGGAAGTGATTTATCCCGTGACTGTCGCGCTCGGCAGCCGGTGCAGGGTGACCTCGGTGAGCGTGCCGGCGGCGAGGGTCGCGGTGAGGTACGTGCAGTGCGGCTGCCGGCGGCGGTCGGTCGGGGAGCCGGGGTTGAGCAGGCGCAGGCCTCCGGGGGCGGTGGTGTCCCAGGGGATGTGGCTGTGGCCGAAGACCAGGACGTCGAGGCCGGGGAAGCGGGCGGCGCAGCGGGCCTCGCGGCCCTGGGCGGGCCCGGTCTCGTGTACGACGCCGAAGCGCAGCCCGTCGAGTTCGGCGTACGCCACCTCGGGGAGCCGGGCGCGCAGCGCGGGGCCGTCGTTGTTGCCGTACACGCCGATGAGGCGGCGGCAGCTGTTCTCCAGCAGGTCGAGGGTGGCGGTGTCGACCCAGTCGCCGGCGTGGAAGACGACGTCCGCGTGCGGGAGTTCGGCGAGCAGCTGGTCCGGGAGGCGCTTGGCGCGCTTCGGGAGGTGGGTGTCGGACATCAGCAGGAGACGCACCCCACCAAGTTATCCGCACCGACAATCGTCAGGTAAAACTGAACAGTCTGAACTGGACAGTCTCACCTGACGAATCTACGCTGGCGGCATGGCTCACATCTCCGACTCCGCCGCCCGCACCGCGCGCGACCTGCGCGTGGTGTTCAGCCGGCTGCGGCGCCGTATCCGCGAGGTCGCGCAGGACGCCGGCCTGACCCCGTCGCAGGAGTCGGCGCTCTCCCTGGTCGGCAAGCACGGCGCGGCCACGGCCAGCGCCCTGGCCGCCGCGGAGGGCGTACGGCCGCAGTCGATGGCGACCACGCTGGCCGCGCTCGACCAGCACGGCCTGATCCGCCGCGCCCCCGACCCCGCCGACGGCCGCCGCCAGCTGGTCACCCTCACCGAGGCCGGCCGGGCCCGCGTCGAGGGCAACAAGCAGCTGCGCGAGGAGTGGCTGGCCCGCGCCTTCGAGGACCGCTACACCGAGGACGAGCGGCAGACGATCCTCAAGGCCATGGAGCTGCTGGAACGGCTCTCGCAGCCGTGATGCGACCGTGATACCGAAGCTCGCCCGCCGTGACCGGCAAACGGACCGCCCCTCCCCCGCCGGGTTCGACCGCCGGCTGATCGCGCCGATGGTGCTCGGCTCGGTGCTGAACCCGGTCAACTCCTCGATGATCGCCGTGGCACTGGTGCCGATCGGCGTCGCCTTCGGGGCCCCGCCCGCCGAGACGGTCTGGCTGGTCTCGGCGCTGTATCTGGCCACGGCCGTCGGCCAGCCGGTCATCGGCCGGCTGGTGGACATGTACGGCCCGCGCAGGCTCTACCTCTGCGGTACGGCGCTGGTCGGCGTCGCGGGACTGCTGGGCGCGCTCGCGCCCTCGCTCGGCGCGCTGATCGCGGCGCGGGTGCTGCTGGGGTTCGGGACGTCGGCCGCGTACCCGGCGGCCATGCGGCTGACCCGCAGCGAGGCCGAACGCACCGGGCTACACAGCCCGGCGGGCGTGCTGACCGCGCTGGCCGTCGCCAACCAGACGGTGGCCGTCGTCGGGCCCGCGCTCGGCGGGCTGCTGATCGGCGTCGGCGGCTGGCGTGCGGTGTTCACCGTCAACGTGCCGCTGTCGGCGGCGTGTCTGGTGCTCGGCGCGCTGCGGCTGCCCCGGACGGCGACGCGCCGCGGCGGTGTGGACGTGCCCGGCATGGCGCTGTTCGCCCTGCTGCTGGTCGCCCTGATGGTGTTCCTGATGGGCCCGCGCGCCGACCGCTGGTATCTGCCGGTGCTGTCCGCCGCGGCTGCCGCCGGCTTCGCGCTGCGCGAGCTGCGGGTGCCGGACCCGTTCATCGACCTGCGCCTGCTCGGCGGCAACGGCCCGCTGCTCACCACGTATCTGCGGCAGTTCCTCGGCTACACCACCTCGTACGCCTTCATGTACGGATACACGCAGTGGCTGGAGCAGGGCCGCGGACTGAGCGCCTCCGGCACCGGGCTCGCGCTGCTGCCGCTGTCGGTCACCGCGCTGACCGTCTCCACGCTCACCGGGCGCCGCGAGGCGGTGCGCACCAAGCTGCTCGTCGGCTCCGTCCTGCAGTCGGCGGCCTGTGCCCTGCTGCTGCTGGTCGGCGCGGACAGCCCGTTCTGGCTGCTGGTCGCGGTCGGCGCGCTGATCGGCGTCCCGCAGGGGCTCATCGGCCTCGCCACGCAGAACGCCCTGTACCGGCAGACCGATCCCGAGCGGATCGCCTCCGCCGCCGGGCTGCTGCGGACCTTCATGTACCTCGGCGCGCTGGGGGCGTCCGCCGCCACCGCGGCGTTCTACCCGCACCGCGCCGACACGGCCGGGCTGCACGGACTGGCCCTGTTCATGCTCGCCGGCTCCGTGCTGTTGCTGGCGACGACCCTGCCGGACCGTTCACTCACCCGTACCACCACCAAAACGCCCCCTCGAAAGGCCTGAACACCCCATGGCTCTGACCACGCTCGACCCCCGCAGCGCCCTCGTCGCGATCGACCTCCAGAACGGCATCGTGGGCATGCCCACCCAGCCGTACGCCGCCTCGGACGTGGTGGCCCGCACGGCGCGGCTCGCCGAGGCCTTCCGGGCCCGGAACCTCCCCGTGGTCCTGGTCCGGGTGGCCTTCGCGCCGGACTGGGCGGACGCCGTCCCCGGCCGGACCGAGCGCCAGGCACGCGGTCTCGCCTTCCCCGAGGGCTGGGACGTGATCGTGGACGAACTCTCCGGGCACTCCGGCGACATCCGGGTCACCAAGCACAACTGGAGCGCCCTGTACGGCACCGACCTGGACGTCCAGCTGCGCCGCCGCGGCATCACCCAGATCGTGCTGACCGGCATCGCCACGAGCATCGGCGTCGAGTCCACCGCCCGGGACGCGTACGCCCACGGCTACCACGTCACCCTGGCCACGGACGCCATGGCCGACAGCGACCCCGCGGCACACGCGGGCAGCGTCGAGCGGATCTTCCCGCGCCTCGGCGAGAGCGGCACGACCGAGGAGATCCTGGAGCTGCTGGCCAAGACCCACGCCTGACGGAGTCCGGAGGGTGGGGGCCGGTGATCACGCACCGCGCTGCTTCAGCGGCTCCCACCAGGCGCGGTTGTCGCGGTACCAGGCGACCGTCTCGGCGAGCCCGGCGGCGAAGTCGCGCCGCGGGCGGTAGCCGAGTTCGTCGCGGGCCTTGCTCCAGTCGACGCAGTAGCGCAGGTCGTGGCCCTTGCGGTCGGGGACGTACGTCACCCGGTCCCAGCCCGCTCCGCACGCGTCGAGGAGGAGGCCGGTGAGTTCCCTGTTGCTCAGCTCGGTGCCGCCGCCGAGGTTGTAGACCTCGCCGGGGCGGCCCTTCGTACGGACGAGTTCGATACCCCGGCAGTGGTCCTCGACGTGCAGCCAGTCGCGGATGTTGCGCCCGTCGCCGTAGAGCGGGACGTCGAGGCCGTCGAGGAGGCGGGTGACGAAGAGCGGGATCACCTTCTCGGGGAACTGGTGCGGGCCGTAGTTGTTGGAGCAGCGGGTGACGCGGACGTCCAGGCCGTGGGTGCGGTGGCAGGCGAGGGCGAGCAGGTCGGAGGAGGCCTTGGAGGCCGCGTAGGGGGAGGTGGGGGCCAGCGGGTGCGTCTCCGGCCAGGAGCCGGTCTCGATGGAGCCGTACACCTCGTCGGTGGAGATGTCCACGAACGGACCGGCCCCGTGGCGCACGGCGGCGTCCAGCAGGGTCTGGGTGCCGAGGACGTTGGTGCGCACGAACTCGCCCGCACCCTCGATCGACCGGTCCACGTGCGACTCGGCGGCGAAGTGCACCACCTGGCCGGCGTCCGCCATCAGCTCGTCGACCAGTCCGGCATCGGTGATGTCGCCGTGCACGAAGTCGAGCCGGGCATGGCCGGCGGGGAGGTTGGTGAGCGTGCCGGCGTAGGTGAGCTTGTCCAGCACGGTGATGCGGGGCGCGTCGGGAGCGTCGTCGGCGAGGAGGGCGCGCACGTATGCGGAGCCGATGAACCCGGCGGCGCCGGTGACGAGGAGGTTCATGAACGGATCCGCACCTTGCTGTGTCCTCCTGCGCACCTTGCCGGGCTCCCGAGGATGACGACTGTACGACGCCGAGGCCGGGGGCGGCGGGGAGGTGTCTGCGCCGCTTCCGTGGCCGCGGGTGCGGTAGCGTCGCCCGGGATGACCGAACTACCGGAAATGCCAGACTTCAGGGAGATCACCGCCCGGTACACGGCCCCCGCGCCGCGGCCCGGCCGGGCCCTGTTGCGCTGGGCCTCCACGACCGATCACAAGGTGATCGGCCGCCTCTACATGGTCACGGCGTTCTGCTTCTTCCTCCTCGCCGGGCTGCTCGCGCTCGCGATGCGCGCGGAACTCGCCCGGCCGGGGCTGCAGTTCCTGAGCGAGCAGGACTACGACCAGTTCTTCACGGTCCACGGCACGACCATGATGCTGCTGTTCGCGACGCCGATGTTCGCCGGGTTCGCCAACGCCGTGATGCCGCTGCAGATCGGCGCGCCGGACGTGGCCTTCCCGCGGCTCAACGCGCTCTCGTACTGGATGTACCTGTTCGGCGGGCTGATGGTGGTGTCCGGGTTCCTGGTGCCGGGCGGCGCCGCGGCGTTCGGCTGGTTCGGGTACGCGCCGCTCAACAGCGCCTACTACTCCCCCGGCGCGGGCAGCGACCTGTGGGTGATGGGCCAGGTGGTGACCGGTGTGTCGACCACGCTGGGCGCGGTCAACTTCATCGCCACCATCCTGTGCCTGCGCGCCCCTGGCCTGACGATGTTCCGGATGCCCATCTTCACCTGGAACATCCTGTTCACCTCGATCCTGGTGCTGCCCGCCTTCCCGGTGCTGGCCGCGGACCTCCTGGTGCTGGAGTCGGACCGGAAGTTCGGCTCCCACGTCTTCGACGCGACGAACGGCGGCGCGCTGCTGTGGCAGCACCTGTTCTGGTTCTTCGGACACCCGGAGGTGTACATCGTGGCGCTGCCGTTCTTCGGGGTCGTCTCGGAGATCCTGCCGGTGTTCTCCCGCAAGCCGCTGTTCGGCTATCTGCCGATGATCGGGGCGACGATCGCGATCACCATGCTGTCGGCGGTGGTGTGGGCGCACCACATGTTCGCGACGGGCGCGGTGCTGCTGCCGTTCTTCTCCCTGATGTCGTTCCTGATCGCGGTGCCCACGGGCATCAAGTTCTTCGCGTGGATCGGCACGATGCTGCACGGCTCGATCTCGTTCGAGACGCCGATGCTGTGGTCGCTGGGCTTCCTGGTGTCGTTCCTGCTCGGCGGGCTGAGCGGGGTGCTGATCGCCTCGCCGCCGCTGGACTTCCACCTCACCGACTCGTACTTCATCGTGGCGCACCTGCACTACGTGCTGTTCGGCACGGTGGTGTTCGCGATGTTCGCCGGGTTCTACTTCTGGTGGCCGAAGATGACCGGGAAGATGCTGGACGAGCGGCTCGGCAAGCTGCACTTCTGGCTGCTGTTCCCGGCGTTCCAGCTGACGTTCCTGGTGCAGCACTGGCTGGGCGAGGCCGGGATGCCCCGCCGGTACGCGGACTACCTGCCGGACGACGGCTTCACCCTGCTCAACACCCTGTCCTCGGCGGGGGCGTTCCTGCTCGGCGTCTCCACCCTGCCGTTCCTGTACAACGTCTGGCGCACCACCGTGAAGGGCACGAAGGTCACCGAGGACGATCCGTGGGGGTGGGGGCGCGGCCTGGAGTGGGCGACGTCCTGCCCGCCGCCGCGGCACAACTTCGTGGCGCTGCCCCGGATCCGCTCGGAGTCGCCCGCCTTCGACCTGCACCACCCGGAGGCCGTGCGGAAGGCCGAGGAGGAAGGGCTGCGGTGAGGACGGAGGCGTTGCTGTTCGGCGGTGTGGCGCTGTTCTTCGGCGGATCCGCCGCGTTGTACGGGGTGTGGTCGAAGGACGAGACCGGTACGACCGCGCTGGTCGTGGCGTTCGGGATGGCGTCGCTGGTCGCGTTCTTCTGTCTCATCCAGTACCGGCGCCGGGGCCCGCGCGCCCAGGACCGCCCTGGCGTGGAGGTGGCGGCCGGGGCCGGTCCGGTGGCGTTCTTCCCGGCCGACAGCGTGTGGCCGATCGTCACCGCGTTCGGTTTCGCGGTGACGGCGACCGGGGTGGTCTTCGGGCTGTGGCTGTTCATCATCGGTTGCGGCGTTCTGGCGCGTGGTGTGTTCGGCTTTGTGTTCCAGTACGTGGACCGGTGAGCGGTCTGCGGGGCGCGCCGGGCCGGAACGTCTCGACGGGCTGGTGGGCGCTGTCGTAGCCGCCGGTGACGCTCTGCCGGATCTCACCGGTGGACACGCCTCGTTCGAGCCGCTCGCGTTCGGCCTCGGTCAGGGCCAGACACAGCCAGCGGGTCAGCAGGAAGGCGAGGACGGGCGCCACGACGAGGGCGACGCGCAGGACCCAGGTCAGCGCGTTGACGGAGATGCGGAAGGTCTGGGCGGCGATGTCGTTGCCGCCGGCCACCAGCAGCACGCCGTAGAAGACGATGCCCGCGACACCCAGCCCGGAGCGGACGGGGCGTTCGCGCGGCCGGTCGCACAGGTGCTGCTCGCGCCGCCCCTCCCCCGTCAGGCGCTGCTCCACGAACGGGTAGGCGTAGAGCACGGCGAACAGCAGGCCGGGCAGGACGACGGCCGGGAGCAGCACGTTCCACATGAAGGTGTGCCCGGCGACGTTCGTCTCCCACGGGGGCATCAGCCGCAGCGCGCCCTCCAGGAAGCCCACGTACCAGTCGGGCTGGGCCCCGGTGGAAGCCACGGCGGGATCGTAGGGGCCGTACTTCCAGACCGGGTTGATCTGGGCGAGCCCCCCGAGCAGCACCAGCACGCCGCAGACCATGAGGGACAGTCCGCCGGAGGACGCGGTGAACTGCGGGAAGAGAGGTTTGCCGAGGGCGTTGCGGTTGCTGCGGCCCGGGCCGCGCCACTGCGTGTGCTTGAGGTAGAAGACCAGCGTGAGGTGCACGGTGACGAGCGCGATCAGGGCGCCGGGCAGCAGCAGGATGTGCAGCGGGTAGAGCCGGGTGACGATCTCGTGGCCGGGGAACGCACCGCCGAAGGCGAAGAAGCTGACGTACGTCCCGACGACCGGCAGCGAGGTCATGATGCCCTGCGCGATGCGCAGCCCGGTGCCGGAAAGCAGGTCGTCGGGGAGCGAGTAGCCGGCGAAGCCCTCGGCGAGCGCGAGCACGAACAGGGTCAGCCCGATCGCCCAGTTCACCTCGCGGGGCCGGCGGAAGGCGCCGGTGAAGAAGATCCGCAGCAGGTGGACACCGATCGCGGCGACGAAGACGAGCGCCGCCCAGTGGTGGGCCTGCCGCATCAGGAGACCGCCGCGCACCTCGAAGCTGATGTGCAGGGTGGAGTCGAAGGCGGCCGACATGCGCACCCCGCGCAGGGGGGCGTAGGGGCCGTCGTAGACGACCTCGTGCATCTCCGGGCTGAAGAACAGGGTCAGCCAGACCCCGGTCAGGAAGAGCAGGACGAGGCTGTAGAGGGCGAGTTCGCCGAGCAGGAAGGACCAGTGGTCGGGGAACGCCTTGCGCAGCAGCGGGCCGGCCTCGTAGGCGGGCAGGCGGGCGTCGACGGCATCCGCGAGGCGCTCGGCGCGGCGGGCGCCGTCGCTCACCTGTCCTCCGGCGCGCCGGCCGCCCGTTGCACCTCGGCCTCGACCTCGCCGCGGGGACGTCCCGTCTCCTTGGCGTACTCGCTCACCGCGGTCTGCGCGTCCCGGTCCAGGTCGCGCCAGGCGCGCACGGCGGTCTCGTAGGTGCCCGCCTGAGCACCGGTCATCCCCTGCTCGGCCGGCGGGCCGTATGCCTCCCGCAGCTCCCGGACCTGCGCGTGGGCCGCGTCGGCCGCCCGCTGCTTCTCGACCAGTTCATCGAAGGTGTACGCCACGGCACCCGACCCTAAGTACGGGAGGCGGGCGGGCCCCTTCGACCTGCCGGGCACAGCACCCACCCGTACCCGAGTGGCCGTTCAGGCCTCGGGTACGAGGTCCGCCCACACCAGCTTGCCGCCGCTGACCGGGACCGTCCCCCAGGCCGCCGAGACCGCCTCCACCAGGAGGATGCCCCGTCCGCCGGTGGCCTCCCAGCCGATGTTGGTGGGCTTGACCGGGCTGCGCGGGGAGGTGTCCGCGACGGCGAGCCGCAGCCGGTGGTTGACCAGGCTGAGGTCGAGCCGGACCTGGCCGTCGGTGTGCACGAGCGCGTTGGTGACCAGTTCGGAGACGACGAGCAGGGCCGTGTCGAGGGTGTCCGGGGACACGCCCCAGGCGCGCAGGGTGCGCCGGGTGAAGCGGCGGGCGTGCCCGACCGCCTGCGGGACCCGCCACACCGTCCAGGTCTCGCGCAGCGGGCGGACGGCCATGCCGTCGTAGCGCATCAGCAGCAGGGCGACGTCGTCGCCGCGGTGCGCGCCGGTCAGCAGGGTGTCGGCGACCGGGCCGAGGTGGGCGGGGTCGGCGGCGGCCAGCTCGCTGGTCAGCCGGGCCATGCCCTCGTCGATGTCGGTGCCGGGGGCCTCCACCAGGCCGTCGGTGGTGAGCGCGACCAGCGTGCCCGGCTGGAGCCGCAGCGGGGTCATCGGGAACTCGGCCTGGCCGAGCACGCCGAGCGGCGGGCCGCCCTCGGCCTCGGCGATCTCGGTGGATCCGTCCGGGTGGCGCAGCACCGGCGGCAGATGGCCGGCGCGCACGCACCAGGCGGTGCCCTGCTCCATGTCGACGTCGACGTAGCAGCAGGTGGCGAAGAGGTCGGTCTCCATCTCCACGAGCAGCCGGTTGGCATGCGCCACGACCACGTCCGGCGGGTGACCCTCGACGGCGTAGGCGCGCAGCGCGGTGCGCATCTGGCCCATCAGGGTGGCGGCGCCCGCGTTGTGGCCCTGGACGTCGCCGATGACGAGGGCGACGTGGTTCTCGGCGAGCGGGATCACGTCGTACCAGTCGCCGCCGACCTCCAGGCCGGCGGTGGTGGGCAGATAGCGGGCGACGGCGACCGCGCCGGGCAGCCGGGGCAGGCGGCGCGGCAGCAGGGTGCGCTGGAGCATGCCGACGAGTTCGTGCTCGGCGTCGAAGGCGTGGGCGCGCAGCAGGGCCTCCCCGGCCAGGCCGGCGCAGGCGGTGAGCAGGGCGCGTTCGTCGGGGCCGAACTCGTGCGGCTCGTCCCAGCCGATCAGGCAGGCGCCGGCCATACGGCCGCCCGCGGACAGCGGCAGGACGGCGAAACCGCCGGGACCGACGTCGGCGAGGGCGGGTTCCACCGGGGTGCCGGCGGGCCAGATCTGGGCTCGGCCCTCGCGCAGGGCGGCGGCGAGGGTGGGCATGGCCCGCACCGGCGCGTCGGGCCACTCGGTGCGCCACTCGGTGCGCCACAGCTCGGGCCAGGCCTCGGGTTCGGGCGGGTCCAGGACGGTGACGACGAGGCGGTCCTTCTCCAGTTCGGCCAGCGCGAGCCGGTCGGCCTTCAGCGGCTTGCGCAGGGCGGCGACGACGGCCTGCCCGACGTCCTTGACGCTGCCGGCGGTGGCGAGGGCCGCGGCCAGGCGCTGCACCCGGGCCACGTCGGTGACCTCGGAGCGCAGTGTGGAGGCGTCCTGCACGGTGCCGACGAGCCGGGCCGGGCGGCCCTCGCCGGCGGGCACCAGCCGGCCCAGGAGCCGGAGCCATTTGGGCGGGCCCGGGGGCTGAAGGATCCGGAACTCCAGTTCGCGGTCGCCGATGGACATGTGGTCGGCCTCGACCACGGACATCAGGGCGGGCAGGTCCTCGGGCACGGTGTGCGCGAGCAGGGTCTCCACCCGGCCGTCGAAGGCGTCCTGGTCGATGCCGAACAGCCGCAGGATCCCGTCGCCGACCTCGACCCGCCCGCTGTCCACCGCCAGGCTGAACTCGTCGGCGGGCAGCTCGCCGGTGTCGGCGGCCCGGCCCGCCGGGGCGGGCACGGCGACCGCGCGGGCGATGAGCTCCAGGCAGGCGCGGTCGTCGGTGCCGAAACCGCCGGGGTGCTCGGTGATGGCCAGCAGACAGCCGCCGTTCGGCGGGCCGAGCGGCAGGGCGGCCAGGGCGACGTCCGGGGAGGGGGTGCGCCGCGCCTCGGGGCAGCCGGCCAGCTCCTCCGGGCCGAGCCAGCGGGGCCGTCCGGTGCGGTAGACCTCGGCGGCCACGGAGCTGCCCGCGACCGGGTAGCCGTCGCGAACGCCGTACAGGGTGCGCGGCAGGCCGGCGGACTCGGCCAGGCACAGGACGGACGGGTCGTCGCCGGGCGTGTACACCCCGGCGAACGCCGCCCCGGTGAAGACGAGCGCCTGTTCGAGGACACGGCGCAGCCGATCGGGCGCGCCGGGGTCCGCGGTGAGCGTGTCCAGGGCGGCTTCGGCACGCTCCGTCCTCGTGCGGCTGACCGCAGCGCCCTCACTGGCCACTTCGCCATTACAGCGCTTCTGGGCCGCCTGCGCAGCCCCTGTGACCGCACGCCGCGCCGCTCGGCCGCCCCGCGGGTTCCCCGGGGTACCCGGGTGATGGGCTCGCCGTGCGTGCGGCAGCACCACGAGGGAGCCTTGTGCCTTGGATACGACGGGGTGCGACGGAATGCGACCGGATGCGACCGGATGCGACGCGCGGCCGTACGAGGAGGTGGTCGGCGTGTCCGACGGGCCGGTGCTGTCGACCGTGCTGGCCTCGATGATGGACGAGGTGCACGCGCACTCCGGCGCGGTCTATCTGCTCAGGCGCGACGAGCCGGTCCTGGAGATGGCGGTGCACGCGGGCATGCCCCGGGCGTTCGCGGCGCCCTGGGAGCGGGTCGGGCTCAGCGCGCCGCTCCCGGTCGCGGACGCGGTGCGCGAACGGCGCCTGATCTGGGTGGCCGGCGAGCAGGAGATGGCCCGCCGCTACCCGCGGATCGCGGTCGTGCTGCCGTACCGGTTCGCACTCGCCGCGGTGGCCGTGGCGACGGAGACCAGGGTGTACGGCGCAGTGTTCGTCACCTGGCCGGGCGGCCGTCCCACGGAGCTGTCCGACACGGAGCGCGACCGGCTCACCGGCGCCTGCGACCGGCTGGCGGCGCGCCTGGAGCTGGCCGCCGCGGAGAACCGGCCCGTCGGCCCCGAGCCCGATGTCGTGGCGACGCCCATGACGAGCATGGCGGGCTCGCTGAGCTCCGTCGAGGCAGCCCGGATGGTGTCCCGGCTGCCGTACGGGCTGGTCTCCCTGGACCTGCACGGCCGGATCGCCTTCGCCAACACGGCCGCCGCCGAGCTGCTCGGCAGACCGCCCGGCGAGCTGCTCGGCACGGTGCCGTGGGTGTCGGTGCCGTGGCTGAACGACCCGTTGTACGAGGACCGTTACCGGGCGGCGCTGATGAGCCAGCGGGTGACGTCGTTCGTGGCGCTGCGCCCGCCCGGCGAGTGGCTGTCGTTCCGGATGTACCCGAGCACGAACGGGCTGAGCGTGCGGATCAGCCGGGCCCGGGCGGTGGCGGACATGACGAGCGGCGCGCCGCGGACCGGACCGGCACCGCCCCGGCTGGTGACCATCTCCCAGCTGCTCAGCATGGCCGGCGCGCTGACCGAGGCGGTGAGCGTGCAGGACGTCGTCCAGCTGGTCTGGGACGAGGTCGCCCCGGCCGTCGGCTGCCAGGCGCTGGTGATCCTCGGCTCGCAGGCCGGGCGGCTGCATGTGCTCGGTCACCGGGGATACCCGAATCCGCACAGCGTGGAGCGGTTCGACGGGCTGCCGCTGAGCGAGCGCACCCCGGGCACGCTGGCGCTGACCAGCGGTGTGCCCGGGTTCTTCGACTCGCGGGAGCAGCTGGAGCGGCTGTATCCCGGCCGCCGGGAGACGCCAGCAGGCTTCGCGGCCTGGGCGTATCTGCCGCTGATCGCGTCCGGGCGGCCGGTGGGCACGTGTGTGCTGGCGTACGCCGAACCGCACGTCTTCCCCGCCGACGAGCGGGCGGTGCTGAACAGCCTCGGCGGGCTGGTCGCGCAGGCGCTGGAGCGGGCCCTGCTGTACGACGCCAAGCACCGCCTGGCGCACGGACTCCAGCAAGCGCTGCTGCCGCACACGCTGGTGCCGCCGCCCGGCATCACGGCCGCCGCGCGCTATCTCCCGGCGACGTACGGGATGGAGATCGGCGGCGACTTCTACGACCTGATACCGAGCGGGCCGCAGGCGGCGGCGGTGATCGGGGACGTCCAGGGGCACAACGTGACGGCGGCGGGCCTGATGGGGCAGATCCGCACCGGGGTGCGGGCGTACACCACGGTGGGGCAGCCGCCGCAGGAGGTGATGCGCAGCACCAACCGGCTGCTGATCGACCTCGGTGCCGACCTGTTCGCCAGTTGCCTGTATCTGCGGCTGGAGCCGGCGTGCGGGCGGGCCGTGATGGCCCGCGCGGGCCATCCGCCGCCGCTGCTGCGACGGCCCGACGGGCGGGTGCGGGTGCTCGACCTCGCCGGGGGCCCTCTGCTGGGCATCGACGCGGCGGCGACGTACCCGACGACCGAGGTGTCCTTCTCACCCGGCTCGGTTCTCGTCCTCTACACCGACGGTCTGGTGGAGTCTCCCGACGTCGACATCGAGGACGCGCTGGTCGGGCTGGGCGCGCTGCTCGCCGAGTTCGGCGACCGGCCGCTGGAGCAGCTTGCCGACGAGTTGGTCCGGCACAGCGTGGCCGGGCGGGAGCGGGTGGACGACGTGGCGCTGCTGCTGCTGCGGGCGCGGGACGACTGACACCGCCTCGGGCCGCGGCGGGGTCCGGCCCTCCCGCCGGAGGGCCGGACCCACCCCTGCCGGCCGGAACCGCGGGAAGGGCCGGAGGGGGTTCAGGGGAGTGCGGGTCAGTTGGTGAGGATCAGTTGCTGCGGGTCAGTTGGTGCCGGTGAGGGACGAGCCGTCGCCCTCCGCGCCGGTGCCGGACGGATCGCCTGTACCGGACGGATCGCCTGTACCGGACGGATCGCCTGTACCGGACGGGTCGCCTGTACCGGACGGGTCACCCGTGCCGCTCGGGTCGGCCGCCGTGGCGGACGGGTCGGCGGTGGCGCCGCTCTGATCGCCGCCGGCCGCCGACTGGTCGCCCGCGCCACTGCCGCCGTTACCGGCGTTGCCCCCGCCGCCGAGGGTCGCCCCCGTGGCCTGGAGCGCGGCGGTGACCGGCTGGAAGAAGGTCTCGCCGCCGCTGGTGCAGTCGCCGCTGCCGCCGGAGGTGAGCCCGACCGCGCCGCCGTCCTGGGTGAACAGCGAGCCGCCGCTGTCGCCGGGCTCGGCGCAGACGTTCGTCTGGATGAGCCCGTTGACGGTGTCGACGCCGTTCGGGTCGGTCTCGCTCTGGAAGTTGACCGTGGCGTCGAGGCCGGTGACCTGGCCGTTGTGCAGACCGGTGGTGGAGCCCATCCGGAACACGGTCTCGCCGACGGTGGCGTCCGCGGCCTGCGTGATCTGCACGGTCTGACCGTTGCCGGTGTTGACCTCGCTCGGCGCCTGGGTGTTGGGGTCGTCGTACTTGACCAGCGAGAAGTCGTTGCCCGGGAAGGTCGCCTGGTCCACCGTGGCGATCGGCTGACCGTTCTGCGAGTCCGACCACTGCTTGGCGGCCACCCCGCAGTGACCGGCCGTCAGGAAGGCGGGGCTGCCGTCGGAGGCGGTGACGTTGAAGCCGAGGGAGCAGCGGACACCGCCGCCCTGCACCTGGGAGAAGATGGCGTCGCCGCCCGAGACGAAAGCCTTGAAGGTGCCCGGGGACTTCTTGAGGGTGGCCATGCCGGAACCGAGGCTCCGCACGGTCGCCTGCAGCCGGTTCCACTGCGTGCCGGTGACGGAGCTGTCCGCGGTGACCAGGACCTTGTCGGTGCGCGGGTCGACGGCCCAGGAGGTGCCGGGGATGGTCGCCTTCGTCTTCAGCGTCCGTGCCGCGGACTTGAGTTCGGCGGTGCTGTTGTTCACCTGGCGGACGGCCGCGCCCGCCTTCTTCGCCTGCGCGATCACGTTGTCGTCGCGGCTGACCACGTTGACGACCAGTTGTTGCCTGCCGCTGTCGTAGTAGGACCCGGCGATCGCGTCGCCGAGCACCTTCTGGAGCCGCGCGGCGAGATCCGAGGCATCGGCGGCCTTCAGGGTCTTCGCGGGGGCGGCGCCGCCCAGGGCCGCGCCGCCCTGGTCCTGGGACGCGTGGGCGTTGGGCAGCAGGAGGGCCGCCGCTCCGAGCGCCGCGACACCGCCCACCGCCATCGCCGCCTTGCGCTTGGGCATTCGCTTGTGACTCAAACTTCTCGACCTCCTGGGTACGGGGGTCTGCCGCTGTCGGGCAGTTCGATCGGGGCGCCTGGATGGCCGTACGTACGGACCGGCCGCGCGGTGCGTTCATCTGCCTGCACCCAACCGGCGTGCCGCGGCGGTGAATCGGCCACGCTGCGCGTGTCGCGCGGTGCGGCCGGGAACAATCCCCGGCATGACGATGACCCCCGCCGAGGCCGACAAGATCCTCTCCGCCAACTTCGCCCCCTGGGTGCTCGATCTCGGGCTGTCCGTCGAGGCGGTGGGAGACGACCGCGCGGTGCTGCGCCTGCCCTGGTCGGACCGGTTGGCTCGGGAGGGCGGGGGCTTGTCGGGGCAGGCGCTGATGGCGGCGGCGGACACGGCGACGGTGATCGCGGTCTCGGCCGCGCGGGGCGGCTTCGTGCCGATGACGACGGTTCAGCAGTCCACGTCGTTCCAGCGGGCGGTGACGTGTGCGGATGTCCTGATCGAAGCGGTGCTCACGAAGCTGGGCCGGCGGATGGCGTTCGCGGACATCACGCTGAGCGACGCCGGCTCGGGAGCGCTCGCGGCTCGGGCGAGCACGGTGTACGCGATTCTGGGCTGATCATTACCGGCTGACCGTTCTGTACCGACACGCTCAGCCACCGACCAGTGACGATCGGTTTCGCTCACGTAACGGAATCCCGGCTTCAGGGAATCTGCACATCGGCCACCCAAGCAAGTCACCGGCACCAGGAGTTCTGCACATTCACGCACCCCCCTGTCGCGCCTTTGACGCGAACTGCCGGATTCGGTGCCCCGCGGGCAAGGGGCTGGGCGCGGTGATGCCGTGGGCCATGTGAAGGAGTCGCCGACATGCCGTGCGCAGACCTGCACGGTTGAGCCGGTCCGTACACCAAGTGCCCTGGTGAGAGGCCTGATTGATTGGAAGCCCGCCCCGCCTGCGTGCTTTGATCCATCGCACCGCGGGGTCCTGCGGGCCCCGCGCTCCCCCTTGTGAAATATCAATACGAAGGGAAGTTCCACCATGAACTCCACCCCCCAGGTTGAGACCGTCGAGATCTCGGACGCCGAGCTGGACAACGTCTCCGGCGGTCTGTCCGTGAACACCCTCAACAGCACCCTCGCCACCGCGAACGAGGTTGCCCCGGGCGTCAACGGCCTGGTCAACACGGTTGTCGGCACGGTCACCGGCGTTGCCGGCATCAACACCGCGCCGCTGACCGCCACGGTTGCCGGTCTCTGACCGCACCTCGGTGTCACCTGGGTCCCGGAGCCGCCCCCCGGCTCCGGGGCTCCCGGGTGCCCGGAAGTTCGCCGTGACGTCGTCTCTCCACGGGTGAGGGAAGTTCCGTGCAGTTCCGCCAACAGGCCCTCGCCAAGCTCCAGTCACCGGAAGAGCTGGACCTTCCGGTGCGTCTGGCGCGCCCGCAGGGGTGGCTCGCGCTGTCCGTCACCGTCGTCGTGATGGCGGCGGCCTCCGTGTGGGCGGTGACCGGTTCGGTCGCCTCCACGGTGAGCGCGCAGGCCATCCTCACCCACGCCCAGGGCAGCTACCTGCTCCAGAGCCCCGTGGCCGGACAGGTGACGGCCGTCCTCGCCAAACAGGGTGAGCGGCTGCCCGCGAACGCTCCCGTGCTCAACGTACGGACGAGCCAGGGCGATTCGGTGGTCCGCACGGTCGCCGCCGGCCGCGTCACCGCGATCGGCGCCACCATCGGGCAGATCATCCAGACCGGCGCCGACGTGGCGGCCGTCGAGAAGGTGGCCCACGCCTCAGACCCGCTGTACGCCACCGTGTACGTCCCCGCCGAGAACGCCGCGGCCATCCCGGCGCACGCCTCCGTGGACCTCACCGTGTCGTCGGTGCCGACCCAGCAGTACGGCGTGCTGCGCGGGCATGTGAAGTCCGTTGACCGGACCGCCCAGTCCGCCCAGTCGATCGCCGCGTTCCTCGGGGACAGCCAGCTGGGCGAGCAGTTCACGAAGCAGGGCCGCCCGGTGGCGGTCCTGGTCGAGCTCGACAAGTCGTCCGGCACCAAGAGCGGTTACCGGTGGTCCTCGGCCGACGGGCCGCCGTACCGGCTCGACTCCATGACCCTCGCCTCCGGTTCCGTCCGGCTGGCCGACCAGCACCCCCTCGATTGGCTGCTCCCGTGACCGTTCAGACTGGGGGCGCCCAGGAAACCCGTGGCCGCAGACGGGCCGCCCCCGCCCGCCGTCCGGTCCCCAAGTCCCGCGGTGGCACGGTCCGTACGCCCACCGTTCTCCAGATGGAGGCCGTCGAGTGCGGCGCCGCCTCCCTGGCGATGGTGCTCGGCCACCACGGCCGGCATGTGCCGCTGGAGGAGCTGCGCATCGCCTGCGGCGTCTCCCGCGACGGCTCGCGCGCCAGCAACCTGCTGAAGGCGGCCCGCAGTTACGGCCTGACCGCCAAGGGCATGCAGATGGACCTGGCCGCCCTCGCCGAGGTGCAGGCACCGGCCATCCTCTTCTGGGAGTTCAACCACTACGTCGTCTACGACGGCATGGGCCGCCGCTTCGGCCGACGCGGGGTGTACATCAACGACCCCGCCAAGGGCCGCCGGTTCGTGCCCATGGAGGAGTTCGACGGCAGCTTCACCGGCGTCGTTCTCGTCATGGAGCCGGGCGACGGCTTCACCAGGGGCGGGCGCAAGACCGGCGTGCTCGGTGCGATGCCGGCCCGGCTGCGCGGCACCGCGGGCACCCTGCCCGCGGCGGTGCTGGCCAGCCTGCTGCTGGTCGCGGTGGGCGCGGCGCTGCCCGCGCTCAGCCGTACCTACATCGACATGTTCCTCATCGGCGGCCAGACCTCGCTGCTGGGCACGCTGTTCACGTCGATGGCCGTGTGTGTGCTGCTCACCCTGGTGCTGACCTGGCTCCAGCAGGCCAACCTGCTGCACGGCCGGATCATCTCCTCCACCCTCTCCAGCGCCCGCTTCCTGCGCCATCTGCTGCGGCTGCCGGTGACGTTCTTCGCCCAGCGCTCTCCCGCCGACCTGGTGCAGCGCCTGCAGTCCAACGACCAGGTCGCCGAGACCCTGGCCCGGGACCTCGCGGCGGCGGGCGTCGACGCGGTCGTGGTCGTGCTGTACGCGGTGCTGCTGTACACCTACGACCCGCAGCTGACCTTCCTCGGCATCGGCGTGGCCCTGCTGAACGTGGTCGCCATGCGGCTGGTGATACGGCTGCGCGCGACCCGTACGGCGAAGCTGCGCGCGGACACCGCGCGGCTCACCAACACGTCGTACAGCGGCCTGCAGTTGATCGAGACGATGAAGGCGACCGGCGGCGAGGACGGCTACTTCCGCAAGTGGGCCGGGCAGCACGCCACCACGCTGGAGGAGCAGCAGCGGCTCGGGGTGCCGAGCGCCTGGCTGGGCGTGGTCGCGCCGACACTCGCCACGCTCAACAGCGCGCTGATCCTGTGGATCGGCGGCATGCGGGCCGTGGAGGGGCACATCTCGGTCGGTCTGCTGGTCGCCTTCCAGGCCCTCGTCACCCGCTTCACGGCCCCGCTCACCCGGCTCAACGGCGTGGCGGGCCGCATCCAGGACTTCGCGGCCGACGTGGCCCGGCTGAAGGACGTGGAGAACTTCCAGGCCGACCCGCTCTACGCCCGCCCCGGCGCGGGCGACTCGACGCGCCGGCTGCACGGGCACGTCGAGCTGGAGAACATCACGTTCGGCTACAGCCCGCTGGACCAGCCGCTGCTGACCGGCTTCGACCTGACCGTCGGCCCCGGGCAGCAGGTGGCCCTGGTCGGTGGCTCGGGCAGCGGCAAGTCCACGGTCTCCCGGCTGATCTCGGGCCTGTACGCCCCGTGGGACGGCGTGATCCGCATCGACGGCCGCCGCCTGGAGGACATCCCGCGCGGCGCGCTCGCCGCCTCCGTCTCCTTCGTGGACCAGGACGTGTTCCTCTTCGAGGGCTCGGTGCGCGACAACGTGGCCCTGTGGGACCCGTCGATCCCGGACGAGGCCGTGGTGGAGGCGCTGAAGGACGCGGCCCTGTACGACGTGGTGCTGCGCCGCCCCGGCGGCATCCACAGCAGGGTCGAGCAGGACGGCCGTAACTTCTCCGGCGGGCAGCGGCAACGCCTGGAGATCGCACGGGCGTTGGTACGCCGCCCGAGCATCCTCGTCCTGGACGAGGTGACCAGCGCGCTGGACGCGGAGACCGAGCTGGTGGTGATGGACAACCTGCGGCGGCGCGGCTGCGCCTGCGTGGTGATCGCGCACCGGCTGAGCACGGTCCGCGACAGCGACGAGATCGTCGTGCTCCAGCACGGCACGGTCGTCGAGCGCGGCCGGCACGAGGAACTGGTGGCGCACGGGGGCGCGTACGCCACGCTGGTCAGGGAGCGGTGAGATGACGACCGTCAGCGAAGGCGACCTCGTTCTAGGTGCGCTGGGAGCCATGGGCACGCGCATCGACTGCGCGGGCCTCAACCGGCTGGACCTGGAGGGCCCGCAGGTGCTGTGGCTGGTCGCGGGCGGTGCCCTGGACCTGTTCGCGGTGGACGCCGCCCAGCAGGGCCACTGGCACCACCTCGGCCGGCTGGAGGCGGGCGCGCTGCTGCTCGGCCCGGTCGCCGGACCCGAGCACACCCTGGTGGCCCGCCCGGTCCGGGACTGCGTGGTGCACCGGATCAACCTGCGCGAGCTGTACCAGCCCGCCCAGACCCAGACCTGGTCGTACGACGAGTACGGCAACCCGCAATACGTTCCGCCGACGACGAGCCCGCTGGAGTACGCCCTCGCCCTCGGCGTCGGCCGTGGCCTGTCCGTCCTCTTCCAGGCGCCGATGGCGGAGGAGCGGGCCGCGGCGCCCTCCGACGACGACGTGTTCTGGATGCAGGTGCCGCCGGGCAGCGTGCAGTACGGCTCGCTGTACGGCGCGGAGGCCGCGGCGGACCTGCTGATGGACCCGGCGCTGTGGCAGAGCATGGTCGACCAGCAGTACCGGCTGCTGACCGCGCTGGACCGCTGGATCGAGCAGCTGGAGCGCACCCACGAGACGCGCACGGCCGCCGGGATCAAGGCCGGTGAGGCGGTGCGCGCCCAGGCCGACCAGACGCTGCTGGCCTCCATCGGCAAGCGCTCGGGCCGCCGCACGACCGCCGCCGACGCCGACGCCACGCACGCGGCCTGCAAGCTGGTCGCCGAGGCGGCCGGCATCGAGCTCGTCGAGCCCGCGCAGAGCGGCGCCGAGAGCGAACGCCTCGACCCGGTGGAGCGGGTGGCGCTGGCCTCCCGGGTGCGCACCCGGGCCGTACGCCTGGACGGCCGCTGGTGGCGGGAGAACGTGGGCCCGCTGGTCGGGCACCGGGCGCTGTCCGGGGCGCCGGTCGCGCTGCTGTGGCGGCGCGGCGGCTATGTGGCCGTACATCCCGGGACCGGACGCGAGACCCCGGTCGAGAAGGCGAACGCGGAGGAGTTCGAGCCGCGCGCGGTGATGTTCTACCGGCCGCTGCCCGAAGGGCGGCTCGGCCCGCTCGGGCTGCTGCGGTTCAGCCTGCGCGGCACGCGCGGTGACCTGGTCAACCTGATCCTCGCCGGGCTGGTGACCGTGGGGATCGGTGCGCTGGTGCCGATCGCCACGGGCAAGGTGCTCGGCGAGTACGTGCCCAGGGCCGAGCAGGGCCTGATCGTCCAGGTGTGCCTGGCGGTGATGGTGAGCGGGGTGGTCGCGGCGGCCTTCATGCTGCTGGAGAACCTGACCATCCTGCGCCTGGAGGGCCGTATCGAGGCGGCGCTCCAACCGGCCGTCTGGGACCGGCTGTTGCGCCTGCCGACCCGGTTCTTCACGCAGCGCTCCACCGGTGAACTGGCCAGCGCGGCCATGGGCATCAGCGCGATCCGCCGACTGCTCGCGGGCGTCGGCCCGGTGGTCGCGCAGTCGGTGACGGTCGGCGCGATGAACCTCGGTCTGCTGCTGTGGTACAGCGTGCCGTTGGCGCTCGCGGCGCTTGCGATGCTCGTCGTCATCGCAGGCGTGTTCCTGGGCCTCGGGCTGTGGCAGGTGCGCTGGCAGCGGCGGCTCGTGGTGCTCGGCAACAAGCTGAACAACCAGGCGTTCCAGACCCTTCGCGGCCTGCCGAAGCTGCGCGTCGCGGCGGCGGAGAACTACGCGTACGCGGCCTGGGCGCGGGAGTTCGCGCACAGCCGGGAACTCCAGCAGAAGGTCGGCCGGATCAAGAACCTGACCACGGTGCTGGGTTCGGTCTATCTGCCGGTGTGCACGCTGCTGATGTTCATGCTGCTGGCGGGCCCGGCCAAGGGCGCGATGTCGGCGGCGGACTTCCTCACCTTCAACACGTCGGTGACGATGGTGCTGACCGCGGTCACCCAGCTCACCGGGTCGTTCGTGTCGGCGGTGGCGGCACTGCCGCTGTTCGAGGAGATCAAGCCGGTCCTGGAGGCCACGCCCGAGGTGCGCACGGCGAGCACCCGGCCGGGTCCGCTGTCGGGTGCGCTGGAGGCCCGGCGGCTGTCGTTCCGGTACGCCGACGACGGTCCGCTGGTCCTGGACGACGTGTCCTTCGCCGTCCGCCCCGGCGAGTTCGTGGCCCTCGTCGGGCCCAGCGGCTGCGGCAAGTCCACGCTGCTGCGCCTGCTCATCGGCTTCGACCGGCCGGTCTCCGGCAGCATCCTGTACGACGGCCAGGACCTGGCGGCACTGGACCAGTCGGCGGTGCGCCGCCAGTGCGGGGTGGTGCTTCAGCACGCGCAGCCGTTCACCGGCTCGATCCTGGACGTCATCTGCGGCACCGAGCCGTACACGCCGGAGGAGGCGATGGCGGCGGCCGAACTGGCGGGCCTTGCCGAGGACATCAAGCGAATGCCGATGGGCCTGCACACGATCGTCGCGGGCAACGGCGCGATCTCCGGCGGCCAGCGGCAGCGGCTGATGATCGCGCAGGCGCTGATCCGCCGTCCGCGCATCCTGTTCTTCGACGAGGCGACCAGCGCCCTGGACAACGACACGCAGCGCATCGTCATCGAGAGCACCCGCAAGCTGAACGCGACGCGCATCGTCATCGCCCACCGGCTGTCGACCGTGCTGGACGCGGACCGGGTGATCGTGATGGAGGAGGGCAAGGTCGTCCAGCAGGGCCGGCCCGCCGACCTGCTCGCCGACACCACCGGACGGCTGCACGAGCTGGTACGCAGGCAGTTGGCCTGACGCCGGCGCTCACCCGGGCGCCGGTGCCGACGATGACGACGGGTTCAGGCATGGGTGATCTCGGCCATCTCGAAGTCAGCCTTCGCGGCGCCGCAGTCCGGGCAGCTCCAGTCGTCGAGGATGTCCTCCCAGCGGGTGCCGGGGGCGATCCCCTCCTCGGGCCAGCCCTCGGCCTCGTCGTAGACGAAGCCGCACACCAGGCACTGCCACTTCTTCGCGGGGCGGTCGTCGCCGGTCAGGCACTCTCCTCGGGTTCGAAGTCGGTCTTTTCGCGCACCCCGCAGTCGGGGCAGCACCAGCCGTCCGGCACCTGGCTCCACGGCGTACCGGCGGGGAAGCCCTCGCGGGGGTGGCCGGCGCTCTCGTCGTAGACGTAGTCGCAGGAGGGGCAGCGGTAGCGGCTCACGCGGCGGCACCGTAACGGGCCAGGACGGCCGCGCGCTTGCCCGGCTGGATGTTGGCGCGCTGCACGTCGCCGTCGTAGTGGGCGAGGACCCGGTGGTCCATGACCCGGCGCCACAGGGGCGGGACGTAGGCGAGGAGCATCATTCCCGCGTGGCCGGTGGGGAGTTCGGGGGCGTCGTCGAAGTGGCGCAGCGCCTGGTAGCGGCGGGTGGGGTTGGCGTGGTGGTCGCTGTGCCGCTGGAGGTGGTACAGGAAGACGTTGGACGCGACGTTGTCGCTGTTCCAGCTGTGGCGCGGGGCGCACCGCTCGTACCGTCCGCTCGCCATGCGCTGCCGCAACAGGCCGTAGTGCTCGATGTAGTTGACGACTTCGAGCAGGCAGAAGCCGAAGACCGCCTGGAAGGCGAGGTACGGCAGGACGCCCGGCCCGAAGGCCGCGGTGAGGGCGCCGAAGAGGACGACGGACATGACCCAGGCGTTCAGGATGTCGTTGCGGAGCGTCCAGGGAGACTTGCCGCTGCGGGCGAGCCGGGTCCGCTCCAGTCGCCAGGCGGAGACCAGGCTGCCGGCGACCGTCCTCGGCAGGAACCGCCAGAAGCTCTCCCCCAGCCGGGCGCTCGCCGGGTCCTCGGGGGTCGCCACGCGGACGTGGTGCCCGCGGTTGTGCTCGATGCAGAAGTGCCCGTAGACGGTCTGGGCGAGCGCGACCCGGGACAGCCAGCGCTCCACCGACTCTTTCTTGTGGCCCAGTTCGTGGGCGGTGTTGATGCCGATCCCCGCGACGCCGCCGAGGGTGAAGGCCAGGCCGACCTTGTCGAGCGCCGACAGGCCGCCGTCGCTGATCAGCCAGCAGCCCACGGCGAGGCCGGCGTACTGCACGGGCAGGTAGAGGTAGATGCACCAGCGGTAGTAGCGGTCCCCGAAGTCCTAGCTCGGACACGAGCCGCAAGGTAACCGGCGGGTAGCTTTCGCATCGGCAGACGGCCCCGTTTCCCGGCTTCGGGCGCCTCGTTGGGCTGATCAAGTGATTAGAGGCTCGGCGAGGGAGAGGAGGTCCCGCAGGCCACGGTGGAGTACGTCGCCGGGCTGGTAAAGGTCCCGGCCGCCGACTTCGCGAAGTACTCCCTCACAGGCCGAACCGTTGAGTACCACCGCGCGCAGATCCGCGAGGCGCTGGGGTTCCGGCCGGCGACGCTGGAGGACGAGGATCAGCTCACCACATGGCTGGCCACCGAGGTGTGCCCGGTCGAGCTGGTGGAGGACCGGCAGCAGGAGGCCCTGCTGGTCGAGTGCCGCGCGCGCAGTATCGCCGGGCCGGACCCGGATTGAGAGGGTGTTGGTCGCGGCCCGCAACCGGTGGGAGCGGGCGTTCTGCGCGCGGGCCATCGAGCGCCTGGGTGAGGGCGGGGTGGCCCGGCTGCTGGCGCTGCTCAAGCGTGACCCGGGCGCGGTCGGCCTGGACTCCCTGCTGACCGAGGTCAACAAGCTGAACGACGTGCGCAGACTCGGGCTGCCCGAGGGACTGTTCGCGGACTGCTCGGAGAAGCTGGTGGCCGCGTGGCGGGCACGGGCGATCAAGATGTACCCCTCGGACTTCCGTGACACCGCCGAGGACGTACGGATCACGCTGCTCGCGGCGCTGTGCTCCTCCCGGCAGGCAGAGATCACTGACGCCCTGGGAGACCTGCTGATCGCCCTGGTGCAGAAGATCAACGCTCGCACCGAGCGGCGAGTGGAGAGGCAGCTCACGGCCGAGTTGAAGAAGGTCCGCGGCAAGGAGGGCATCCTCTTCAGGCTCGCCGACGCGGCGATCGGCCAGCCCGACAAGACCGTACGCACAGCCCTCTACCCGGTGGTCGGGGAGAAGACGCTGCGCGACCTGGTGGCCGAGGCGAAGGCGAACGAAAAGGTCTTCAAGGCCAAGGTCCGCACCACGCTGCGCTCCTCGTACAGCTCGTACTACCGGCAGATGCTGCCGCCACTGCTGCGGACGCTGGGCTTCCGCTGCAACAACACCGCCTACCGGCCGGTGATGGACGCGCTCGCCCTGCTGGAGAAGTACGCCGGGGTCGACGGCAAGACCCGCTTCTACGATGCCGCGGACACGGTGCCGATGGATGGCGTCGTACGCAAGGACTGGCGCGAGGCCGTCGTCGATGACAAGGGCAGGGTCGAACGCATCCCGTACGAGCTGTGCGTCCTGGTCGCGCTGCGCGACGCGATCCGGCGCCGCGAGATCTACATCGAGGGCGCGGCCCGGTGGCGCAACCCGGAGGATGACCTGCCCGGCAACTTCGAGGCCACCCGCACCGTGCACTACGCGGCGATCCGTCAGCCGCTGGACGCGCGGGAGTTCATCACGGATCTGAAGCAGCGGATGACGAACGGCTTGGACCGGCTCACGGCCGCGCTGGCGGACGGTTCGTCGGGCGGAGTGAAGGTGACCACCCGGCACGGCGAGCCGTGGATCTCGGTGCCGAAGCTGGAGAAGCTGGACGAGCCCACCGGCCTCCGGGCGCTCAAAGACGAGGTGGTACGCCGCTGGGGTGTGCTCGACCTCCTGGACGTACTCAAGAACGCCGACTTCGACACCGGCTTCACCAAGGAGTTCGCCTCGGTCGCCGCGTACGAGCGCATCGACCGCGCCGTCCTCCAACGACGCCTCCTGTTGGCCCTGTTCGCCCTCGGTACGAACATGGGCATCCGGTCCATCGTGGCGACCGGCGAGCACGGTGAGAGTGAGGCGGCGCTGCGGCACGTGCGCCGGCACTTCATCACCGTCGACAACCTGCGGGCTGCCGTACGGAAGCTGGTGAACGCCACCTTCGCGGCCAGGGACACCGCATGGTGGGGCCAGGGCACCGCGTGCGCGTCGGACTCGAAGAAGTTCGGGTCCTGGTCCTCGAACTTCATGACCGAGTACCACGCCCGCTACGGCGGCAACGGCGTGATGATTTATTGGCATGTGGAGCGGAAGAACGTCTGCATCTACTCCCAGCTCAAGAGCTGTTCGTCGTCCGAGGTCGCGGCGATGATCGAGGGCCTGTTGCGGCACTGCACGGACACCGAAATCGAGTCGAACTACGTCGACACCCACGGCGCGAGTGTGGTCGGGTTCGCCTTCACCGAGCTGCTCAACTTCCGCCTGCTGCCGAGGCTGAAGAACATCGGCAGCATCCGCCTGTACCGCCCGGAGGACACCCCGGCCGGCTGGCCGGCGCTCGGCGCCTCGCTGACGACCCGAGCCATCAAGTGGGACCTGATCGCCCAGCAGTACGACCAGATGGTCAAGTACGCCACCGCCCTGCGCCTGGGCACCACGGAGGCGGAACAGGTCCTGCGCCGCTTCACCCGCGGCGGCCCCAAACACCCCACCTACGCCGCGCTCGAAGAACTCGGCCGCGCGGTGCGCACCATCTTCGTGCGACTACCTCGCCAGCCCGGACCTGCGCCGCGAGATCCACAGTGGCCTCCAGGTCGTGGAGAACTGGAACTCGACGAACACCGTGCTGCACTACGGCAAGGACGGCGCCCTCACCGGCCCGGACAAGGAGCACGCCGAGACCTCCATGCTCGCGCTCCACCTTCTCCAGTCCAGCCTGGTCCATATCAACACCCTGCTGCTTCAGCGCGTTCTTGCCGAACCTGCCTGGTCCAAAGAGCTCTCGGACGAGGACCGACGCGGGCTGACCGCGCTCTTCTGGTCGAACATCAACCCGTACGGCACGTTTCGCCTCGACATGGACAGGCGGCTCGACCTGGCGCCTCTGACTGTTCCCCGCCCCCGGCAGACCGTTGATGGTGCGGCACGGGCCGCGCGAATTACCCTGCGATGAGGGCTACTGCACCAGTGTGCCGATCGCCTGCTCGGCCATCTGGATACCGACCGTTGCAGCCATGGTGGCTCCGGCTTCCAACAACCGATCCTTGATCTGACCAGCTAGCTGGCGCAGTCGGCTCACCTGGGGAGCATCCGACGTGGCTTCCTCGTGCAGTTCCTGGGTGACGCGCTCCAGTTCCACACGATCCGGCTCGTCCATGCCCAGAGCGCTGCTGACCTGGCCCACATAGCCAGCAAGTTGGATGAAGGCTCTCGGGTCCATGCCGGTTGTGTTGTTCTGGGTGAAGTTCTGCTGCTCGCCGACGATGACCCCTTGCGCGTTCGGCAAATAGGTGTTGTAGACAACCGGGTCGCGGCGTTTTCCCTGCCCGGAGTCTTCCGCATACTTCGGCATGAGCTCCAGCACCTCCTCCAGATAGTCAAGCGCTATTGCAATGAATCCCGCGTGAATCCGTTGAAACAGAGAGGAGAACTGCCCGGAGTCGTAGAGTCCGATAACCTCCACGCCCTGGAGTCCGTCCGTTACCTCGGCGAACCGCTGGGGAACCTCAGTCGTCAGAAACGCCCCGAGTACACGGTGGCACTGGAAGTCCCAGCCAGGTTCGTCATACGAGGGCCAGCTGTACCTGAACCTACCATCCACCACCTGTTCGTAGCGAAGCCTGCCCTCCGATATCAACGCGGCGAGCTGATCAGCAACGGACTCCGCCACGACGTCATCACGAAGCCGGGCGAATGCCGGCGGCTTATGGCGAGGCAGGGCCGGAGGAGAGATTGTCCGCAGGATGTTCGCCAACCTGACGAGACCCGCACGAAGATCTCTCAGGAGTACCTTCCACCTATCTCGGGGCACCGAACCAGGGAAGGCGCCGTTCCAATACTCGCTAGAAAGGATATAACCAAAGACCTGCCCACCCGTCATGTTCAGGATTTCTACCCTGTATGGCGAGATTGCCTTGAACTTCTTGAAATCCCCAGGCAAGCGGGAGAGGACATTTTCCATATTCAATAGCCAGTCGCGAACGTCGTATGGCACCCGCGGCATGGCATTTGCATGATGCTGCATCTGATCGGCGATGCGGCCCGCAAGGTCCGTCAGGGACTCGCTGATCACCCGGCGTGCGGCGTCGGGATCGGGTAACCCAGTGTGCTGGCTAGATGGCATTCGATCACTATGGCCTCAGTCCGCAGCACGCAGCAAGAGGCCAGCAAGAGAGGGAGCCACTCATGATCGTGTCACCGGTTGCAAGCACAGAGTCGGACGCGCAGTGTCGGTAAACGACCGTCTGTCGACACCCGGCGCAGTGATCACGAACCCGCAGGTGGGCAGTGTCGGCAACTCGTGTCGACAATCAATGTCGGTGAACGGTCCGGCCGATACATTCCGACGATGCTCATTGAGGCTTTTCCAACCTGCTGCGTCAGCTTGGCAGTTGGGCTGACGAACTGGTGAAGCCCCTGGTAGATGGGTTGTTCGACCAAGAAGAACCATCTCCACCAGAGGCTTCGTGTGCTTGTCTAC